>JADJWE010000001.1:1217204-1521505 GCA_016716525.1 Candidatus Flexicrinis affinis
ATGCAGGAATGGGTTGTACTGGCGGCGGTAATGCTGCTCGGGCTAGCGGGCTATTGGTCGCTGGTGATCTTTCCGAAGCAGCGCGAATTCAGCAAGCGGCAACGGCTGGTTCGCACGCTGGCAGAGGGCGATGAGGTCATCACCGCCGGTGGATTCATCGCGCAAGTCATCGAGATTCGCGGTGACGAGGGCATCGCCGTGATCGAGATCGCGCCGGGCGTACGGGTCCGCGCTGTAACGGCATCGCTGCTTCAGCAGTTCGATCCCGAAGAACTGGCTCGCAACGCGCAGATGGGCCGCCAAGCGGAAGAGGCCGGTGAACAGCATGCTTAGCTTTGTGCGCCGGCAGCTTGAGGCCAGCATGTAATGAAGCGTACGGTGCGCTGGTTCACGCTCCTGTCATTTGCAGCGGTCATCGTTGTTGGTGTGCGTCAGTCTTCTGTCGCGGCTCAGGGTATACCGACGGTTGCTCAGGCAGACGGCGCCGAATCAACCGGGATTCCGCTCGAACTGGTCGATCTTTCCGGGCTGACGGCCGCCGACACCGCGCTGCTGATTGACCAACTGATACTGACGACCGCTCAGGTCGAGCGTGGCGTGTCGAGCACCACATTGTCGGACGCGGTGCCGCCGCGCCATTTGCACCCGGTGACAAGCCAGCCGTTTACAACAGTATTGACCGGTGCTGCCGTTGCGCACGCTGAAGCGCACTTTGACTCGATCACTGGCAGCCACCGGGTCGACGTTGAACTGAGTGATGCTGGCGGCGAAGTGTTGGCTACGTTCACGGAGTCGCGTATCGGCGAGGCGATGGGCATCGTCGTTGACGGGCGAGTCGTGTCGGCGCCGATTGTCCGCACCCGGCTCGGTAAGCGATTTGTCGTCGAAGGCAGTTTCAGCGCGGAGGAGGCGCGAGAACTGGCGGCTCGGCTGATGAATGCGAGCCCATTGCCGCGGGACGCTTTCCCGGATATCAGCGATCTCCAACTTCTTCCGGTAGATTTCAGCTTGATCGTAGACTCAATCGGTGCGATTCTTCTTCTCGTTGTGATCCTGCGCTTGTAGAGTCACCGACCACATAGCATCAATCGTTCAGTCAGAGGGTGGAAAGACCGGCGCACGAAGCCGTTCTTGCCCTATGTACTGCCGGACGGGTCTATCTTCTGGCTCGCACTCATTCCTCACGGGCACAACGCGGCCTATGCCAATTCAGCCATGTGGCTGATCACGGCAAGCGGCCAACAGGGAGAGGTTATCGATGACACGTTATTACCGATGGATGGTACTCGTTACCCTCCTAACGGCATTTGCGATCTGGGTCGCGACGCCGCTGTCCAACGGGTTCACGCTCGACACGGACAACGACGGCCAGCCCGACCTCGCGATCAATGAGCAGCCCCTAGGCCTCGATTTGGTTGGCGGCGTGCGCGTGCTGCTCGAAGCTGCGTTGCCATTCGGGACGTACTCCCGTGACGACTTGCAGCGCGCTGCCGAAAATGTCGAGCGCCGCGTCAACGGCCTCGGACTGACTGAGGCGACGGTACAGGTCGTCGGAGACACGCGCATTCTGGTCGAACTGCCGGGTGTAACCGACAAGCAGCAGGCCGTCGATACGATCAAGGCTACGGCGCTGCTCGAGTTTGTCGACTTCGGCGGGCTGAGTGGGGGTGAGGTCTCAAGCCTGATCGATCAGCGCGTGCTCACCACTGCGCAGGATCAACTGCTGCGCGCGCGTGAAGAGGCAGGCGATGCGGGCGCGCGGGCGTTTGCACCGACAATTTTGAACCCACGTACAGGTCAGCCGTTCAGCACGGCATTGACCGGCGCCGACCTTGCGGCGGCAGCGGCGCAGTTCGACATCAACTCCGGTGACTTCTACATCGCTGTCGAACTGACCGACGCAGGCGCAGCAGCGTTCTCAACCTACACCGGGTCGCGGGTTGGTGAGCCAATGGCGATCGTGCTTGACAGCGTCGTGCTGTCAGCCCCGTACATCCGCGACCGGCTCGATCGACGGTTCGTCATCGAAGGCGACTTCACCCAGGACGAAGCCAACACCCTCGCGCTTCAACTGCGCAGCGGTGCGCTTCCGATCCCGCTGCGGGAAGAGGCCGTGACCGACGTCGGAGCGACGCTCGGGCAGCAGTCCGTCAACCTGAGCATCCGCGCCGGCATCATCGGCGTGATCGTCGTGTTGACGTTTATGGTGTTGTATTATCGTGTTCCAGGCACCGCGGCCGCGCTGGCGTTGCTCGTGTTCGCAGTCCTCAATCTCGCAATATTCAAACTGCTGCCGGTCACGCTCACACTGCCAGCGATCACCGGGTTCCTCATCTCGATCGGGACGGCGGTCGACGGCAACATCCTGATCTTCGAACGCATCAAGGAAGAACTGCGGGCCGGCAAGCCTCTCGGCACCGCGCTCGACAACGGCTTTAGCCGGGCCTGGGGCTCGATCCGGGACTCGAACACGTCGACCATCATCATCTGCGCGGTGCTCTTCTTCTTCGGCCAAACGCCCGGAGCAAGCGTAGTCAGCGGCTTCGCGATCACGCTGATCCTCGGCCTGGTCATCAACCTGTTCACGGCCACGATTGTGACGCGGACATTCCTCTATATCCTCGCGCAGTGGCTGCAGAAGCCGCTGACCGAGCGCAAATGGCTGTTGGGCGCGTAGGCGCGGGCAAGGACGACACACATGTTCAACTTGGTAGAACGCCGGCGCTGGTTCTTTCTTCTCTCGGCCGCGGTCATCCTGCCCGGCATCATCGCGATGGTCTACTCGACGCTCACCACTGGTGCGCCGTTTCGGCTGAGTATCGAATTCGTCGGTGGGAGCATCTATGACCTGCGATTCGAGGAAGAAACGGTCACGGAGGACGCCCTGCGCGACGTGTTCGCGCGTTACGACGGCGCGAACGTCACGGTTCAGCGCAATGTCGACAGTGGCGGAAACGAGCGATGGTCGGTACGCGGTTCGTTTCTCGAGCAAGCTGTCGTCGACGACTTGTTCAACGATCTCGAATCAATCGCCCCGCTCGACCGCGAGAGCACGTTGACGGAACGTGTTAGCGAGACGATCGGGGCGGAAGTTGCTCGCGCGGCGTTCTTCGCCGTGTTTGCCGGCGGAGTTATCGTAACGCTGTTTATCGTAGTCGCATTCCGTACAGTACCGAAGGCGTTGCGCTACGGCCTGTGCGCGATTGCGGCGATGATCCACGACGTGCTGGTGGTCATGGGGGTTGCATCGATCGCCGGGCTGCTGCTCGGGTGGGAGGTCGACGCGCTGTTCCTCACGGCCGTATTGACCATTCTTGCCTTCAGCGTGCAGGACTCGATCGTATTGTTCGACCGCATCCGCGAGAACATCCCGCGCTATCTGGGCGAACCGTACGAGACCATCGTCAACCGTAGCATCTGGGAGACGATCCACCGCTCGCTCGCGACGCAGCTCAACGCGTTCTTCATCATGGCAGCGATCCTGCTGTTCGGCGGCGACACCATCAAGCAGTTCATCGCCATTCTGTTCATTGGACTGTTGAGCGGGACGTACTCGTCGATCTTTACGGCCGTGCCGCTGCTGGTGGCGTGGGAGAAGGGCGAAATCCCGCTGATGTCACGGCTTGGGTCGCTTGTCCCGCCGCCGCTTCCTGTCGAGGAGTAGAAGCTGCCGATGTTTGCTGCTGTTCTATCCGATCGCCTCGGCGTGACCGCCGACTATCGGAATCCTGTGCCGGGAGCGCATCAGTGTTTAGTGCGCGTGATTTCGGCCGGTATCTGCAACACCGACCTCGAATTGGTGAAGGGTTACATGGGGTTCCGCGGGGTGCTCGGGCATGAGTTTGTCGGCATTGTCGAGCACGGGCCAGGGCATCTGATCGGCCGGCGCGTGGTCGGGGAGATCAATGTCGCGTGCGGTAAGTGCGATATGTGCCGCGATGGCGTCCCGTCACAATGCCGGAATCGCACCACCGTGGGGATCGACCGGCACGACGGTGCGTTTGCCGAGTATCTCGCGCTGCAGACGAACTGCCTGCACGTAGTCCCCAACAGCGTGAGCGATGACGAAGCGGTGTTTGTCGAGCCGTTAGCGGCGGCGCTTGAGATCCTGGAAATGGAGCCGATCCGTCCAACGGACGAAGTCGTGTTGATCGGTGCTGGGAAGCTGGGCCTGTTGTGTGCGCAGGTCATCAAGCTGACCGGCGCGAGGCTTCGCGCGGTCACACGGCGCCAACGGCAGGTCGACTTGCTGCGCAAGTGGGGGATCGAGCCCGTCCGCATCGACGACATTGCGCCGGCGAGTGTCGATGTCGTCGTGGATTGCACCGGGGCCAGCGAAGGTTTCGCCGCCGCGTTATCGCTGGTGCGGCCGCGCGGCGTTATCCACCTCAAATCGACGTACGTCGGCCTGCCTCTTGCGGACCTAACCAAAGTCGTGGTGGCTGAAGTTCGTGTGATCGGAAGCCGGTGCGGTCCGTTCCCCGCAGCACTGCGGCTGCTGGAAACGAAGGCTGTCGACGTGCTGCCGCTGATCGATGCACGCTATCCTCTGCGGGAAGCCGTGACGGCCTTCGAGCACGCGGCACGGCCCGGTGCGCTCAAGGTTCTGCTGGACGTTACGCCGCGGGAACGGTGAACGAAAACGTCGAGCCGCTGCCCGGCGCGCTGTTGACCCAGATGTTGCCGCCATGCGCTTCAACGATTGTTCGGCAGATGGCGAGACCGAGACCGGTGCCCTGAACCCGATTCGCGTGATCGGCGGCACGGAAGAACTTGCGGAACATATTAGGCAGGTTGTCGGCGCTAATGCCGTCGCCCGTGTCTGCAACGTCGACCTGAACCATACCGTTGTCGGCGCTGTGCGCGGTGACCTTCACCGATCCACGAGGCCGGTTGTACTTGATTGCGTTCGTCAGCAGGTTGAGGACGACCTGCTTGATCTTGCCCTTGTCTCCGACGACGGCGGCTTCCGGTACCTCGAGGCTGATCTCGATTTCGCGACCGGCGGCTTGCGGCTCGACAATGGCCATGCAGTCGCGGATGAGCGGATAGAGGTCGACCACATCGCGCTCGATCTCCGCCCGTCCAGACTCGAGCCGCGCGAGGTCGAGGAAGTCCGACGTCAGCGAAATCAGCCGGTCGGTCTCGTCCTCGAGCAGATCATGGACCTCGTCACGCTTATCGGCAGGTAGGGTTGGGCGCTTCAACAAGTTGACACTGGCCTTCAGCGCTGCCAGTGGCGTACGCAGTTCGTGCACCATTTCCGAGATGAAATCACTCTGCATGAACAGGCGGGCATTCTCGATAGCGACACCTGCTTGGCTCGCCAATATCGTCAGCAAGTTGATGTCTTCACCGGTGAAGCGGCCGCCGATTTTATTGACGGCCTGCACGACGCCGATCACGCGCGTGTGCGTCTTGAGGGGCACGCCCAACAGGTTTCGAGTCTCGAACTTGATTTCCTTCTCAATGTTTCGGAAGTGGATTGGCTCTTTGGTCACGTCCTCGATGACACGCGGCTCGCCATGTGAGGCAATCCAGCCGGCGATGCTGCGGTCCATCGGGACGACGATCTTCTCGGTTTCCTGCGGGCGTAGGTTCGAAGCGATCTCGAAGCGCAGCTCGCCCGTCGACGGGTCGATCAGGAGGATCGAACACGCCTCGACTTTCACGACATCGACGACAGCCAGCACGATTTGCTGCAGCAGTGTCCGGTACTCGAGCGTCGAATTCAGATGTTTGGTGATCTCGAGTATTTTCCGATAGTCCTCGAGCTGCTGCTCGGCGTCGGCCATAGCGTAGGTATCACCCCGGGATCGTCTGGGCGAGCTTCATGAACTGATTGGCGATCACGGCGCCGGGTTGCTGGAGTACGATCGGGTTTCCCGCTTCCATCGCCTGATATGCGATTTCGGGTGCGGCGGAAATCATCCCGGCGACCGACTGTCCCAAGCGCGCTTCGACATCGGTCCAGGTGATCATGCCACGGGCCAACGGCGTGCGATGGATGACGACGATGTGGATCGGCTTGTTGAAGTCGTTCTTGATCGCCTCGATCAGATGCTCAGCCGCAGCGATAACCATGGCGACCGGCTCGACGAGGATGACCAACTTGTCAAGTGACGGCAGCATGCGCGCTGTCAGCTCACTGTATCCTGCGCCGAGGTCGATCACGATCGGGTTGCCAATCGCCTTCAAGCCGCGAATGATCGCGTTTGCAGCGTCCGGCGTAAATCGCAGCTGCGCCTCGCGCGGATCGGCAGATGCGGCCAACAGGCGCAATCCGCTGCCATGCGTGACGAGGTTTTGCATCAGCAGCGGCGCTTTGATCTCGTTGACCGGCTTGCTCAACACGTTCGCCATTCCATCGAGATTTTTCAGGCCAAGCGACATGCCGGCGTGTCCTGCGCCAAGCCGGAAGTCGACCAGAATCGGACGCCCCTTGTTTTGCTGGTGTGCCGCGGCGAGGTTGACGGCAACCGTGGTTGTGCCGATGCCGCCCTTCGCGCCTAACACGCCAACAGCGACCCCTTGCGGGCGCACGCTCTGCGAACTGGTCTGGTTGCGAGCGAGCACGGCCTTAATGCGTGATGCGAGCTCGGCAGGGTGGGTCGGCTTCGTCAGGTAGTCGTCAGCCCCGGCCTCAAACCCGGCGACCTTGTCGTCGATCAAGGTCTTGGCCGTGAACATGATAATCGGAATAGGCCGTGTCTCGGGGTTTGCCCGCAGCCTGCGGCACACTTCGTAGCCATCCATGTCCATCATCATGATGTCGAGGATGATCAGGTTCGGCATCTCTGCCAGTGCTTTGGACAGCGCCTGTACACCGGAATTGGCAATAGCCACGTCGTAGCCCTGCCGTTTCAGCATCAGGCTGATCAGCTTCAAGCTCTCGACGTCGTCATCGACAACCAGAATCTTTTCGGACATTGTGCGGCTCCTCCGCAGTTATGATAGCGAGTATCGCTCTCCTGCGCGATAGGTTGCCGACGCGGGTTTTGCAGTGCGGAATGATTTCGGGCGCTTGTTCGCACTGCCGCACGCGTCTTCACGCAGGGAGTCAAACCGTTCCATCGTTGTAACTATCAGCATAACATGCCCTGCCTCAACTCGGAATTGAGGCGGAGGAGCATACACCACCATTTCGTCAGTCAGCCGCGCGCCGATGACACGCCCCTCATACTTCGTCTGTAAGTCGAGGTCGCCGATTTGACGGCGGACCCACGGCGAGGTTTCGTCGATGCACAGCTCCGACGTCTCCAAGTGTGTAAGGGGATTGTACAGCACATACGTGATAAAGTCGCTAACGACTGGCCGGGTTGTGGCCAGCAGCATGAACCGCGCTGCGATTCGAAAGGGGCTAATCACGCGACCCGCACCTGCACGACGCAGCGATTCGTCGTCGGTCGGAACGCCCTCGAAATCGGATATGCCACTGCGCCTCAGCCCGCTGGCAAACCGGCCGTTCTTGGTCACCACAAGGACCGCATCGAGCAGCGGCATGCCCTCGGTCAGCATGTAGCCGATCACGATGCTCGGCATGATCACCCGCGTTGCCGCGGCCTCGATACGTATCTGCCGCTCTGGCTCCTCATAGGGTTTCACGGTCCTCAACACGCGCAGCGCTCATATGTGATCTCGTATGACCGCGCCTCAAGTACGCCGCGACCAATGACCGGGGAGGGGGTCTTGAACGGCGTTTCAACCAATGCTATACTGCTGCCGTCTACGCCACCGTAGCTCAACGGCAGAGCATTCGCTTCGTAAGCGACAGGTTAAGGGTTCAAATCCCTTCGGTGGCTCTCCAACGGCCTGCATGCTCTGATGCAGGCCGTTTTCGTTCAGGGGGCACGGGTGTGAGCACGCAGCACGAGATAGGCGTACCGTTTACGATTGGCGTTGCCGGCGGGACAGGCTCAGGCAAAACCACCGCCGCCATGGCGATCGTAGAACGGGTCGGCAGCGACAAAATCGCGTATCTTCCCCACGATGCATACTACCGCGAGTTAATCAACCTTCCACCCGATAAGCGCGCTACGGTGAACTTCGACCATCCCGACTCGCTGGATACGCCGCTGATGATCGAGCATATCAAGCGTCTGCGCGACTGGGAGCCTGTGGAGATCCCGGTCTACGACTTCACGATCGATGCGCGCACCGACCGCACGATCCACGTCGATCCCCAGCCGATCATCCTGGTTGAAGGGATCTTGATTTTTGCCGAGCCGGAGCTTCGCGATCTGCTCGACTTCAAGATCTTCGTGGATACCGACTCCGATATCCGCTTTATCCGCCGCCTCCAACGTGACATCCGCGAGCGTGGCCGCTCGGTCGACAACGTGATTGAGCAGTATCTTCGAACGGTGCGGCCCATGCACCTTGAATTCGTTGAGCCAAGCCGCCGCTATGCCGACATCATCATTCCGCAGATGGGCTTCGATCATCCGGCGATCGACATGGTCGCTGATCGGGTTCGCGCGCTTGCCATGCGTGGTACGCCGCCACACCTAAGTCGTTCCTAAGGCGTCACAGATAGGTCGCTGAGAGTCGTGTGTTTCCGGCGGTAGAAAGTGCTATATTGCGATTATTGTTACTTTCTGCACAATCTACAAAGAGGTGCGCACCGTGTCCGGAATCCGTGCTGGTCAGCTCGTCAACATTCTCGCGTTGGCGGCCGTTGTCGCTTTCAACTTCATCTCTCAGTCGCTGCCGCTGAACGGCCAGACCAGCGCTGAGATCGCGAACCGCTACTCGAACATGCTGTACTTCCCAGCCAACTATGCGTTCAGCATCTGGGGAGTCATCTACACGTTCCTCATCATCTTCGGCGTCTATCAAGCGCTTCCCAGTCAACGTGATAACCCGGCCGTTCAGCGTATCGGCTACCTGTTCGCGGCCAGCAGCGTATTCAACATCGCATGGCTGACGTGCTTCCACTACAACCAGTTCGCACTCAGCATGGTAATGATGCTGCTCCTGCTGGGCACCTTGCTGGCGATCTACATCCGGCTTGGCATTGGCGTGTCCGAGGTGAGCCGCGTGACGAAGATTGCCATCCACGTTCCGTTCAGCATTTACATCGGCTGGATTACTGCCGCGACGATCGCCAACGCCGGTTACCTGCTGGTCGATGCGGGTTGGGATGGGTTCGGCATTTCATCCGAGGTATGGGCCGTTATCATGCTCACGGTCACGGGAATCGTCGCCGCCGGCATGGTGTGGCTGCGGCGCGACATCGCTTATGGATTGGTGATTGTTTGGGCGGTTAGTGCGATTGCGGTCCGTCACGGCGCCATCTCGAGCGTCGCGGTGGCTGCCGTGGCCGTCGCCGGGCTTACCGCCGTGCTGGTCGTCCTAGTCGCGCTGCGGATGTTCGGTGGCGGCTCGTCACCCGCCGTAGCAGGTTCCGCGCGCGCATAACACTCGACACTACAGGCATCGAATCAAGGCGCTCGGGGTTCATCCGCGAGCGCCTTTGTGTTTAGAACTCAGCCGGGTTCCGCACTTGAACGGGCCGGCCCTTCACAAGGATGTCGCCGTTCGCGTCGCCATTGAGCGCCCAATCGTCGTTGGCGACAAGGTTGACCCAAAAATCGCCGCGCACCTTCAGACCCGGTAGATTGTCGCGGTCGGCCTGACGATCGTGGCTGATCTTGCGGATTTCGGCCACTTTAGCCATCAATTCCTGCTCGGATACACCGGTGTCGCCGACTCTGCTTCGGAGCGGAACGTTAAGTTCGGTCTCCGCGCGCGTGATCAAGCCGTGCATTACGCCGAAGTTGATGGCGATATCGAAGAGCAGCGCGAGGCTCAACGGAAGCTGAATCCCGCGCGGCGTCGCGCTGATCGACAACATGCGATCCCAATACGCCTCCGTCGCGACCTCGTTTTGGACGATGCGCATCGCGTCCTCGTCGGCTGCGGCGACAAGCAGGTCGTGCATGCGCTGGTCGTCGCGCAGTGCAGGATCGCGCGCGAGGATGCGCGGCAGGTACTCGTTGCGCAGCATGTCGGCAACCGGCGTAATCGACCGTTCCAAGTAGCGGCGAATAACTGTCCCCAAGCTCCCGCTTGAGAGCGTGAACTGAAAACGCCCGTAGCTAACGATTCCGGTGTCGTAGTTCTGGTAGGCCGGGTAGCCTTTACCCTCGAAGACATGCGTAATGGCAAATGCGGCCCGGCGCACACGCTCCAGACCAAACACGCCGGTGATGGGACGAGTAGGGACCGGCAGCGGCGCTTCTGCCCCGGCGCGGGTAACGGTAAATACGAACGTCCGCTCGCTGTAGACCCCATAGCCCTGTTCACTGCAGTCCCCGACGATGTCAAGCAGATCGTCGCGGATATAGCCAACAGCGCCGCCGTGGAAAGTCAGCTTGAACCACTGATAGATCTTGCCGTCCTTGGCTTTGTTCTCGGCATCGGGCGTGACGTCGAGGATTCGCAAGCTGTCCATGCCGACCGGCACCGTGAACGCGACCTCAAAATTGGTGCCGGGACCGGAACGCACGTTGACTTCGGTGACGGATGGGATATGTGGGATGCCCCGCACGACAGCGACACAATCAGACATGGTAGGCCCCCGTAACATCACGACTGACATGACACATGCTTCGGATTGTAGCGCAAGTTCCTAGATTAGGCGTCCATAATAGCCGGAGTGCTTTGTACGATGATGCGCGATAATCACACTGTCGAATGCAGGCGAATCAGGCGAATACCTCCCATGACTCGATTGAATCTCTCTCTTGTCCTTGTCTTGCTCGTCACCGCGATGGCCTCGGCGCAATCCCTGCCGCCAGCCCAAGTCGTCAACGACGAAGGCGGGCCGGTCGTCATCACAGGCTCGGTGGCCTATACGAGTCCGTTCTTCACGTCCGGCGTTGCCTCTCCACTCGTGATCCTCGAAGACCAAGCCGGATTTGTGGATCGCAATGAGTACTTTGTCTTTCCGCCAGAATCGCAAACGCTGGGTCAGATCACGTCCGACTTCTATACATCGCCGTTTACGTACAGCGTCGCCCTGCCCATCGAGCCACAGGGGACCCTGCGGGACGTTGACAACGACAGCGAGCAAGAAGTCGGTGTCATGGTGTTCGCGGTGGCCTACTGGAACAACGTGTGGGGCGATCCGTTCTTAGAGGAACGCGACTTGTCCGGCGGTGGCTGGTCGACGGCCTATGCCTCAACACGCATCAGCGAAGACCCCGAGAAGCGGATGGAAATCATCGGCGGCAAGTTTCTGATCTTTGCGCCCGAACCCGGCCAGGGCTTCCCGAGCGGATTCGGCGCTGATGGACTACTGTTCACTGATGACGACCCGATTGTCGAGGTGCCGCAGGGGTATTCGGTCGTTGACATGGACAGCGAGCCGTTCGTCTTTGACCGTTCTCAAGAGCAGGTCATCGATTTGATCGAGCCTGAAGGCGCGGCGCTGGTCGACTACAGCGGATTGAGCTATACGGATGCGTTCGATGCGATGGTCGAAAAGCTGCGCAACGAGTACGCGTTCACCGAGTACAAAGGGCTGGATTGGGACGCGGTGGTCAAGAAGTATCGCCCGCGCTTCGAGGAGGCCGACCAACGCGGCGACCGCCAGCTTTATCTCGACATGCTCTCCGAGATTATCTGGGGCTTCCCGGATGGACACGTCAGCGTGCGGCCCTTCAGCCTGTTTGTCGATCGCGTCCGTACAGCCGTCGAAGGCGGCGTGGGGATTGCCATTCGCGAAACCGACGACCGCGAGTCCTACGTCGTCTTTGTGACGCCGAGCAGCCCCGCCGCGCAGGAGGGAATCCGCCGCGGTGCGCGCATACTGGCCGTCGATGGCCGACCGATCGAGGACGTCATCGCGCGGACCAATCCAATCAGCGAGACGTTTAGCACCGAACACAACCGGCGACTCGCGCAGGCGCGCTACGCGTTGCGGTTCCCGCTCTCCACCGGCAGCGTGGAGATCACATACCAGAACGCCGGATCATCGCCCGTCACCGCGACACTTCAGGTGGTCAACGAGTTCGACAGCTTCTTCTACAGCCCCGAACCGGCGTTTACCGGTTACGAACTCCCACTGGACTTCCGTGTATTGGACAGCGGCTTGGCCTACGCGAAGATCTACTCGTTCAATGACAACGACCTTCTCACGATTCAGCTGTGGGAGCGGATGATCCGTACGGTGATCGATCAGGGCGCGCCCGGCCTGATCATCGACATGCGCCAGAACGGGGGCGGCAACGGGTTCATCGCCGATCAGATGGCCGCTTACTTCTTCGACGAACCGCTGGTGGTCGGGTCGCGGGGGTACTACAACAAAGAGGCGGGGGAGTTCATCTTCGACCCGCGCTCGGTACAGCGGATGTACCTGCCGGCCGATGACCTTCGCTACTTCGGACCGGTCGTCGTTCTGATCGGGCCCGATTGCGCCAGCGCATGCGAACGATTCGCCTATGACCTCTCGCTCGAGGACCGTGCCGATGTTGTCGGACATTATCCGACCGCTGGCCTTGGCGGCAGTGTGGACGACTTCGTGATGCCCGAGGGCGTCATCGTGCGCTATACGGCGGGACGCTCGCTCGACGCCGACGGCAACATTCATATCGAGAGCCTCGGTGTGCCGCCCACGGTTCGCGTGCCGGTCACGGTCGACACGCTGTTGTCGGACGGCGATCCGATCCTTGAAGAGGCCGAACGCATCCTGCTGCAGTTTTAGGCCGTTTGCCGGGGCCGTGCCGATCGCAGGGGCGGCCCCGGGTTTCGTTTTGAATGAAACACGAACTCTGTTTGAGTGAAAGTATACGAAAATGTTCGACTCTTTATGTTTAAGCGGTATAATGCCGGTTATATGATGAGGTTAAACGCGCCAGATCAATTGGCTATGGATCAAGAGATGGTTTGGAACGTCGAACAATTCAATAATGTCACCGTGCTCAGTTTGAAGGGCGCGTTGAACGGGGACAGCGTAACGTCAATTCAAGACGCCGTACTCAGTCAAATTCAAGAAGGGAAACAGGTTCTCCTCGACCTCGCGGCAGTCCCTTACTTGTCCAGCGCGGCGCTGCGCTTTCTACTCTCTCTGTACCGCACAATTCGCGACAAGAACGGCACGATGGCCTTGGCGGGCCTGACGGACGATGTTTCAGACGTCATGTCGATGACCGGCTTTCTCGACCTGTTTCGTACGTACAGCGACCGTGGAACTGCTCTAGCGCTGATGTAACGCCCCAATGCTCCAGCGCCAACCTATTGATCAACAGCCGACGCATACGCACGAAGGTTTTCGTTTGCGCGCCGGTAAGCCGTATCCGTTTGGCGCGACAATTACCCCCAGCGGCGTGAACTTTGCCGTCTTCTCGCGGTATGCGACTGAGGCGTGGCTCGTCCTGTATCACAAGGGCGCACACGAGCCGTATGTTGAGATTCCGTTCTATCCGGAGTTTCGCGTCGGCCACGTGTTTGCGATGCAGGTGTTCGACATCGACATCGAGGATCTCGAATACGGCTACCGGATGAACGGTCCACACAAACCGCGTGAAGGCCACCGGTTCGATCGCAACAAGGTCCTGCTTGACCCCTACGCCAAACTAATCAGCGGTCGGGACGTGTTCTGCGAGCCGCCCGACCCCGACAATCCGTTCCCGCACCGCGCGCAGATCCTGCTGGACGACTACGATTGGGGAGACGATCAACCGCCGAACATCGCGCTTGAGGACCTCGTCATCTACGAAATGCACGTGCGCGGCTTCACGCGGCATCCCTCCAGTCAGGTGCATTACCCGCCGGGCACGTTCGCGGCCGTCCGCGAGAAGATTCCCTATCTCCTCGAACTCGGCGTCAACTGCGTTGAGCTGATGCCTGTCTTCGAGTTTGACGAATATGAGTACGACCGAGTCAATCCCCTGACCGGCGAGCGGTTGATTAACTATTGGGGCTACAGCTCGCTCGGGTTTTTCGCGCCGAAGGCGGGCTACGCCGGCACGGGCCGGTACGGGATGCAGGCTGACGAGTTCAAGACGCTCATCAAGGCGCTGCACCAGAACGGCATTGAAGTTATCTTGGATGTCGCTTTCAACCACACCGGAGAGGGCAACCACAAGGGCCATACGATCAGTTTTCGCGGGCTGGACAACAAAACGTACTACATGCTGGGGCCGAACGGCGAGTACCTGAATTTCAGCGGCACGGGCAACACGCTCAACTGCAACAATCCGGTCGTGCGTGACATGGTGCTCAACTGCCTGCGCTACTGGGCCGCGGAATATCATGTCGACGGGTTCCGCTTCGACCTTGCGACGATACTGGGCCGCGACACCAACGGCATGCCGCTGGCGAATCCGCCTTTGCTAGAGGCTCTCGCCCACGATCCGGTGCTGGCGAACTGCAAGCTGATTGCTGAAGCGTGGGACGCGGGCGGGTTGTATCAGGTTGGGACGTTCCCCGCGTACGGGCGTTGGGCGGAGTGGAACGGAAAATACCGCGACACGATTCGGCGGTTTCTAAAGGGCGACAGCGGGCAAGTGTGGGAAGCGGCAGAACGCATACAAGGTTCGCCGGATATGTATGGCGAGCGTGGTACGCGTGCTTCGATCAACTTCGTCACATGCCACGACGGGTTCACGTTGATGGACCTCTACAGCTACGATCGCAAGCGCAACGTCGCCAACGGCGAAGACAACTTCGACGGCCACAATGATAACCACAGCTGGAACTGCGGGGTCGAAGGCCCGACGAACGACATCGATATCCTCGCCTTGCGTCGACAGATGGTCAAGAACGCCGTCGCCGTCCTATTCCTTAGCCAAGGCGTACCGATGATTTCGATGGGCGACGAGGTCGGTCACACCAAACACGGCAACAACAATACCTACTGCCACGACAACGAACTGAACTGGCTCGATTGGACGTTGATTGAGAAGAACGCCGACCTGTTCGAGTTCTTCAAGCATGTCATCGCCTTCCGCAAGGCACACCCGATCCTGCGCCGTCGCCAGCACTTCACCCATCGCGACGAGGTCGGCAGCGGCTACCCGGACATTAGCTGGCACACGACAAAGCCATGGGTAACGGACTGGTCGCAGCATAACCGTACGTTGGCGGTGTTGATGTGCGGCAAGCACGGCGCGCAGTCTGGCGTACGCGGTGCCGCGCAGGATGACTACGTGTACATGGCGATGAACGTCCACTGGGACGATCACCGGTTCGAGATCCCGTCGCTCCCCGATGGTATGTCGTGGTTCCGGTTTTGTGACACGTCGGCCCACTCCCCACATGACGTCTGTGTACCCGGCGACGAAACGGTGCTTGCACAGCAGCGATTCGTGACGGTGGCCGGGCGCTCGATCGTGATTCTCGTCGGTAAACCAACGCCCAAGGCGCCGCGCTCACGCCGTCGCACATTGTCGTAACTGCGCGCGGCGTGCTATCCTTCGAGACACGCTCCTTGGGTCGAGTTGAAAGCTCTCGCGAATGAACCAGACAACCGGTGGATCGGACATCACCACACTGATCGCGCTGTACGGGATTGTGGCGTTGGCCGCACTGTGGCTGGCGATGATTGTGTGGACCAACCGCGACATGCGCGCCCGCTCGCGTGATCCATTGGCGCAGGTGTTCGTCACCGCGATTGTCGCGCTGCTCAACATCCCCGGCCTGTTGATCTATTTCCTGCTGCGCCCGCGCGAGACGTTGGCCGAGGCCTACGAACGCTCGCTGGAGGAAGAGGCGCTCTTGCAGGAGATCGAAGAGAAGCCGACGTGTCCGGGTTGCAGTCAGCGTGTTCAGGCCGGTTGGCAAGTGTGCCCGCACTGCCACACCAAGCTCAAGAAGGCCTGCCACAAGTGCGGCAACGCGCTGGAACTGCCGTGGACGATCTGCCCGTACTGTGCGGCACAGCAGGTCGTAACGAGCACGGCGGACGCCGGGACGGTCCGATCGACTCCGGTCACGGATACGGGGCGAGCGGCGATGGCCGAGCCACGCCGGCGCCGGCGCGACCTTCAGGCGGGGCGCACAGAACAGACCCCGTCGCTGGAGTTTGTAGACGGCGAGTAACCCGCCGTGATTGAACGGCTGGGGTGGAGCGTCCGCTAGCCCGGGAACGACTCCCCGATTCGGTGAACCTTCATCAGATTTGTCCCGCCGCCGAGCCCGAACGGCACGCCAGCTACGATGACGACGATATCACCTTGCGCGGCTATTCCCGCAGCTTGTGCTTGCACTGCGACAACACGGATCATCTCTTCGATCGTCTGAAACTGATCGACCAGCAGCGGGATCACGCCCCACACGAGCGCCATTCGGCGGTACGTCGATTGGCGCGGTGTAACGCAGAAGATCGGCGTCGTGGGGCGTTCGCCGGCGACGCGCTGCGCTGTAAAGCCGGTGAGCGAGGCCGTGACGATGGCCTTGGCTTTGAGCGCCTCTGACACTTGGAACGTCGATTCACAGATGGCGTCAGCGATGCGCTCGACGCCTTCGAGATGCTTGTCGTCCTGCGTGCGGCCGGCGGGCAGGTGAGCCTCGGCGTTACGGGCAATATGCGCCATCATGCGCACGGCTTCTACGGGATAGTCGCCGGATGCCGTTTCGTTGCTCAACATCACGGCGTCTGTGCCATCGACGATGGCGTTGTAGACATCGCTGGCCTCGGCGCGGGTTGGGCGGGGGCTGTGCTCCATCGAACTGAGCATCTGCGTGGCCGTAATGACGGGCTTGTTCACCTTATTGCACAGCGAGATGATGCGCTTCTGATGGTATGGCACGTTCTCGGCGCCGATCTCGAGGCCGAGGTCGCCGCGCGCCACCATGACGCCGTCCACGCCCGCCAAGATCGACTCCATGCGGTCAAGGGCTTCGTGCTTCTCGATCTTCGCAATGAGGCCGACATCCTCGTGGCCGAGATGACGCATCAGCCATCGCATCTCCTGCACGTCGTCGGCGCTGCGGACGAACGACATCGCGATGAAGTCTGTGCCTTGTTCGAGCGCGAACTCGACATCCTT
Source organism: Candidatus Flexicrinis affinis (assembly GCA_016716525.1). Taxonomy (NCBI): domain Bacteria; kingdom Bacillati; phylum Chloroflexota; class Anaerolineae; order Aggregatilineales; family Candidatus Flexifilaceae; genus Candidatus Flexicrinis; species Candidatus Flexicrinis affinis. The sequence goes on from JADJWE010000001.1 coordinate 1,234,202, forward strand.
ACGGTCCTTGTCGGTAATTGCGCGCATGCGATGTTTCGCTTCACGCGCCATGACCCCCTTGCGCGACGTCAGATTGCCGCCGATGACGACCGTACAGTTGAGCTGCTGCGTGGAGGTCGAGTCGACCTTGAACTCTAGATTGCCGTCGTCTAGCAGAAGCGTCATCCCCGCGAGAACATCTGTGATAAACTCGGGGTGGGGAAGCGGAATGATGTTGTCAGTGCCGTCGGCCTTCTCATCTAGCGCCATCACGACCTTGTCGCCCGATTTCAAAGGTATGCCGGCACCTTTGATCTGGCCGATGCGGATTTTGGGGCCTTGTATGTCGCTTAAGACAGCAACGACCGTGCCCTCTTCGGCCGCAATGCGGCGAACTCGTTCGATACGCGTGGCATGGTCGTCATGCGTGCCGTGGCTGAAGTTAATGCGCGCGACGTTCATGCCGGCGCGGATCATTTGTCGCAGAGTCTCCTCGTCTGAAGACCTCGGGCCAATCGTCGCCACGATCTTGGTCTTTTTTCCACTGAAGAGCGGACTGGTCACGGTACCACATCCTTTCGCAAGTCAGTGCAAGACTATGCCCAAGATTGTTCTGCAGGGCAATAGTGCGAAGTATACAGTACCCGGCCTGAAGTGCTTATCGGTCGCTAAGGCGGAATTCATATCCGGTTCCAACGAATTCGTTACCACTATATGGGTCTGTAACGACTGGTAGAACGGTAAATGACGACATACTTGCCAAACTCCTGGGAATACCAACTGCTGGCTTGGGCAGAACAGGCCCAGCAGTCGCGCCGCGATACGGTGACGGGCGAGTCGGCCCCGGGGCTGTCGTCTGCGTATGCCTATTGTGCAGCTGTCACACGTCAGCACAGCCGCACGTTCTACCTCGCCAGCTCCATGCTTCCTGCCGATAAGCGGCGCGCCGCGCGGGCGTTGTATGCGTTCTGCCGTGTTACCGATAATATTGTCGATCATCCGCAGGGCGATCCAGCAGCAAACTTGGAGGTGTGGCGTGCGCGCCTGAATGCGTCGAACGCCTACCCGAATCCTGTTATCGTCGCGTGGACCGATGCGAAGACACGGTTCGGTATCCCGAGCGGCTACAGCGACCAGCTCATTGACGGGGTCAAGCGCGACCTGACTCAGAAGCGCTACCAGACTTTTTCGGATGTCGCGGAGTATTCTTACGGCGTTGCATCGACCGTGGGCCTGATGGCGATGCACATCACCGGGTTCAGCGGGGACGAGGCCATTCCGTATGCCGTTCGGCTCGGTGTTGCGCTGCAGATTACCAACATCCTGCGTGACGTGGCGGAGGACTGGAAAGCCGGTCGCGTGTACCTGCCGCAAGACGAACTTGCAGACTTCGGCCTTTCCGATGCCGACATCGGCGCGGGACGTGTTACAGACCGGTGGCGCCGCTTCATGCGTTTTCAGATTCAGCGCAACCGCGCCCTATACAACGACTCGTGGCGCGGAATCGCACTACTCGACCCGGACGGCAGGCTTGCGATCACCGCGGCAGGCAAACTGTACGACGCCATCCTCAGCGACATCGAGCGGCACGACTATGATGTCTTTAGCCGGCGGGCACACGTTCGCTTGACCGGCAAGCTCAGCCGTCTGCCGACGATCTGGTGGATGAGCCGGCGGGCACAGCAGCATTAGGCGACAGGCCGCCAAGGAAGGCGCTCTCCATGCGTTATTTTGGGTTTCTGGCTCGATTTGTCATCCTGCCGTTGGCCGTCCTGCGCGCCTTGCTTTGGTGGGACCGCAGGCGTGGCCGGTCCATGCCCGAAGAACTGACAAACTGGCCGGAAGACAAGGTGCTGCTCGCACATGCGGCGGTTGCAGTAGCGTACACGACGATCTGGGACAACTATCTGGTTGCGTCAAAGATCTGGGGCTACGACCGCAAGCTCGTAACAGGCATTCGATTGGGGTGGGTGCCGATTGAGGAGTACTCGTTTTTCGTTCTGCAACCGCTGCTGACTGGTTCGCTGCTGCAGACTATGGCACGCCGCATCGAAGCGGACCCGCCGACCGGGAACACGATGCCGGTGGAGCGCGCAGCGGTGACCGCCGGGATCGGCGTCGTTTGGGTACTGTCGCTGCTCGGACTGTTAAAGGGCGGCCCGCGCCTGCGCTACTTGACGCTGATCACAAGCTGGGCGCTTCCGCCGATCATGCTCCAAACGGCTTTTGGCGGCGACATCTTGTGGCGCCATCGCAAGATGATTGCCAGCGCGCTGATCCCTGCATCGCTGTATCTCGGTGCCGCCGACAGCCACGCGATCGAAGCGGGAACGTGGAACATCAGCCCCAAGAAGACGCTGGGTCTGAATGTCATCCCGCACCTGCCGGTCGAAGAGTTTCTGTTCTTCTGCCTCACCAACACCCTCCTCGCATTTGGCGTGACGCTGGTCCTCTCGAAGGAGAGTGAACAGCGCCTGCCGGAATTTCTTAAGGTGCGTTATGAACGATTCAAGGCGCGATACATATCGCGAAACCACTAGACACGTTGACATCTGGGCGTTCAATCGCCGGGTGTCGCGGGAACTGCTCTCATGGAATATCGTCAACATCGCTGCTGGTGCTGTGCTCAGCACGAAAGGTGTTCTGCTGCGGGCTATCGGGTCGCAGAGCATCGGTTGGGGGTTGATCAACATCGGAATCGCCGTTTTCGGCCAGAAGGCGGCGAATCGGCGCAGGGAGTCGCTGCCTGATCCCGACTCGCCCGACGTACAAGCCCGAGAACGGCGCAATCTGACTCGCTTGCTCGCCATCAATGCTGGTCTTGATCTGTTGTATATCTGGGGCGGCTTCCGCTTAGCGCGGAGGCGTGGCGCCGGTCCGCGCACGGTGGGAATCGGCATCGGAATCATGGTTCAGGGGCTGCTGCTGTACTTGTTCGACAAGTCGCTGCTTCGAGACCTTGAGCCGGCGCCCGTCGAGAAACCCGCGTTTGAGGAACCGATCGGTTCGATCGGGATGACGCATGTTTCCGACAACTGATGCGTTCACGGGCGACGAACACCGCCCGTTCACACTGGTGGGCCATCGCGGGGTCGTCCTGTTGGTGCATGGATTTCCCGGAACGGCTGACGATCTGCGCCCGTTGGCGGAAGAACTCCACGCCGCGGATTGGACGGTCGAGGCGATGCTGCTGCCCGGGTTTGGGCCGGAGATCGCCGTACTCTCGAGCAAGACGGCGCTGGATTGGAAGGCGGCGGTGGTCGACAAGCTCGGCCAGCTGCGCCGGCGCCATGGCCGCGTCGTGGTCGTTGGGCATAGTCTGGGCGGCGCGCTGGCGATTTCGGCATCCGCCGGGCAGTCGCTAGACGGTCTCGTTTTGCTTGCACCCTTTCACAGGATTAATCACATCCTTTGGCAGGCGCTGCCGGTCCTGCGATTCGTCATGCCTCAATTCAAGCCGTTCAGATTGTTCACACCCGATTTCGATGATCCTGAGTTTCGCAAGAACACGGCGCGCATGATGCCGGGAATAGACCTTGACCGTGACGATCATCGCACGGCGGTGCGCGACTTCGCCGTGCCGGTCAACCTGTTCGCCCAAATTCGTGCGGCGGGCGTAGAGGCATACGCCAGCGCGCCCAAAGTGCACTCCCAGACGCTGGTCGTGCAGGGCCGTGAGGACACGCTTGTGCTGCCGGCCAACACGCGCAAGTTGGCCGCGCGTCTGGGCGGTACCGTACAGCATGTCGAGATTCCCGGCGACCACAATCTGAATGCCCGCGACAAGCGATCGTGGCCGCACGTTCGAGATGCCGTGCTGCGGTTTCTTCAGGTGCCCGAGGTCGAAAGGGCGCCCGCGTGATCCGGTATTTGCGTGGTGTTTCCGATCCGTCGATCTATCACGGTTTCGGCCGCAAACCGCCGTACTTCGAGGGCTGGTATTTCAAGCACGTCAGCGCCGATCGGAGTCAGCGGTGGGCGATCATCCCGGGCGTGTTTTACGCGGAGGATTCATCGCAAGATCATGCTTTCGTGCAGGTGCTGGACGGCGTGCAGGGCTGCGCGTCTTATCACGAATATCCGGTAGAGGCGTTTTGGGCGGATCGCACGCGTTTCGACATTCGCGTCGGTCCGAACTGCTTCAGCAGATCGTCGCTGACAGTCGACCTCGTAGGCGAGCGAACTGTGTCCGGGACGCTGGAATACGTCGAGCACACCAACTTGCCATGGACCATGCTGCGACCCGGTATCATGGGGCCGTTTGCCTACATTCCGGCTATGGAGTGTTATCACGGTCTCGTCAGCTTGGACAACCGTATCCGCGGCTCGCTTGTGATTGACGGCGTCACGGTCGACTTCACCGACGGAGTCGGTTATCAGGAGAAGGATTGGGGGACGAATTTCCCATCCGCGTACATTTGGCAGCAGAGTAACCACTTCAGCACGCCCGGCTCGTCGCTAAGCGCGTCGATTGCCCGCATTCCCTTGTGGGGTCTGAACTTCCCGGGTTTCATCGTTGCGATGTGGCACCATGGACGGCATTATCGCTGGGCGACGTACACCGGTGCGACGGTTACCCGGCTTGCCGTGACGGATAGCGCAGTGGAGTGGATCGTGCGCGACCGCAATTTCGTGCTGCAAATGCACTCGCAGCGCGCTCAAGGCGGCCTGCTGAAGGCCCCGATTCGGACGGAGATGCACCGCCGGGTTGACGAGACCATGAACGCGCGTATCCACGTTCGGCTGACCGACCGAGCCGGGCGCGTCATCGTCGACGATGTCGCTGAATGCGCCGCATTGGAGGTCAACGGCGAGATTCACAGGCTGGTGACGACATGATCGCTCGCATCGAGGCGATGCAGCTTCGGATGGCCCCCGCGGTGTTGGTCGCGGTCGGCGCCTGGGTGCTTTCGATGATTGCGCTCCCGATCGCACGGTGGGTAGCGGGCGATGGCGTTATTCCGGCGATGACGACCGTGAGCGCCTTGTTTCAGGTCTCGGCGGTGCTGATTGCGCTCCGCGCTACGTGGTCGACTACGCGTGTCGCAGCGACTTTCGCTATCGTGGCAGTCCTGACGTTTGGCGCGGAATGGCTTGGGTCGACGACCGGTGTGCCCTTCGGCGACTATGCGTATACCGATGGTCTGCAACCGCAGGTCGCAGGCGTGCCGCTGCTGATCCCGGTCGCATGGATGATGATGCTTGGCCCGTCGTGGGCCGTCGCGCAGCGGGTCACGGCTGCGCTTCCTTTTGGTCCGCTGCGCACGATCGCGTTTGCTGCGATAAGCGGTGCCGCGATGACCGCGTGGGACCTGTATCTCGACCCGCAAATGGTGGCGTGGGGCTTCTGGCAGTGGGCTGAACCCGTGGGGTACTTTGGAATTCCATGGGTCAACTTTGCGGGGTGGTTCGTCGTGTCGTTTCTTGTGACGTTGACCGTGCGACCTGCGCCGGTTAATGCACCCCCGCTGCTCGTCATATACGCCGTCGTGTGGGTCTTTCAGGCGATTGGCATGGCCGTGTTCTGGGGACTGGGCGGGCCAGCGGTGTTCGGCTTCGCCTCGATGGGACTACTCTTGGCTCTCAGTATCCGCAGGCGCGGCCGGCTATGAACGGCCTAGTGTTCTTCGCCTTCGGGTTCTTCTGCGGGGCGCTTCCGCTCGCCGTGTGGCTGGGACGCGTCGGCCTGCGCCGAGACATCCGCGAGGTCGGCGATCGGAACCCCGGCGCGTTCAACGTGATTCGCTCCGGGGGACTGGCATGGGGCGGCCTTGCGATCGTCCTAGAAGTGTCCAAGGGTGCGCTTCCAGTCGGTATCGCCGCGCAGGTCGTGGGTTTGTCCGGTTGGGAGCTTGTGCTCGCGGGGATCGCCCCGGTGCTCGGTCACGCGTATTCGCCGTTTCTTGGGTTCCGAGGCGGTAAGGCCGTCGCTGTGACGCTAGGAGTCTGGATCGGGCTGTCGCTGTGGACTGTGCCGGTCGTAGGCGTGCCTTCGCTCGTCGTCTACACCCTGTTCACCACTGTGAGCGGGTGGGCGGTCATGCTTACGATGGGCAATATCGCGGTCTTGTTCGTGCTCGTAGACGCACGCTGGGAGTGGTGGATCGTGCTGGCTGTGAACATCGTGGTATTTGGCGTCAAGCACGCACTGGATCTCCAGAAGCCACTTCGAGTAACGACGCCGGCTAAGCGCCTGCGCAAAGACTGAACGGCTATGGTCCTGCTCGGTTTTTCGGCTGCCGCGTTGGTCGTGATCGCCCTCGTGATGATCACGAATGTCCTGCTGTTCCCCCGACTGCGTGCCGCGAAGGCTTCTAAGGAACTGCACGGGGTGTCGGTAATCATTCCCGCGCGAAACGAAGAGGACCGGCTTGGCGTTACGCTAACGAGCCTCGTTTCGCAGACGACGGCTGACGTTGAGATTATCGTGCTCGACGATCACTCGACCGACCGTACCGCCGAAATTGCTCGCGCGTTTGCGCCGCGCGTCAAGACGATAAGCGGAACCCCGCTGCCGTTAGGTTGGACAGGGAAGAACTGGGCATGCCAGCAGCTGGCCGACGCGGCGCGCGGCGATGTCCTCGTATTCACCGATGCAGACGTACTGTGGACGGATGGCGGGCTTGCCGCAGCGGCGGCGGAATTCCGGCGGACGCGCGCCGATCTGCTCAGTATCTGGCCGACCCAAATCACGATGTCGTGGGCAGAGCGACTGGTCGTCCCGCTCATCGCACTTGTCATCTTCGGCTATCTGCCCGTTCTTGCGGTACATCGTGTACCGATCGCTGCGTTTGCCGCCGCGAATGGACAGTGTATGCTGTGGCGTCGTACAGCTTACGACCGGGTCGGCGGGCATCGGACCATCAGAGGTTCGGTGCTGGATGACGTCTTGCTGGCCCGTCAGGTCAAGCGGGCAGGGCTCCGCCTGCGCAACGCTGATGGCGCAGGATGGATCTCCTGCCGTATGTACGAAGACTGGGGCTCGGTGCGACGTGGATTCGCCAAGAACATCCTCGCGGGGTTTGGCGGCCCGATTCCGCTCATTGGCAGCATCGCGTTCCATTGGATCGTATTCTGGTGGCCATGGCTGTGGCTGTTTTCCGGCGGAGATGTCACAGCGTCGCTCGCTGTGATCGGGGCTGGAATCGCTGTGCGACTGGTGTCCGCCGCCGCGACGCGGCAGCGAACGCTTGATGCGCTTTTGATGCCGCTTTCCGTCGGCCTGATGACGGTCATCTCGTTCCAGGCGCTGTACTGGCACTTCGCGCGCGGAGGGCCGGAGTGGAAAGGACGCAAGGTTGCAGCGTAGTCTAGACAGCGCTGGGCGGCGTATCGTCGTAATTGGTGCAGGCATGGGCGGCCTCAGTGCCGCGATCCGCCTGCAGGCCGCAGGCTGCACCGTGACGGTGCTCGAGAAGAACCCCGCGATCGGCGGCAAGCTTAACCAGCTCATGCAGAATGGCTTCCGGTGGGACACTGGCCCGTCGGTGATTACGATGCGCCCGGTATTCGAGGACCTGTTTCGTGCCGCCGGCAAGTCGCTCGACGAATACGTAACCCTCGTGCCAGTCGACCCGCTGACCCGCTATTTCTGGCCCGACGGCACCCGGCTCGACGTGACCGCCGATTTGGAGCACATGGCGGCCGAGCTGGATCGCAGGTTTCCGGGTGACGGAGACGGATACCGGCGCTACCTCGACTACGCCGCCGAAATCCACCGGATCACCGGGCCGGTTTTCATCTACTCTGGGCCGCCGCGACTGTCGAGTTTCCTGCGTGTGCCGGTGCGCGACTGGCTCAAGGCTGACCCATTCCGGACGATGAGCGGCGCAATCGACTCATTTGTGTCATCTCCGCAGCTGCGCCAACTCCTGGGGCGGTTCGCGACGTACGTCGGTGGCAGTCCGTACTTGGCTCCAGCGACTCTCAACGTCATCGCGGCGGTCGAATTGATCGACGGCGTGTGGTATCCGCAAGGCGGCGTGTACGCGCTCGGTGAAGCGTTCCGGCGCTTGGCCGTCGATTTGGGTGTCGACATTCGTACCAACGTGGGCGTGCGCCGCGTGGTCATGGAAGGCGGTCGCGCGCGAGGTGTCGAACTGGCGGATGGAACCCTGCTGCCCGCGCACGCGGTCGTGTCGAACGTCGACGTCGCCGCGACATATGAGACCCTCCTTCCGGATATCCCCCACACGCGCAAGACGTACACGCGTCTGGGACGCCAAGAGCCGTCGTGCAGTGGGTTCGTGCTCCTGCTCGGGATCGACCGTGAAACGCCGGAACTTGCCCATCACAACGTGCTGTTCAGCGCCGACTACCGATGCGAGTTCGACCAGATCTTCAGCCAGCGCATACCGGCCGACGACCCGACGGTGTACATCGCCATAACGAGCAAGACGGACTCGGACCACGCGCCGGCGAACATGGAGAACTGGTTCGTGCTGGTCAATGCGCCAGCACTGGACTCGTCGTTCGACTGGCGCGACTATGCCCCGGCATATCGCGACCGCGTGCTCGACGTGATCGAACGATTCGGGCTTCGCGTCCGCCAGCACATCGTCAGCGAGACGATACTCACCCCGCTTGATCTGCAGACGATGAGCGGAGCATTCCGGGGTGCGCTATACGGCGCGTCGGCCAACAGCAGGTGGACCGCGTTTCGTCGGCCGCACAACCGCAGCGCGGACATTCCCGGCCTGTACTTCACCGGCGGAACGACACACCCCGGCGGCGGCGTTCCCATGGTGACTTTGTCCGGCAGGGTGGCGGCCGACATGGTGCTGGACGATCTGTCGTGAAGTGCTTCTACGCAGATGGTTTCGTGCTTCCGCTGCCTGAAGGCCATCGATTCCCGATGCGCAAGTACAGCCGCCTGCGCGAGCGACTTCTCGAACAGGGGATCGTATCGCCGGAAGACCTGATCGTACCGCCACCGGCCACCGACACCGAGATTCTCCGCTGCCACGACAGCGCGTATCTCGACAAGGTGGTACACGGCCGGCTGAGCGACGCCGAACAGCGGCGCATCGGCTTTCCGTGGTCGCCGCAGATGGTCGAGCGTTCGCGCCGGTCCGCAGGGGCGACCTTGATGGCTGCGCGGACGGCACTTGGCGGGGCGGGAATCGCGGCCAACCTTGCTGGCGGTACCCATCACGCTTGCCGCGATCACGGCGAAGGCTTCTGCGTGTTCAACGACGCCGCCATCGCCGCCCGCGCCATGCAAGCGCAAGGGCTTGCGCAACGCGTGATCGTGATCGACATTGACGTGCATCAGGGCAACGGAACTGCCGACATCGTCGCAGGCGATTCGAGTATCTTCGCGTTCTCGGTTCACGGCGAGCGGAACTTCCCGTTTCGCAAGATCGCCGGCGACCTCGATATCGGGCTTCACGAATCGATCACCGACAACGAATACTTGGAAGTCGTTGCAGAAGGAACGCGCCGGGCGATTGCGATGTCTGGCGCGGATTTTGCGATCTACATCGCGGGCGCCGATCCGTACGAAGGCGATCGACTGGGCAAGCTCAGCATCAGCAAGCAGGCGCTGGCCCAGCGCGACGCACTTGTATTAGACTTGTGTGCGCAGCATGCTATTCCGGTAGCCGTCGCCATGGGAGGCGGCTATGCACCCGATGTAGAAGACATCGTCGACATTCACCTCGCGACGATTCAGATCGCCAGTGAGAGAGCGCGCCGTTGGACAGCGTACAGCTAGACACGATCCGTCAATCGCTCCGCAAGCAGTTGAACGCCATTGTCAGCGTGCAAGCATGTTATCTGCCGCCGCATTCGCCGCAGGTTGTCGTACATACGTGGACCGGTGTCGTTATTCACATTCAGATCGTGACAGCCCCCCTCAAGACGCGATCGGTCCGCCGCATCGTGCAAGAGGCGACCGACTCTGGAATTGGCTCGCTGTTCATACTCGACCGCGAGCTGCTCCCGGCCCCAGACCTTCGGACAACGGTTCCGGAATGGCTGATGGCGATACATGCGCTCGCGCACGAACGTATCTACTGTGTGAGCATAGGGGAACGCGGCGTCGTGATCGAGCAGCTTCACTTCGAGCCGATTGGCGCGACTGGTGACATGGCCGCACGCTACGGCCCCGCCGTAAAGCTGGAGCGACTGCGCTATCTGCGCACGATCGTCAAGCCGCGCTACATACGAGGCGAATGGCAGATTGCGGACTTCGGGGTCGACGCGTTCTGGAAGGACCCGCACGAACCGCGCCATACATCTGCGGGTGCGCACTACTACCGCCCCGATCCGCGCGAGTACCAGTGGAAGTCGTGGAGCAGCACGGGTTGGGACCAGCCTTCGACTCAGGACATTCCCCGGCCCGCCATGCCGGTGCGAGACCGCATCGCCACGGCCTACGAACTGCTGGAGGTCGAGCGTGGCGCGACCAAAGAAGAGGTGAGCGCGGCTTATCGGCGCTTGGCCTTGGATTTCCACCCGGACACCAGCACGCTCCCGTCCGCGGAGGCGGAAGCGAAGTTCCGCGCGTTGAGTGAGGCTTACGAAGCGATCCAGCGAGCCAACCGCTGGAAGTAGAACGCAAACGGCCCCGGCATATTGCGACCGGGGCCGTCTGCTATCCGTTTTCGATTGGCGCGGTTAGGCGGCCAAGAACGGTGCGATCACCAGCGACACGATGGCCACCAGCTTGAGCAGAATGTTGAGCGACGGGCCGGACGTATCCTTGAACGGATCGCCAACGGTGTCACCGACCACTGCAGCCTTGTGCGGGTCGCTCTTCTTGCCGCCGAAGTTGCCGCGCTCAATGTACTTCTTGGCGTTGTCCCATGCGCCGCCGGCGTTTGCCATCATGACTGCGAGCATGAAGCCCGTGATGAGCGAGCCGAGCAACACGCCGATCAGCGTTTCCGTGCCAATGAACGTTGCGAACTGCGTGCCACGGGCCAGCCGAGCGCCAACCGCCACAAGCACGGGCACGGCGACGGCGATTACGCCGGGCAGGATCATCTGGCGGATAGCACTATCGGTGCTGATGGCGACGCACTTCTCGTAGTCCGGCTCAGCCTTGCCTTCCATCAGTCCGGGGATTTCCTTGAACTGGCGGCGGACTTCCTGCACGATGCCACCCGCCGCCTTGCCGACGGCGACCATCGTGAGGGCGCTGAAGACGAACGGCAGCAGACCACCGATGAACAGGCCGGTAATCAGGCGCGGATCGGTGACGCTGACCATGAACGCGTTCGGATCGGTCGTGATATCCGCTTCACCCGTAATGACCTGAATGAACGCGGCTGTAAGCGCGAGAGCCGTCATTGCGGCGGAGCCAATCGCGAAGCCCTTGCCTGTCGCGGCAGTGGTGTTGCCGAGGCTGTCGAGGGCGTCGGTGCGTTCGCGAACGCTCTCGCCCAGTTCCGCCATCTCAGCGATACCGCCTGCGTTGTCGGCAACCGGACCGTAGGCGTCGGTCGCCAGCGTGATACCCAGCGTCGCGAGCATACCCACTGCGGCCATCGCAATGCCGTACAGGCCGCCGAAGCCAAAGGCGACTAAGGTCGCGGCGACGACGACCAACACCGGCGCCATCGTGGACTGCATGCCGAGCGCGATGCCGCGGATGATCACGATGCCGGGGCCGCTTTGCGCCGACTCGCTGAGCTGCAGCGTCGGGCTGTACGTGTCAGATGTAAAGACTTCGGTGAAGAAGCCGATCAAGACGCCGGCCAGCAAACCGCTGATGGTCGCCACGATGATGCCACCCGCCTCGTTGCCGAGGATCAGCGCGCCGAGCACGATGACGGCCACTGCCACGCCACCGCTGGCTGCATACACGCCGCGGCGCAAGCTGGCGAGCAGGTCGCGTTGAGTCGCGCCTTCCTGAGTTTTGACGAGGAACGTGCTGCCAATCGAGATCAGCAGGCCGAACGCCGCCACGAGTAGGGGAAACGCCTGCTTCTCTGGATTGCCGGCACCGGCAGCCGCCGCGGCCAGTGACATCGTCGCAATGATTGAGCTCGCATAACTCTCGAACAGGTCGGCGCCCATGCCCGCCACGTCACCGACGTTGTCGCCGACGTTGTCCGCGATCACGGCCGGGTTGCGCGGGTCGTCTTCGGGAATGCCGGCTTCCGTCTTGCCAACCAGATCCGCGCCGACGTCGGCCGCCTTGGTGAAGATACCGCCGCCGACGCGGGCAAAGATCGCGATCGAGGTCGCGCCGAAGCTGAAGCCAGCGAGCGCATTGACCGCGTTGACGGGATCAATGGCATTGAAGATGATGAACAGCAGCGCGATACCCAGCAGCGCCAGACCGACCACCATGGTCCCCATGACGCTGCCGCTCGCGAACGCAACACGAAGACCCTGATTCAAGCTGTTCGACGCGGCTTGTGCCGTGCGGACGTTGGCGCGAACGGCAATGTACATACCGAAGAAGCCGGTCAGACCCGAGGCGATTGCGCCCGAAAGGTACGCAAATGGGGTCAGCGCCGTCATGCCGCCGTCGCCGTCAGCGAAGCTGAGCAGCAGCAGCACGACGAATACGATGACGACGAGGATGCCGACCGAACGCAGCTCGCGCTGCAGGAATGCCTGCGCGCCGCGCTGAATATAGCCGGCGATCCGGGTCATCTTCTCGTTACCAGCAGGTTGTGCAAGGATCCACCGACGCTGGTAGACGGCGAACCCGATGCCAATCACTGCCGCAATCAGCGTCAGCCATTGGGCGTTCTGTGCTAAGAAGTCCATGTTTCCCCTCGCAAACGAAGTGAGTGTAAAGCCGGCCACATGAGGCGAATGGTACCTGAAATTCGCGCTTTAGCAATAACCGGATCAAGACAAGCTCTAGACTGCGCTAGGGCAGAACTGCTTGGCAGAGTCCGCCTGCAATCGCACGTCCGATTGCTTCGCCCACGAGGTCGTGTCCGCGCTGGTTCCAGTGCGTGTCATACGTGTAATACACCATCTCGCCGGACGCAGCCGCGGTTTCAAGGACAGGAGTCAGGTCGATGGTCGCAAGGCCTTCGGCTTCGGCTCGCGCGAGGACGGCATCGCGCTGATTGCCGCGCGCCGCCAGCAACGCGTCGAAGGCGAGGGGTTCTTGACGCTGCGCAAGTTCGCCACTGTCGTTGAGGAGGGTGAGTTCGGCCTTCTCGATGAGCCTCGCCCGGCCCGCCTCGCTCAAATAGGGGAGGTAAACGTGGCTCTTGACGGGGAAGTACGCCAGCACGACGCACGCATCCGGCGCCTGTTCGAGGATGCGACGCCAACTGCGAGCCGTGAGATTGAGGTTGGCGGAATCCGCATAGGTCTCGACCGCGCCGGTGTTGGCCCACACGTACCCTTCGAGAAATGCAATGTCTTGGGCGCCGCCAGCCAATTCGACCTGCATGGGATACCGCTCGTCGCGTTCGGCAATTGCCGATACATCGGTTGGAATCATCTCGCGGTCGGTCACTTCGGACGGCGGCTGAAAGTCGCGCCCCCGACTGGTGACGGCGTTGGACAAGTCGTTGCCTTCGAAGAAGCCGATCACGACGATGTCCACGTCGGCCGCGTCGCCGTACAGTTCGAATGCCTGCATTTCCTCGCGCGGCCCGAAGCCACGGAAGCCGAGATTGCGCACCGGCCTGTCGAGCGCGGAGGCGAGCGCATCCGGCCACGGTCGTCCGACGTTGGCCGCTTCGGTAAACGAATCGCCCAGCGCGACCACGGGGTAGCGGTCGGCGGTGCGGTGCGGAACCCGGAAGCCTTCAGCATCCCACGCCAACCAGTGAATACTCAACGGCTGATTCGGATTCTCGACCGGGCGCATCCACGGCCCTTGATGGTAGAAAATGTCGCCCATCGCCACGGTGAACTGGATTGTATTGGGCCGAAGCTGGGGGAAAAACAGCAGTGCGGCACCGACGATGATGAGCGCAAATACGATACCGACGCCGATCAGGATGATGTTGAGTAGGCGTGGACTCAGGCTCGTGGGCTGTGTGGACGAGCTCAATGATGTGCCTTTCTGCAAGTGCGGTCTGGTATATCCCGGGTCGTGCGTGCACACAAGGCGCAATCCTGCGATCCTGCTATACTTCGACGCGAAAGGACGGGTATGACGCGAAACAAAGCGACCGGAGATCAAGGCGAGAGGCTCGTGTGTGCGTACCTCGAAGCGCGTGGGGATGAAGTCCTCGCGCGAAACTGGCGCTGCACTGAAGGCGAGATCGACATTGTCGTGCGTCGTGGCGACGCGCTGGCGTTTGTCGAGGTCAAGACGCGACGGCGCGGCGAGGCAGGTGACGCATTCGCCTCGATCACAGAGCGCAAGCGCGAGCGCATGATTGCGGCGGCGCATCGATATGTCGCTGAGATTGGCGCAGAGTCGGCGCCGTGGCAGATCGACGGCGCGGCCGTGCTGCTGCGCCGGGACGGCACCGGGCAGGTGACCTATGTGGAGGACATCCTTGGCTGGTAAGCCGCTGATTGTCATCCTCGGCCCTACGGCGGTCGGCAAGACGACGCTGGCGATCGACTTTGCGACGCAGGTCGGCGGCGAGATCGTCAGTGCCGACAGCCGCCAGATCTATCGCTACATGGATATCGGGACGGCCAAACCTACGTCGAGCGAACGGCGCGCCGTCCCGCACCATCTGCTCGACAGGGTCGACCCTGATGACGACGTGTCACTCGCCGATGTGCAACGATGGACGTACGAGGCGATCGACAATATCCATCAACGCGGGAAGCTGCCGCTGCTCGTCGGCGGAACGGGGCAGTATATCAGCGCGGTCATCGACGGGTGGGGTATTCCACAGGTGCCACCCAATGCCAAACTGCGCCGCGAGCTGGAGGCCGCAGCGGCACGCGAAGGAGCGGACGCCCTTCATGCCCGCCTGCGCACGTTTGATCCGGCCGCGGCCGACGCGATTCCGTACCAGAACGTGCGCCGGGTCGTGCGCGCGCTCGAAGTGTGTATCGAGACGGGCCGGCCCATCAGCGAGCTGCAGCGAAAGACTCCGCCGCCGTTTGCGGTTGCCGTAATCGGACTCACACTGGGGCGCGATGCGCTGTATGCCCGCGCCGACTCCCGCGTCGACCAGATGATCGCAGCCGGATTCGTCGACGAGGTCAGGATGCTGCTCGACCGCGGCTACTCGCGCGGTCTTCCGTCGATGAGCGGCATCGGCTACAAGGAGCTTGCAGCACACCTCCTCGACTCGGTGCCGCTCGACGATTCCGTCGCTGCGGTCAAACACGCCACACATGACTTCATACGCCGCCAGTACACGTGGTTCCGCAAGATGGGAGAGCGTGTCCTGTGGCATAATGTGGAGGATGTGGATACACGGGATTGGGTTCGGCTCTTGGATCGGCTGACCAGCGCATGACTCCGTTTTATCGTTCACGCCGTGGCTCGACGGCTTTCGGTGTGCTCTTGATCGTCGTACTTTTTGTGCTGGCCGGGCAGAACACGTTCTCGGACCTGTTCGCGCGCTTCTTGATTGACCTGCGCCCGAGCTGCGAGAATGCCCGCGGGGTGGTCGCGCGGGAATCGCATCAGTCGTTGATCGCGCGCGCGGCGGCACAGCGGCGGTCGCCGTTTCGCGTCGAACTCGAGATCGGCGCGTATCCCACCACGCCGGAAGGTTCACTGGTCGTGCGGATCATCCTCACCAACACGTCGATGGGTACCGCACCGTTCCTCCTTTCGGGTGGCGTCGCCGTGAACAACCCGGCCATCGACGGGTTCGGATTGCTCACGACCACGGCGCAGGTGACCGCACCGGCAGGCACAAACGCGCCGATTCCAGAGAGCAACATCCGCCTGCTCGTTCCGCTTCAGACCTGTGTGCAGTACCTTACATTGTCGGTTGCCGATCTGCAGACGTTCGGGATCAACCCCGGCAGCGTGCTGCGCGCATACTATCGCAACGCGTCGACCGGCTTGATTCAGACCAGCAGCCCGGGCATTTTCGTTGATCACGGCTTATGGACCGGCGTAGTCGAATCAGCATCCGAGGCAGTTCCAATCACACCGTCGGCAAACTAATGAGTTCGCCCCAAAAATGCTATAATGGGTGGAAATTCGTAATGTGTGATCATTGGCGACACACGGAGAAGATCGAATGTCAGATGCGAAGCGCAGCGCGCCGTCGCTGATCGTACTGGACGGACCGAACGCGAATCACGCGTACTCGATTGACAAAAGCGAGGTCGTGATCGGGCGCGAAGACACGTGCGACATCGTACTCAACGAGCGCCAGATTTCGCGCGAACATGTGCGGATCTTCGAGAGCGACGGCCGCTATTTCATCGAAGACAAAGGCAGCCGAAACGGCACGTGGATCAACGGCAAGAAGCTGGAAAACGCAACGCAAGAGCTGTACGACAACGACGAAATTCACATCGCGTTGGCGGTGCGCTTGCAGTTCGTCGGCTCGGGCGCGACGGCACCGCTTCCGTTCGAGGTACCTGAAACGCTCAACGGCCGGCTCAAGCTGGACCGCGAGGCTCGGCGCGTGTTCATTCAGGATCAGGAGCTTGATCCGCCGCTCAGCTTGCCGCAGTACCGCCTTCTGGAGCTGCTCTACTTGCACGCCGGACGTGTGTGCACTCGCGAGACGGTGGTCGAGACCGTGTGGCCGGACGTGGTGGGCGAGGGCGTTAGCGAACAGGCTATCGACGCGTTGGTGCGCCGTTTGCGCGACCGGCTTGCCGAGATCGACCCGGAACATCAGTACATCGTGACCATGCGCGGCCACGGCTTCCGCCTCGATCAGGGGTGAGATTTGCGATTACTGCAGCTTTAGGCACTATGGTAGTAACAGACGTGCGCCCCACGATTGGGACGCTCGTCTTAGTTCTGTGCTTTGCGCTGCAGTTTGACAACCGGCCCGTCACGCCCGTTCGTAGAACGCCCCGCGCGAGGCCGACGAGATGTAGAGCGCGGGCGTCTTGCCGGTCTGCGCATGGTATTCGCGTTCGACATGCGTGACGAAATCGTCGGCACCCTCGGCCGAGACGAGCGCTACACCGCAGCCGCCAAATCCGGCCCCGGTCATGCGTGCGCCGAAACATGCATCATGGCCGCGCGCTGTCTCGACGATCGCGTTGAGATATTCGGTCGACACTTCGAAATCGTCACGCAAGCTGACGTGACTTTCGTACATCAGCGCGCCAAGCCGCGGCGCATCGCTGGCGCGCATCGCCTCGAATGCGTCCAGCGTTCGCTGATTTTCGGTGATCACGTGCCTGCAGCGACGACGCGTCAAGTCATCGAGTTCACCGGCGCGTGCCGTGAATGTGTTCACAGAAACGTCGCGCAGTGCCTTCACGCCGAAATGCTTGGCGCCGGCCTCGCACTGCTGGCGACGCTCGTTGTATGCGGAGTGGACCAGTCCGCGCCGCGTTGAGGTATCCAACACGACAACCAGTGAATCTGTCGGAAGCGGGGCAGGGCTGACCTCCAGCGACCGACAGTCGATCAGCAGCGCGCTTCCAGCCTGCCCGGCGGCCGAGATCGTCTGGTCCATGATGCCGGTCTGCAGGCCGAGCCAATCGTTTTCGACCGCTTGCCCGCGCCGCGCCATCTCGATCGGATGCCACGGCATGTCGGCAAGGGCACAGAACGCGGCGCCCGCCGCCATCTCCAGCGCAGCGGACGACGATAGCCCCGCGCCAACCGGGATGTCGCCCTGAATGACGCCTTGCCACCCGTGCACGACGATGCCGTCGCGGGACAGCATGCGCGCCATTCCTTTGACGTACTCGGCTGGAGAGTGTTCGCCGCGGACGATCTTGTCGATCGGAAACGACTCGCTGCGGTCGAAATCTGCGAAGTGCATTGCGACCTGAGCGGTCTCAGATCGCGAGAATGCGATCCAGATTCCACGCTCGATCGCCATCGGAAGGACGAAGCCGTCGTTGTAGTCGGTGTGCTCGCCGATGAGGTTAACCCGCCCCGGCGCGAACGCGATCCACTCGGCTGCGTGGCCGTAACGCTCGTAGTACGCTTGCAGCGTCACCTCACGCAGACGGCTCATCGTCGTCCCCCATGTAGTGCCGGTCGGGCACTGCCTGCAGCCGCGTCGCCGCCTGTTCGGGCGTGATATCCCGCTGCGCCTCGGCCAGCAGCTCGAAACCGACCATGAACTTGCGGACCGTGGCAGACCGGAGCAGTGGTGGATAGAAGTGCGCGTGAAGCTGCCAGTGATCGTTGGCCTCGCTGTTGAACGGCGCCCCGTGCCAACCCATTGAGTAAGGGAACGATGTCTCGAACAGGTTGTCGTAGCGGACGAGCAGCGCCTTCATTACGTCGGCCAATCCGTCGCGCTGTGCCGCGTCGAGATCTGGCATGCGGCGTGCATGTCGGCGGGGTATCACGAGCGTCTCGAACGGCCACACCGCCCAATAGGGTACGACGGCGATCCATTCGGTATTCATAGCGACGACGCGCTCCGGGCGATCCTTTTCTAACTGCGCATAGTCAAGCAGCAGCGGAGTGTCGTGCTGGGCAAAGTACGCACGCTGACGCTCGTCTTCGATGCGGGCTTGGTTGGGAAGGAAGTCGCTGGCCCACACTTGACCGTGCGGGTGCGGATTCGAAGCCCCCATGGCCTCGCCGCGATTCTCGAACACTTGCACCCACTGATACTGATTGCCGAGGTCCGCGGTCTGCGAAGCCCACATATCAACGACACTGCGAATGGCCGGGGTAGACATGCGCGCGAGCGTCAAGTCATGGCGCGGCGAGAAGCACAGCACACGGCATGTCCCGCTGACGATGTCTGCCTCGAACAGCGACTCCGTGTAATGCTGATCGGCCGGCGCATCCGGAAGCAGCGCGGCGAAGTCGTTGGTGAACACGAACGTCTCCCGATAGTCCGGGTTCACTTCCTGATTGGCCCGCGTGTTGCCCGGACAGAGATAGCAAGCCGGATCATAGCGGGGCCGGGTCTCGGCGGGCGGGCGCTCGACTTGGCCTTGCCACGGCCGTTTCGTCCGGTGTGGCGATACGAGGATATAGTCGCCCGTCAGCGGGTTGAACCGCCGGTGCGGATACTCGGACAGGAGCGCCTCGATCATCTATGCGCCCTCAATCGCGGCTTGCCACGTTTCCATCGATGCGCGGTCGGGGCGGGGCAGGTCGGTACGGAATTGCCACGTTTCGACATGATCGACCGACGCGCCCGGCTCAAGCCAAACCAGCGGTCCGAGCGTCTCGACCTCGAGGAAGTACTCGTTGGTGAACAACTCGGCCGAGCACCCGAAGTCGGGATAGTCGGCGCCCAAGACAACATCGAAGCGCTTGATAAAGGTCGCGGCCGGCTGCCAATAGGCGAGCCAACCGGCTTCGACCAGCGTGCCCATCTTCTGCGGCGGTTGACCGGGTACACCGTCAAGCATGATGCCCGTCGGTGCATACGACCAACGCGGATCGCCCAAGTCGGTGTACGCCCAACACACGAGGCTACCGGCGGGAAGTAAAGTCTCAGAGTGCGGGCGGCGCTCTGGCAGCGGCATAACTGCTCGCCCGCCGAGTGGCATCACGGACAGCGCCCATGGCGCAACCCGGACCGGCCACACCCCGCGGTTGATCAACGTATGTGAGACCACGACCTCGGTGCCCTGCGGCGCGAGCGAAAGATCGAGCTGTTTTTCGATTTGAGTTTTGGCGTCGACCGAGCGGACTTGCAGCGTACCGGGCCGGGCTGACTCCACCTCGATCGGGTCGTTGTCGGGGATGTATGTGATATCCGTGTCTTCGGGCGCGATCCAGAAGCGGTGCCCGCCAACCAACTTCCATGCGTTCGCCGGCAGGGCCCGTGCGGCGTCGTACTGCTCGCCGAAGAGATTGACATCCAGCGACGGGCCGTAATGCAAGATGCGCGGGCCGAAACTGGCACTAACGACTACGTCGGCGCTTCCGTTGCCGAGATGAACGCATCCCGGCCAGCCACGGTATTCGATCTGTTGAGCCACGACACAACCACCTTATTCAAGTGCAACGCGCACCGAGGCCGAGTGCAGCCGCGGCGTGGTCGCAAGGACGACAGCTTCGCCCTGAGTATGGCGCGATTTGAGATAAACCGCACCCTG
Organism: Candidatus Flexicrinis affinis; assembly: GCA_016716525.1. NCBI lineage: Bacteria > Bacillati > Chloroflexota > Anaerolineae > Aggregatilineales > Candidatus Flexifilaceae > Candidatus Flexicrinis > Candidatus Flexicrinis affinis. The sequence goes on from JADJWE010000001.1 coordinate 1,254,248, forward strand.
TCCACCAACCAACGGGAAAGACGTTTCCCCGAAGATGTCTGCGGGCCCATCGACCTCGAGCGTCACCATTGCGATCGCGTATGGCAGCACGTTCCCGTAATGATCGGTGATTCGGAAGGAAATGCGTGTCATGTCGATTCCGTCCGCCTTGATAGCGGCGTCATCGGCCGTAATTTCGAGGCGGGCCGGTACGCCGTCGGCGGCGACAGATTGCTCGATGACTGCCTTGTCCCCCACGAAGCCGACGACCCGCAGATCGTTCCACGGCTGTGCAAGGCGAATCGCCAGATCGGTCAACAGGATGGGCGGGTGCGGAAGGTGCGGGAAGTGTTCGCGGTCGGGATAGAATTTGCCTTGCGGCACGTCTCCGACATGCGCTTCGACATAATCGCAGTTGGTGAACACCCGCACCGGCAGGACCGTGTGGCCCTCGTCGTAGTCGCCGGCCTTCCAGCCGGACGCGATCTTGAGCACCGGCTTGACCTGCGGCGCCGTTTGGCTGAGATACGCGTACGCGGCGTATTTCGGCAGACGGAAGATGTCCATCACGCCGTGATAGCAGATGCGGTCGCCGGCGCCGAACTCCCGGTGCGTGTTGTAGTCGAACGCGCACCAACCAATTGCGCCGCTCACGCCGCCCATGCCTCGCGCCCGGTCCTGAATGCGCGCATGGCGCAGCGCGTGTTCAACCCGGCGCGCGTCGTGATCCCATGTCTTGGTCGGGAACATATGCCCGCTGTACTCGGTGACGAGATGCGGCGTGTGCTCAGGCTCGACGATCGTGTTGGAGAAGTCGTTGAATGTATACACGTCTTCGAGGAATTCCGAACCGAGGAAGAACCGGACGCCGCCGGTCTGGCGGGTCGGATCGAGTGTGCGGGCGAGGGCGTTGGTTTGGGTATAGAACGGCGTATTGTCCCATGACTCGTTGATACGAACACCCCACATGATGATAGACGGGTGGTTACGGTCGCGCTCGACCATCGCGCGGACATCGCGCAGCGCCAGCGACTGCCAGTCCTCATCGCCGATGTGCTGCCATCCCGGGATCTCCTCGAACACCAGCAGGCCGATCTCGTCACATCTGTCGAGGAAGTGCGGCGATTGCGGATAGTGCGACGTGCGGACGATGTTGACGCCCAGCTCGTCTTTGAGAATGTCGGCGTCCTTGCGCTGCAAACGGGCGGGCGCAGCAGCGCCAATGAACGGGTAGTTCTGGTGGCGGTTGAGGCCGACCAACTGCAAGCGTTCGCCGTTGAGATAGAAGCCGTCGTCCTTGAAGCGCGCTTCGCGGAACCCGAAGCGTGTCCACTTGCGATCCTGCGTGGAACGCTGCTCGTTCCCGAGATGGACGATCATGCGATAGAGCTGAGGATGTTCGGGCGTCCACAGCACGACAGGCGGCAGGTCGCGCAGCGTGACGGTCACCGTCTGCACGCTGTCGGGTTCCAATGTGACTGGGTGCGGTGTTTGCGTCCATCCGTCAGACTGCTCGATTCGGTCCTCGCGGCCGTACGCGATGTACAGCGACAGGTCGCGCTTATCGGCACTAACGTTACGCAGCGTGACGTCGACCTCGAGGTACGGCGAAGCGGTGAGGACATCACGCGGCTTAACGAACACGTTTTCGATGTGCGCAGTCTCGACGAGGCGGAGGGTGACGTCGCGGTAGATTCCGCCGAACACGAGGTAATCTACGGTGTGCCCGAATGGAGGGACATCCTTCCGTTCGGTCGAGTCGACGTACACGGTCAGCAGATTGTCGCCCGACTCGTTCAGGTGATCGGTGATATCGAGCGTGAACGGGACGAAGCCTCCGCGATGCTCCGGGAATGCATGCCCGTTGATACGCACGGTGGCGGAGGTCATGACGCCTTCGAACTCGAGGTGCGCCCGGCGGCCGTTCAGCGGCTCGGTCAGCGTGAAGTGCTTGCGGTATGTCGAGACGAATTGATACTCCTCGTCATCGAAGTTGTGGTATGGCAAGATGACGTTGGAGTGCGGGACGGTAACGGCGACAAAACTCGAGTCTGGCGCCGAGTCCGCGACGTGCTGCGCGCAGTACAGCCAGCCCTGATTGAACGGGAACGTGCTTCTCACTGTCAGTCCTTTGTAACATAAGCGGCCGAAGCCGCTAGATCATTGCTACTTGCCTGAGCCGAGCGTCAGCCCTTGAATGAAGTATCGCTGCACGTGCCGCCGAAAAGTCAAACTTACTCAGGGAAGAAACTACCGCCGAGGCAGCCGCGGCACGACGTTGGTCAATATCTCGTAATTAATCGTCCCGGTGCGCTCGGCAAGTTCATCTACCGAAATGTACTGATCGCCTTGCCGCCCGAGCAGCACGGCTTCGTCACCGATGCCGACCTCGGGGATATGGTTGACGCTGACGATCGTCTTCTCCATGCTTACCCGCCCGAGGATCGGGGCGCGTTGGCCGTGAAGCAGAACCTCGCCGAAATTGGGCGAGCGCCGGAATCCGTCACCGTAACCGACGGCGAGAATAGCCACCTGTTCCTCGCGTTCGGTTACGAACGTATTGCCGTAGCCTACCGGATGTCCCTTCGGCAGCGTACGCACTTGCGCGACCACCGCTTTCCATGTGAGTGCAGGCTGGAACCCGATTGGCACCTGGATCTCAGGCGAGGGGGAATAGCCGTACATCGCAATTCCGACGCGAACCATCGAGAAATGATTCGAGGGCGAAAGCAGCGTCGCGGCGCTGTTGGCGGCGTGCACGTACTTGAGTTCGAACCCGGTTGCCTTGAGCGGACGCACGACGTTGTTGAAACGCACGACCTGCTCGGCGGTGTGGTCGGCATCCGAGTCGGCCGATGAGAAGTGCGTATACAGGCCCTCAATCTCAAGGTAAGGGAGACTGCGCAACTGGCGGAACAGTGCCATCGCTTCCTCGGGCAGCAAACCGAGCCTGCCCATGCCCGTGTCGACTTTGATGTGCGCCTTGACCCGTTGCCCGGCATCGCGCGCGGCGTGATCGTAAGCTTGCGCTTGTTCAACGTCGTACAGCGTTAGGGTGAAATTGTGTTGAATCGCAAGCCGAACATTGTCGTACGGCACATAGCTCATGACCAGCACGGGTGCAGTGACTCCGGCGGACCGCAAATCCTGTGCCTCGAAGACGTTCGACACGCCAAGATACTCCGCACCGTTTGCCAGCGCCGTTTGAGCGACTAGAGCCGCGCCATGTCCGTAGCCATCCGCTTTGACGACGGCCATCAGCGTGACGTTAGGGCCAACCATCTGCTTGAGCAGCTTCACGTTTGTGGCGATTGCGCCGGCATCGACCTCGATCCACGTAGGCCGGCCTGATCCCATCGTGCGGCGAATCAATGTGCGGCGCACGGTCGTCGTCCGGTGATGGTCCTGCTTGACCAGTCCTTGCGAAATCTCCGCGATTTCATCCTCCGGCCCGCCTTTGACCAACACAACGTCGTTCGACGTCAGGCCAAAGCGGCCAAAGAGCGTATTCAGCGCGCTGACGGCGCTGTACGAATTGTAGACCTGCTGTTGATTGAAGCCCCACTCGAGGGCGCTTCGGCTAACAGCGGTCGCGGTCGCGCCATGCGTGATGAGTGCATCTACGCAATCGGTGACTTTTTGGCCGATCAGGCGCGGTCCCTGCGATTCGTACTCGCCTTGGGCGTCAAACTCACCGAGGATCGCGTATGCACTGCCGCGCGTATCGCGCACCGATCCGAGCCAGTCGAGCGCGGCCAGCATCGACTCGGTGTTCGACCGGTGCGAGTCGTCCACGATCAACGAGTTGTTGATCCCCAGTATTGGCTGCATGCGGCCGGGCAGAGGTTCGAGCGAGGTGATCGCTTGCAGGACATCCTCGACCCGCATACCCGCATGTACGACCGCCACCGCCAGCGTGAACAGAATCGCATACAGATTATGCTTGCCGAGGAGCGGGCTCCAGCAGCCGAGATAACGCTTTCCGTCGTAGAGCAGGTCGAAACCAGTTCCCTGGATTCCGACGATCACGTTGTAAGCCATGAAGTCGTTGCCGAAACTGTCGATGCTGACCGTGATGGCCGCGGCTTCGGTGGCTTCCTTGGCGAAGCGTGCATACTCGTCGTCCGCATTGATGATTGCCAAGCCGGTACGATCAAGACGGGTGATGATGCCGGACTGGTCTTCCGCCAACCGCTCGATCGACTCGAACGCGGCCAAGTGCGCATGATGTACGTTGGTCAGGATTCCAACCTGCGGCGATGCTACGGCAAGCATGGCCTCGAGTTCGCCGGGATGATCGGTTGGCAGGCGGATGACTGCGTATTGATGTTCAGGCAGCAGCGTCGCCAAGCTGACAGGAAGCGCGCTGCGGTTGGCCACGTCGACGTTTAGGTTCGAATGTACCTGAAAGCGCGTTTTGAGTACGTGTTCGAGGGCGTGAATGGTGGTCGACTTGCCGGCCGACCCGGCGACGCCAATCAGCGTGGGCTGATACCGCTTCAGGATGAACTTTGCCCACGACAGCAGCGAGCTTTGGGTGTCGCGGACGATGATGACGGTGACGGAAGACGTGTCGCAGTCTGGCACGCGAGAACATAGCACGCCAGTGACGCCGTTCTGGATGGCGCGTTCGATGAAGCGATGCGTGTCTCCCTGTGGCGTGACTGTGGCAACGAACAGTTGATTGGGGCCGCTGGGCTGCGGCCCCAAGCACAAGCCTGTGAAGATCTGCGAGACAGGTTGGCCGTATAGCTGTCCGTTCCCCGCTTGCAGCAAGTCATACAGGCTGATCATGCGACTTGTCTCGTCCCCCGACTACGCTCGCAATAAGTCGTGTCGCGGCCACTCGTGATGGCAGCACGGTTCCTATCGCGGAATGTACAGTGGCACGCCCGCGTAGATCAAGTTCAGGTTCAGCAGGCGGTTCGCCTCGGCAATGCGATAGATGTTGACCCCGAAGCGAGCGCCGATGCGGAACAGTGTGTCTCCCCGCTGAACGTAGTAGTACTGCCCTCCGACTGGCGGATACCAAGGTCCGGGTGCAGACTCGAAGACCGGCACGCGCAGTCCCTGATTCGGGTAGATCACGCTCGTGATGAGCCCGTTTGCGCGCTTTATCGCGTCAACGGTCGAGTTGTACTTCACGGCGATCTCGCTCAAGGTATCACCGGGACGCACAATGTAGTAGACGCTTGTGCCGCTCGCGGGGGGAGGTGTGGTGTCGGTGCCCGGAGGCGGAATAATGAGCGACTGCCCGTAGTAGATGTAGTTGGGATTGGCGATGCCGTTGGCCGCCGCGATGGCTCCCACAGTCGTCTGGAAGCGCGCAGCGATCTTGGCGAGCGTGTCCCCTGGTTGCACGATGTAGGTCTGCTGTGCAGACACGACCGAAACCATGACAAGAGTACAGACAAAAACAACGAATAACTTCAGCGCGCGACGCCCGTTCATCCGGACCCCCTATGCGTCAACTCTCACTCATTAAGAGTATAACGATAACGCGCCCTAAATACACACAATGTACGCGACTAGCGCATCCATGTTTCGTCGAACGCGGCACCGCAGCTCCGGCAGTACTGCGCGTTGAGCTCAACCCATGCGCTGTTGCCGCAGCTCGGGCAGTAGCGCCGCGGGAGGCCATCGCCGAGACGAGTCTCGACTCGATCGACGTATGGCTTGAGCTGGATTAACGAGGCACCGAAGAACCCGCCTCCGGCCCGGGGCTCGTTTCGGGTCGCGATGCCCACGACGGCGTTGTCGCGGTTCGTGATCGGTCCGCCGCCGGCATCCCACAGTGAACCGACATCGGTTCCGAACCAGCGCTCGCCGTCGGAGGCGGCCACACAGCGGCCTTGCAGCGGCGTTTGGCCATAGCCATGTATCGTGATGAACTGATCGGGCAAGACCTGCGCACCGGAATCCACGTTGAGCAGGTTCGAGACGGTGTGCGGCGTGTCGATCAACGCGAGATCGAGGGCTGGAGACGACCATACCACCGTGCCCTGCAACTGCTGCTGGGGCCCCAGCAGTACACTGACCGTAGTACATGCACCGACCACGTGACGCGTCGTGACGACGAGGCCGCTTCCGCTGACGAAAAAGCCCGAGCCATCGCCATGGGGACCACCCGAGACGCCAAGCACCGGGAAATACCCGCCAAGGTTGGTCTTTGCGGCCCGCGGCGTACCGGAAAGCGGCGCTGTCGGCTTGGGTGGGGCCATTCCGGGCGGCGGAGGCATCGTCGTGCGGCCGAGGCGGCGCGATGCCTCGACGTTGTGCGGGTCGAGGTCGAGCGCCATCATAAGACAGGCGCGCTTCTCCACCGACGTGAAAAACGAATCAGACAACGTGACCCATGCGCGCGCCCGCTGCTCGGGAAGCAGGTTGGCCTGCCGGATGAGCCTGCGCAGGCGGTCGCGTGCCACTTCGGTTCGCCCGTGCTGCAGTTCATAGAGTGCGGCGTCGATCTCACGTTGAATAGGCATCGCTGTCTATCCCGTTCTTCTTGACGTAGGAGTCGGGCACTTCGATTCCCAGAAGGCTCCAGAGGCGGTTGACCATACCGCGATAACGCATGCCTCGGCTGAGCAGGATCATCGTGAGTGGGAACAACGTCGCGCACAGGATGATCGAACCCATGCCCCCGGGCGTTGACGGGTCGGGCGCGGTGTATCGGAACAGCTCGGGCAGGATGTAGAACGAAACCATCGTCAGCAGCCCGGCCGTTGTGCTGATGACCACAACGCGGCGATTCTTGCGGAACGAGGAGCGGTCAGCGATATCGACGCCCTGCACATTCCAGACGATCAGGACGCCGAACAAGCAGATGAACTGCGTCACGATTCCGCGTGCGACATCGAGGTTGGCGTCGTTCATGGCGTAGGTCAAGGCAAACAGAACGGTCAGGACGACCGCGCCGACAAATCCGCAGACGACGAGGTAGTCCACGACATCGCGACGGAAGTCTTTGATGAACTTAGGCCGGATGATGCCGAACGCGATAAACGTCGCCGGCATGTTCACTGTACCGAACGACGCCCAACTCATCTGAATCGGCGTAATCGGGAAGGGCAGCATCATGAACCCGACGAACACGAACAGCAAGATGTTGTACAGGTTGCGTGCCATGAACATCTTGGTGGTGCCAAAGATGGTCTGTGTAATCTCGCGCCCTTCGAAGAACGCGCGCGGCAGTGTGGACATCGCGTTGTTCAGCAGCACGATGTCCGCAACATCTTTGCTGATCTGAGTGCCGTCGTTCATCACCACGGCAAGGTTGGACGATTTCAGCGCGGGGACGTCGTTCACGCCATCGCCAACCATTGCGACGTACTCGCCCTCGTGTTGGAGCGCTTTGACGAGTTTCTGCTTGGTTCCGGGCTCGATCCGTGCGAATACGCTGCCTTGCCGCGCGGCGACCTCGAAGTCCGCCTCCGTCATGTGCTCGAGCTGATCGCCGGTGTAGGCGTACGTCGTGTCCATACCCGCTTGGTGCGCGATGGCGCGAACCGTCTCGATGTTGTCCCCGGAAATCACCTTTAGCTTGACGTCCAGATCGCGGAATTGGGCCAACGTATCCTGGATATCGTCGCGTATGTGATCGTCCATGACGACGAGCGCAACTGGCATCGCGTGCTGGGTATCCATCACCGAATCGTCTGGTAGTTCGTCCAATCGGGCAAATCCGAGGACACGCATGCCTTGAGCGGAAAGTTCGCTTGCCTGCACCAGTGCATCCTGACTGGTGATCAGCCGTTCAGGAGCACCGAGGGCGAGAGTCGTGTCGTTGAACTGGATGGCGCCCCATTTCCGGCCGGATGTAAACGGAATCTCACGCACTTTGTGATATCCGTTCTGCGACGTGTTTTGCACATACGTACTGACAGCGCGCGCTGTCGAATTCAAATGGCTGAGGCTCTCGGTGTACGCCTTGAGCATCGGGCGGATTTCGGACTCGGCGTGCCCATTGAGCGGGATAATCTCGACGACTCTCAGCCGGTTCTGCGTAAGCGTACCGGTCTTGTCGAAGCACAGCACCGTGACGTTTGCCATCGACTCGACCGCGTTGGTCCGCTGGATCAACGTCTTATGCCGGCTGATCCGTATCGCGCCGAGCGTGAGCGACAGCGTCGCCACCAGCACGAGACCTTGTGGAACGAGGCTGGTAATGAACACAACGAGGTTGCGGACGGCATCCAGCATGATTTCGCCGCGCAGCAGGCTCGCAACAAAGAGCATCGGCGACAGCACGAACATCAGGATGATCGTAATCTCCACGATCACCGCGATCTTGCGCTGCGTCGGCGTCAGTGTGTTCTTGTACGCCTTGGCAATGGTCGAAAGCCGGTTGATGGTCGTCTCTGCGCCGACCTTGTTAGCGCGCATCACGCCAGACCCGGCCACGCAGAACGAGCCGGAAGTGACCTTGTCATCCGGCAGCTTGAAGACCGCGTCAGACTCGCCAGTCAACTGCGACTCGTCAACCTCCAGCGAATCGCTAGTCACGACGAGGCCGTCCACCGCGACACGATCTCCGGGCTCAAGCGCGATTAAGTCGTCGAGGACGATGTCTTTGATGTTGATGGTCTGCAAGGTGCCGTCACGGTAGACGCGCGCTTCCTTGGCCGCAAGCGCGGCCATCCTGTCAAGCTTGCGCTTCGCCTGTATTTCCTGCACCATACCCAGAAGCGAGTTGGTCACGACGCTGAAGCCGGCGAAGAATACCGTAGCGTAGTCCTGCGCCAGCGTGACGATCAGCAAGAGCGTGAAGAGCACGAAATTGAACAGGTTGAAGACGTTGTCGCGGGCAATCTGCAGATAAGAGCGCCCCGATCGTGCTTCAAACTTGTTGGTCTGTCCGCGCCGCACGCGGTCGGCGACTTCGGCCGCAGTTAGTCCGGTGAGCAATGGCACCGATCCCTCTTGAGTAGTATGGAACGCCCCGATTGTATATCACAGCGACGCGACAAACGATATGCGACGCCTCGTGTGCAGTGGGATGGAACTTTGGTGATTTCACACAAACAGAACGCTGGGCTTACGATTGCAGGGGTTGCTGGCCGAAGGTTAAAATCAGGTAAAGAGTGTAAGGAGCCAATGTGCCCACAATTCAGGAGTTCGTGGCGTGACGTATCGCGGCACCTTCATGTTTGTCCTTCACAGTCATCTGCCGTATGCGCGCCTTGCGGGGCGCTGGCCGCATGGCGAGGAATGGATACACGAGGCTGCAGCGGAGACGTACGTCCCACTTCTTGAGACTCTGTACGATCTGGCCGAGGAAGGCGTTCACTACAAGATCAACATCGGCATTACGCCGATCTTGGCCGAACAGCTTGCCGATCCGCTGATCTTGCAGCACTTCGAAGAGTATCTGGACGAACGTATTGCCGCAGCGCGGCGCGATATTCTGTTCTTCAGCGGCCTGCCTGTCGACTCTGAACAGCCCCTGCGTGCCGAAGGCCGCGTGGTGGTCACGGATGAGAAGCAGACCGCGATCGATTCGCGCATCGTCACCGAACAGCGTGCGGCAGTCGAGGCGGAAGCCGAGGCCGGCGGCAACCCGCCGCGTCCGTCAGTCGTGACGACGTATGAGCCGGTGCCAACCGCCGAGCCGCACCTGCGCTATCTTGCCGAGTGGTACAAAATCCACTACGAGAACGTGAAGCGTGCGTTCAAGAATCGCTTTGGTCGCGACATTATCGGCGCGTTTCGTCAACTTCAGGACGACGGTTTCGTCGAGATCATCACCAGTGCCGCCACGCATGCCTATCTGCCTCTGCTCGGCCGCGACAGCACGATCTCGGCACAGCTTCAAGCGGGAAAGGCGTCGTATCAGCGGTTGTTTGGACGGCACGCGCGCAGCTTTTGGCTGCCGGAGTGTGCGTATCGGCCGGCGTACTACTCGCGTGGGCAGCTGCGAGTCGGGCTGGAGACATTCCTCGCGGAGCAGGACTTTACGGTCTTCTTCACCGAAGCCCAGACGATCACAGGGGGACAGCCGATAGGAATGGCAGCTGGCGACATCGTCGGCCCTTATGGGCAGATCAAGCGTCGCTATGTCATCCCGGCCGTCAACGACATGCCGAAGCGCGATACGTCGACGTTTCAAGCGTACTTCGTGAGCGACAGCGCGGCCGGAGAGGGTGCGCTGCATCACTCCGGGGTCGCCATACTCGGGCGCAATGCCGCGACCGGCCAGCAAGTGTGGAGCGCCCACCTCGGGTATCCCGGCGATTTCGATTATCGAGAATTCCACAAGAAGGCCGGAACCAGCGGATTCAAGTACTGGCGGGTCACTGGTGCGAACTACGACCTAGCGGTGAAGGACTACTATCACCCGGACTGGGCGGCATACAAGGTCGAGCAGCATGCGGAGCACTTTGCCCATCTCGTGGCCGACCAACTTCGCGAGCACTATACGGAGACCGGTTCACCCGGCGTCGTCGTCTCGAGCTATGACACCGAGCTGTTCGGCCATTGGTGGTTCGAAGGCGTGCTGTGGATTGAAAAAGTGCTTAGGCATCTGGCGAACGACCCGAGCATCGAGCTCAAGACCGCGAGCGAGTACGTGCATGCGGAACCGCCGTCGAGCGTCCTTCACATTCCTGAGAGTTCGTGGGGTGCAGGTGGCAATCACTTCACGTGGAACAACACGGACACCCGTTGGATGTGGGCGCCGATCCACGAAGCAGAACTTCGCATGGAGGGGCTTGTCATTCGCTATCCAGACCCCACGCCGGAGGAATGCACAGTGCTCAATCAGGCCGCGCGAGAGGCGCTCCTGATGCAAAGCTCGGATTGGCCGTTTCTTGTGACGACGGGGCAGGCCCGCGATTACGCCATTCAGAGATTCAATCAGCACCTCGAACGGTTCACGAAGCTGGCCGATAGTCTGGATCGCAAGAAGCCGGATGTGGCGCTTGCGGAGCAGTACTTCGAACTCGACAAAGTGTTCCCGGACATCGACTATCGATGGTTCCGCGCCCGCGAGTAAGCCTCTATGCCTGTATCGCCTGCCTGCTGATTGCGGTGTTGACCGGATCCGCGGCGGCGCAGCAGGACGATTCCGTCACCACGACAGTGATTCTGCCCGGCACGGAGGTCACTGGCGTCATCAGCGCCGGCGCCTTGTTCGACGTGTGGGAGTTCGAGGGCCGAGCGGGCGAAGAATACCGCGTGGAAATGACCGGTTCGGATGGACTGGCGCCGTTGGTCGGACTGCGTAGCACCAGTGGCGACATCGTGGTCGCAAGCAACGTCTTGGCCGACGGATCGACCGCCGAGTCCGAACCGAACGGGTCTGCCCTCCTCCTATTCGAGATCCCCTCAGACGGGTCGTACGCGCTGATTGCCACACGGGCTGGCGCGTCCACTGGCAGGACGACAGGATCGTACATACTCCGTTTCGACCTTATGCGTCAGCCCGAACCAACGCCGGACACCCAAGCCGACGTCACTTTCCGCTGTGGCGACGATGTCTTGCCTGCCGCTCTGGCTCTCATCGTTGGCGATCAGGGCGAGCAGGGCGATGGACTCACGGTGACTGTATTCGGGTTGGATGGGTTCGTGCCGGTAGTGCGCTTGGATCGCGGTGACGGCCAGTCGCCGTGCGTCGACGAGAGTGCGGCGCTGACTAGTGATGAGTGGTTCGTCGCGAGCCTGCCAGATGGCACTGAGGTTACGTTCGACGACTCGAACAACGAGGCATCCGTACTGTTACGCCACGAGCATGGTGACACGCCCGTGCCGGTCACGATTACGATCGGAGGGCGCGGGACTCTGTCAGGTGCGTTGGTCGTCGTGGTCGAGGGGCTGACCATCGAGCGCGAGGGGGACGTGGACGCGGTGGTGGTCCAGCCCGGGCCGCGCGCTCGCGGCAGCGACATGATCCTGTGGATGCTCAGGGCTGGCTTTTCCCGTCTCGACCCGCTCATTGAGGTGGCCGAGGGGGCGGCATGCGCCGATGTCGGGCTACGCACGTGTGACGAGAGCTTGCGCGGCGTGTCCGTAGCACGGCGTAACGGCGCGGAGACCGTCTGGCAGACCGACCGGCTTGACAGCGTGGGACGGTTAACCCTCAGCGAACTAGCCGGCGTCGAGACGAGGCTGTCCAGTGGAAACCCGCGCACGACGGGCGGCTACACGCTCGTCCTGTACGTATCGCTGCCAGCCGAGCGTTGAAGCTGTGTGATGATCCTCGTTGTGTTCTAAGCTATACTTTGTGATATGTTGTATTCGGTCAAGCGACCGCAACACCATCCGCAGCATTTGTCGAGGAGCATGCTGTGAACTGGCTGATCGCAGAAGACGAAGCCGATATTCGAAATTTGGTCGGAATCATGTGCACGGTGTGGGGGCACACGCCGATCACGTTTGAGTCCGGCCAGAGAGTCTGGGAGTGGCTGGATCAAGTCGAAGCCGGTGAAATCACGACCGGCTTACCCGACTTTGCCCTCATGGACATTCGAATGCCCGGCCGGCGCGGCAGCGAGCTTTCCCAGCGCATGCGCTCGATCGAGGCGCTGAAAGGCATTCCGATTGTGCTGATGACGGCCTTCGTTCTGGGTGACGAAGATATCGACCGGATCAAGCAGGAATACGGCGTCGATCACATCATCAACAAACCACTGCCGGACTTCGATCGGCTGGGTACCGTGCTACACGACATTATCAAACAGAAGCAGGAGGCATAGTTGGGCGGCCCGGGCGATCCGCCCGAGATCGTACGTGTCGAGGGGATCGGCGAGAACACCGGCAATCTCTTCGAGCGCTTGTTGGGCGGAGTCAGACAAGGATCCAAACCCGGGCGCGCGTCGGTCGACAAGCAGCGCCTGTTGGAGCTGCGTGCCGACCGGCTGAGCCAAGCACTGCGAGACAAAGAGCACGATCTCGAACGCCTACGCGGGGCGCTTAACTCACTGGAAGACGGTGCGCTCGTACTTGACGCTGACGGCAGCGTGGTCTTCATGAACGGCCCAGCACGCGACCTGATCGGGTTTGAGGACGACCTGTACAACAGCGAGTTTGGCATGGCGCTAAAGGGGATTCAGGCACGTGCCTCAGACGCGGGCGGCGTCACACCGTCCGATCAGCCCGAACGCATCGAAGTCCACGGCCAACCACTCGTGCTGAGAACTGCCGCCATCACCGGCGACGAGGGGCAAGCGCTCGGAACCGTCGTATTCGTGCGCGACGTCAACAGCGATCAAGTCTCCAAGCAGCTTCGCAATCACTTTCTGACGTCCATTTCGCATGAGCTTCGCACGCCGATGCAGGCGGTCAAGGGCGCGGCGGACTTGCTCATCGGAAAGGTTCAGGACGATCCACGCTCGGCCCAGCTCGTCGAGACGCTGGCCCATAACGTCGATGTCCTCGACCGGATGGTCGTCGAGATGCTCGACTTGGCTGAAATGGGTGCCGGCACGTTCCAACCGTTGGTGGGGCCGGTCGACTTGCCACGGCTCATGTCGAGCATACTGCACGGGATGATGCCCGACGTGCGTCAGGCACAGCTCGAAATACGTCTGATGGTCCGCAATGCGGTCGCACTCGAATTCGAGGCTGACGAGGCGCGCCTGCGGTGGGCAGTCGGCCATTTGCTCCGGAATGCCATTCAGTACACCGAACCGGATGGCTGTATATGGGTGGCCGTCGGTCTAGACGATCCTGCCGGCGAGGCGATCGCGATCGACATCGTGGATACCGGCGTCGGCATTTCCGACGACGATTTGCCACGCATCTTCGACCGCTTCTACCGCGGCACGGCCGTCGCGGCAGACGGGTCGCGGATCGAGCCGCGCGGGTTAGGACAGGGGCTGTTCATCGCCCGCGAAGTCGCGGCGGTGCATGGCGGTACGGTCTCGGTCGAGAGTCAGGTCGGTCGTGGCAGCAGCTTCACGATCGTGCTTCCGCGCAACTATTTCGACTAACAGCTATCCACAGAGGTGACGCGTCACAATGACCGAACCATGGACGTCCGATCACGTTCAGCGCGTGCTTGACGAATTGGCAAGCGATGTTCAGATCACACACTTTTCCGAGTCTACTGCCACGTCACAGCTTGCGGCCGAGCAAATCGGTTGTGAGTTGGGACAGATCGCCAAGAGCATTCTGTTCATGGTCGATGGCAAACCGGTGCTTGTGATCGCGTCGGGCGACCAGCGCATCGACGACCGCAAGCTGGCAGCACGCTTCGACGTGTCTCGCAAACGCGTTCGCACGGCAACGGCCGATGAATGCGTGGCGATCACCGGCTATCTGCCCGGCGGCGTGCCCCCGTTCGGGCACAAGACCCCCGAGCTGACGCGATTCATCGATCAGTCGCTGGGTCGTTACGAACTGGTCTACGCAGCGGCAGGCAGCAGTACGTCGATTATGCCAGTCGGCTACGAGCGGCTCGTCCACCTAGCGGGGGGGCAGGTCGCTGATTTCGCCAAAGACAACGGAACGAGCGACGCTCAGGCTTGACGCCCGAAGTATCCGAAAACACAGCGAAGCACTTCGAGTTCGCTGGTCGGATTCTCGCGCCCAACGTCCAGCTTCTTGGTGCGGTTGTTCGCCTCGAGCAGTCCGCTGTTACTCTCAGCGCCAATCTCCGGAATCAAACGCGAGAGCTGGACGAGCATCGAAGCGCGATCGTTGATCATTTGCCGCGCCTCTTCATCCTGCACGAGAATCATGCTGTCAATCTCGGCCTTGACTGCGCGAGCCGTAACGTTGGCTGGCGATGGGCGCGTCAGCCGGACGATAAACGCAAGCGACGTGACGATGGCCTGTTTTAGCGCCAGCTTGTCAGGTACGCCGAACGGCTGGCCGGGCGGGAGGCTCGGGTTGTTGAACGCGGCGCTGCTCAAAGCTACGCCCATCGCACGCAAGATGTCGAAACTGGTCGTCAGGCGGTCCTCGCGCGGGCGAGTCGCCCGTTTCAACTCGGTTGCAGCTGCCAGCGCTTTAATTAGGTCGAGGATCGCCGCCCGAATTTGTGTGCGGTCGGCCTGGCCGAGCGCGCCGCCCAAACCCGACAGCATCGACTCGACGTGATCGGCCTCAAGCTCGTTCCGGTCGATGAACATGACGTTCAACGCACCGAGCAGGCGCCATGTAATCGCCGCACTGCGCAAAAACGTGGCGAGATCCTTGCCGGACATCAACTGATAGATGTAACGCGTAATCTCGAACTGAGCGCCGCGATCAAGGCCGAACTCGCGCGATAGATACGCGAGGATCTGTGGGTGCTCGCGGGCCGGCGCACTGCGTACGAACGTCCGCAGGATGGCCATGCCATCGGCCTTTTCAAGTGCGGGTTTGGTGCATGCGGCCACAAGCTGCCGCGCCGCGTCGACAAAGCTGACTTTCTGTTTTTCGGCGGCAGCCCCGAAGTTGACGGTCGTCTCCGCCGCCGACGCGATGTTGTTGGTCGTAAGCATATAGGCGACGAGCCGTGCCAGAGACGGAGTCGGGAGCACGCTCACAATGTCCGGCGTCGCGCGAATAATCGAAATCACGTCGGTGGCGACGACGTCGACCGGCGGGGACGGCGTGCGTTCAACCAAACTGCCGAGGCCGGCCATTGCCAGCGGCGCGCCGACGATTCCCTGTTCGTTGAGGGAGGCGATAGCGTTTGGGATTTCCTCGGCCGCGATGGGCGTGTCGGTAAACAGTCGTTCCACGACACGTAGATACAACAGCTGCTTTTCGCCCACATACAGCGTCTTGGACTGCATGCGCAGCTGCGTACCGAGCGCAGCGTAGTCACCGATTGCCAGCTTGATACGCAAGAGCTGGAAACTCCCTTGCTGGCCAAGGATTTCGAGCTGATCGGGCGTGAAACCATCCGCCACCTGCCCGATATCGGCGCGCGTATGCTCGTCGGCCTCGAGCGCTGCCCGCGCGAGCGCCGACAGCACGTCTGTTTCCAGCAGGTCAAGGCGATCGTACTGTCTCGCCCAAAGGGCGAACTGGGCGATCAGGCGCGCGTCCAGATGGGATCCGAAGGCACGCGCCGCCTTCAGTAGGACGCCGGGAGGGGCTTGACCGCTTTCCGGCTTGAGCACGTTAAGGAACGTCGAAACGTCTTGGGGCAGCAACCCTTGAATTGTCGGTGCGCTCAGGAACTGGCGCGCGTTGTCGACATCCATCAAGTCGGCGATCATCAGGAACAGGTCGTTAGCGAGGTCCGACCCCTTGGATGCAAATGGCACGAGAGTTTCGAGCAGAGGGCGACTGACCTCCCGCAAATTGGCGATACGGGCGGATGCGATTAAGTCCGGGATCAGGTTCGACAGTCCTGACAAATCACGAGCTTCAGCGAGCGCACGCGAACCCATCAGGGCCGCCCTTTGGGCGAGCTGCTGCCACCGCAGCCGGGATGGAAGTTCTACGTCTTTTGCCAGCCAGCGCGTAACCAGACGATACACGTCCGGCGCTTCGCCCTTGTGACATGCGGATGCGAGTTGGATGAGCGCGTCGCGCTCGAGTTCGGGGAACTTTACAAACAAGTCCGCGACCGGGTCTGCATCTGTCACGGCGTGCATGACCAGCGCGAGCTGCAGAAGATGGCGCGCATACGCCGCGCGCAGCGAGTCGGAAAGCGTGGGATCGGTTCGCAGGATCGTGGACGCGTCTTCGTGGCTGACCGGCTGACCGCTTGACAGCGCGTCGTCCACCTTCAGGCGATACGATCCGTAGGCCAACGCCTCAGCAAGCCGGTGTCCTTGGCTCAAGTACCAGCCCGCGGCAGGAGTCATGGCTGTGGTACGTTCGATCACGAGGCTGGTGTCGAGGCGAAGCTGGCTCATCACGAACCGGGCGTAGTCGTCCCGAATCGGCACGCCGAACGTTTGCCCCGAGACCCAGTCGAAACGCACGACGTCGGCAGAGCTCACCGCCTCACGTGCGAAGCACACTTGACACTCGACATCCTCATGCGTCGCCGAGTCGGTGGTGAATGTGACCGCGAAACGAACCGATGGCGGGAGCATGGCCAACAAGCCATCGACCAGCTTAAGTCGCTGCGCGACATCGGCCGGTGCGTTTTGTATGACGAGCCGCACCCCCTGAATGATCGCCGCCATCATCTGTTCGACGCTGTCCATCCGGTTGCCGGTAATCGACAGCAGGGTCAGCATGTCCTCCGTCTGCTGCTCGGGTGTGATCGGCAAAAGGTTGGTCAGTGCGATGGGAAGCAACTCGGGCATGCGGCCCGCGATGTTGGGTGCCGTAGTATCAAGCATTCCGATCAACGCGCGGAGATTCCCCTGCATCGCGCGCAGTGTGTCGGAGGGCAGAATGATATAGTGCCCAAGGGGCTTGCCGTCCGGATTACGCATCACGTGAACGGCAAAGAACTGCCCACCTGCGCTGTCACGCAGCAGCGTCAACGACTGCGGCAGCTCGGCGGCTGACAGGGGAAAACGATCGGTCAGCCGCGCGATCAACTCCTGAGTCACTTGTGCTGTACGAGCCGCTACCTTCAAACTGCCCTTAGCGTCTCCACGGGTTGTCACGAGGGATATATAGAAGTGCTCCAGCGTGTTGCGCACCGCTGCCATGAGCAGTCCCTTCAGTTGAGTTCGGGATACGGCTGTGCGTTGCCCGGCGATTATAATTCATCGAACTATTCTATCCCAAACCGGGGGGACGGATGACCGAAGTACGGGCACTGTCGTCAGGGCAGGTCGCGCGCGCCGCCCTTGTAGTACTGCTGGGGTTCCTCGCCAGCGGTGTGTTGGGTGTGGTACGTACAGCCGCATACTCGGCCAGCTTCGGCGCGTCGGCTGAACTCGATGTGTTCTTTGGTGCTCAGCGTATCCCGGAACTGCTGTTCACGCTGGTGGCCGGCGGGGCGCTCGGCTCGGCGTTTATCCCGGTATTCACGCGCTTTCTCGGGCGGAACGACGCGGACGCGTGGCGACTCGCGTCGGCCGTAATGTCGTGGTCGGCGGCGGCGACGGGGCTATTCGGCCTCGTGTTAGCCGTCACGGCCCCGCTGTACATGCCGATCCTCATTGCCGACGTGCCTCCAGAATACCAGCAGCTTGCGGCGCATCTCGCACAGTGGATGCTGATTACGACCGTCATCTTCTCTGCCAGCGGGCTGGTGATGGGCATCCTAAATGCTCATCAACAATTCACACTACCTGCTCTGGCGATCAGTATGTACAACCTCGGGCTGATCTTCGGCGCACTTGTGCTCACGCGCGTTATCCCGACCGAAAGCGGACCGTTTGCCTACGCGTCCCAGAGCGGCGCCAACGTGTACGGGCTGGCATTTGGCGCAATCCTCGGTGCGCTGCTGCACCTTGCCGTTCAGGTCCCGGGCCTCATACGCGTTCGTGCGAAGATTCGGCCGCTGCTGCGGTTCGATGTCGAGGGCAGCGGCCGCGTTCTGCGTCTGATGCTGCCGCGCGTTCTGGGCTTGGCCGTAACGCAAATCAACTTTCTCGTGAACGTGTTCTTCGCGACGCGCATGTCCGAAGGCAGCAACTCGGCGATGAACGTCGCCTGGTTCATGATGTTCTTCGCTCTCGGGGTGATTGCCCAGAGTGCCGGTACAGCCGTTTTTCCCACCCTGTCGAAGCTTGCCGACGCGAACGATCTTGAAGGGTACAGCGATCGGCTTGTCGACGCGCTGCGCGGTGTAGCTTTTCTCGCGATCCCTGCATCCGTCGGCTTGATCGTGCTCGGCGGTCCGGTGATCGCGCTGCTGTTCGAGCGCGGGGAGTGGACGTCTCAGGCGACACAGGCGACGGCGTGGGTGCTCGCTTTCTTCGCGCTCGGCATGATCGGGCACGCGTTCCTTGAGATACTGTCACGTGCGTTTTACGCCTTGGGCGATACCCGAACACCGGTGGCTGTCGGCGTGATGGCGCTTGTGGCGAACATCGTGCTCAGTATCGTGTTCATTCAGTTTATCGGGGATCCGGCCACCATCGAGCGCACACCCGCCGCCGGTTTAGCGTTGGCCAACTCGGTCACGACCTTGTTGGAAGCCGCGCTGCTCTGGTACCTGTTGGGCCGACGCGTGCCGCAACTGCCGACGCGCCGCGTCGTGGAAATGGTCGCACGAGCGTGTGCGGCAGCCGCCGTGATGGGGGCCGTAGTCGCCGCTGCTGCGGCGCTCATGTCCAGCCAGCACACACTCGTGATTGTGGCCATTTGCGGGCTGCTTGGGGCGGCCGTTTACTTTGTCGCGGCTCAACTGGCTGGCGTGCACGAAGCGCGGTCAATCGCTTCGTCGATTATCCGCCGCGTTGCCCGTCGCAGTTAACGCCTGAACAGCACCACCGGGTCCATCCGGTTGGCGATCATGCGCCCGGTACTGGTTTCGTTCGGGTTGTTCCATGCCCGAATCTCGAGATGCAAGTGGGTGGCCTCGCTGTTGCCCGTGTTTCCGCATCCTCCGACCCGCTGATTTGGCTGGAGGACCTGCCCGGCCTGCACGTCGATCGTATTCAGGTGCGCGTATATCGTGAAGATGTGGTATCCGGTAAGGTTGCGCCGCTGCAATTCTGCGCGTGTCGACGCGGGAAGCTGGTCATGCAAATAGCGGACAACGACGTAATTCCCGTAACCGAACCCCCATGCGGGATCTTGCAGAACGGCCGGGTCGTTCAAGCGGCGTCCCTGCGACAATACGTTGGGCTGAGCCTGTGTACACGCAGTACAGCGCGTAACCTGCACGACCAATCCACCGGTCGGCCCGGCCAGCACCGGTTCTCCGGTCACTGCGCCGAGGTCCCACCCGTAGTGGATCGCGGCGAAATTGGGGTCGGTATTCCAGTCGCGGACCCACCATGAGTGTTCCATCGGCGCCGGGTAGGCGTCCAAGTACGCCAGCCCATGCCGCTCGACGTCTCCGACATACCGCAGCAGGTCCTCACGTATCCAGCCTGTCGTGCCCTGCGCCTCGACGTTCACCCACTTGAAACGGCTCGCGCGATTGTGTTCAGGCTGTGCGCCTACAATCCGGCAGCGCGTGCGGTGCGGGAAGCGCCCGACCGGTTCAAAGACCGTACCCGCACCGCGGCGGACGTTGACTCCGTCACGTCCCATGGTTAGCGCGTGGCCCTCTTCGCCGGATGGGGTTGGCATAGGCGGTACGGATTCAGGCTGCGAATCGGTCGGCTCTGCGGGTTCGGTCGGTTCAGGGCGCGGCGGGGCAGGCGTCGGGTCGGGAACGTTGGGCGTAGGCATGATAACGGTACGCGCGAGCGCAAATGCCTGCGTGCGCTGAGGAATGAATCCGTAGCCGAATGCGGATCCATCGCCCTCGACGGCGATCAGGTCGTCACGCACCCAGCCTTGGCGACCGTCGCCAAAGTCCAAGTTGAGCCATTGGTAGACCTTGCCGTCCTTTGCGCTCCCGGTAGAATCCGCCTGAATGGCGAGAATATCCGCCTGCAGACCGACCGCAACACGAAACAGCAGTTGGTTGATGACCGCGGGCCCAGTACGAACGTTGACCTCGCGAATGGCCGGAAAGTCAAGGTTGCCGAGGACAGTGGCGATAAAGTTTGCCATCGAAGTGCACCCCCCACGCAAGGTTGTCTGCTCTGAATCATACACCAAGTTCAGTGGCAGGGCAGCACGACGGCAAGCGGGTGGGCTATACTACTGCGCGTGTTCGAGCACAGATGCGAGGACTCATCTTGACCAGCAATCAAAAGAAACTTGTGCAGTATCACCTCGCACGACTCAAGGATCGGCGTCCCGAGGCGCGTCTTGAGGCCATCAGCGAACTGACCGAGCTCGGCGATCACGACGCGCTTCCTGCGCTTCAGGCCCTGTTTGAGACCGATCCCGACATTAGCGTCCGCCGCGCGGCGCAGCACGCTGGCCGGCAGATCTATTTGCGGACGCGCAAGTCGGGCGAAGGCGAGTAGGGCGGGACGTGTCGAATTGATGGTGGTTACGGCATAATCTGGTCCATTGACGTGTGGCCCACCCAGAACATAGGAACTGATATGGTTGACATCACTATTCGGGCAGAAAGCCCGGAGGCCATGGAGACGGATGCGCTTGTCGTTTTGGTGCCTTCAGGCGCGCAAGCGGCAGCCTCGTTCGGCGCAAGTGCGATCGACGCGGCTTTGGGGGGCCTCATTGACCGACTTCTCAACGCAGGCGACTTTTCTGGCAAGGCTGAGCAGACCGTCGTTCTCTATCCGCCGGAATCGATAGCATTCAAGCGGGTCGTCTTGGTTGGACTCGGAAACGGCGATCTCCCGTTAGCGGAGCAGATCAGACGCGCTGCCGCGGTGGCAGGCAAGCGGGTGCAAGACTTAGGCGCGAAGACCGCAGCGATCTACGGTCTGCCTGATCCGATTGACATGACCGCAGCTGCCGTTGCCGAAGGTGTGATGCTCGGGCTATACACGTTTGACGGCCTTAAGTCGAAGTCGGCTGACTCGAACAAGCTCGAACAAGCCATGATCGTTTGCTCCGAGGACGTGGTACAGCGGGCTGAGGCGGGTGTGCGTACCGGCACAGCACTGGCTCGCGCGGCGTCCCTCGCTCGGGATCTGGCGAATCTCCCGCCCAACGTGTGTACACCCGCGTATCTCGCCGAGACGGCGGTTCGGATCGCTGGAGAGCGCGGCTTGCAGATCGAGGTGCTGGAACGGGGTCAGATGCAGGCACTGCAAATGGGCGCGATTCTGGCTGTAGCACAAGCCGCCCACAATCCGCCGCGGTTCATCGTACTGCAGCACAATGCCCATCGTTCCGCCGACCTGGACACACTTGTGCTGATCGGCAAAGGCGTGACGTTCGACACCGGCGGCTACTCGCTGAAGACGCGCGACGGCATGATCGGTATGAAAGGCGACATGTCTGGCGCAGCGGCGGTCCTCGGTGCGATGCAGGCCGTTGCGGAGTTGGCCGTCGACAAGCACGTTGTCGGCATCATCCCCGCGTCGGAGAATCTAGTGGACTCTGCTGCGTATCGCCCGCAGGACGTCATCACGGCGTCGAATGGCAAAACGATCGAGATCATCAGCACTGACGCCGAAGGGCGCCTGCTTCTGGCCGACGCGCTGGTGTATGGCAAACGGTTCGCGCCCGATGCGGTGGTCGACATCGCCACGCTGACCGGTTCGGCGGCGTCCGCTCTTGGGGGTGTGTATTCGGCGGTCTTTACGTCGGATGCAGAGCTGCGCCGCGCGCTCGAGCGCGCGGGCAATTCGGTATACGAGCGCGTATGGCCGATGCCGATGGCGCCCGAATACCGCAAACAGATCGACAGCGACACGGCGGACATGCGCAACAGCTCGACGGTCGCGAAGGCCGGTGCAAGCGTGGCCGCTATGTTCCTTGCCGAGTTCGTCGATTATCCGGTATGGGCGCACGTGGACATGGCAGGCACATTTGCCGATTCGGGAGCGAGCGCGTATATCCCGGCAAAGGGCATGTCGGGTTATGGGGCGCGCCTGCTGACCCAATTTGTCATCGAATGGACGACACGTAAGGGAGCGTAGACGTGGCTACATTTCTCGGAATCGATATCGGCGGCTCTGGGATCAAAGGGGCAGTCGTCAACGCGGCCGACGGAGAACTGGTGTCCGAACGACTGCGCGTCGATACGCCTCAACCTTCGACGCCAACCGCGGTCGCTCAGGCGGTGAAGACGCTGGTCGAGATGGCGGCGTACTCGGGGCCGATCGGCTGTACGTATCCCGGGATTGTCAAAAACGGCGTCATGCTTTCTGCCGCGAACGTAGATGCCGCTTGGATCGGGTGTGACGGACAGACCTTGTTCAAAGATGTCGTGCAAATGCCGTTTGTCGTGCTCAACGATGCCGATGCGGCAGGCGAGGCAGAGATGGTCTTTGGCGCCGGAAAGGGCAAGATGGGGGTAGTCATCATGCTCACGTTCGGCACAGGAATCGGAAGCGCGCTTTTTCTCGACGGCAAGCTCGTGCCCAATACAGAGTTCGGCCACCTGCACATGGGGAACAAGATCGCCGAGGCGCGCGCGTCGGCGCGGGTCAAGGAAGAGAAAGAGATGTCGTGGTCGAAGTGGGGTCGGCGTGTGCACGACTATCTCACTCATCTAGAGCGGATCTTCACGCCGGATATGTTCATCATTGGTGGCGGCATCAGCAAGCGCTTCGACCGGTTTGTCGAATACATCAACATCAACGCGGAGATCGCGCCGGCACATTTCTACAACGACGCGGGGATCGTCGGTGCCGCGATGGCTGCCGCTGCCATTTTCCCAGCCCCGTCTGCCGGAAAGAAACAGCCCGAGTCAAAGGGCAAGTCAAGTTAGAGGGACGAAGCTTCCCCAACGCCGGTTCGTATAGACCAACGGGACTTCGTCGAAAACGGAGGCAGCCACGATCTCGCCGACAAAGATCGTATGATCTCCAGCTACAACCGTTTGCGCTGTGCGGCAGTCGATCCACGCCAGTGCGCCGTCGAGCAGCGGCGATCCCGTTTCGAGCGTAGAGTACTCGACGCCTTCGAAGCGGTCGACGATGTCCGGAATCATGCCAGCAAAACGCCGAGCGACTTCCTGCTGACTTGACGACAGGATGTTGACGGCGAAGTGGCCCGCAGCCATCAGCACGGGGAGTGAGGCCGCCCGGTGACTGATGCACACGAGGATGAGCGATGCGTCGAGACTGACGCTCGAAAACGAGCTGACCGTCAATCCATGAGGCCGGCCATCATGTGTCGTCGTAACGACCGTGACCCCGGATGCCCATTTCGCAAGCGTATTCCGGAACAGTTCCGCGTCAATTCCCATGAAGCCCTCGTACCCTTGTCGGCTATGGCCCTGCGGCAGCAATCCGTCGACTATACCCGACAGCGAATCGTGATACCAGTTCGCTAAAGCGGCCAACGGTGCCTAACAGCCCGGCTTGTGGCAGAATTGGTGGCGCCGCGTGAGTTTGTGCGTATTCGCCGCCACATCCGTGTAAAATCTGTCGACCACGATACCGCATATCGAGACTCGTCCATGACCGTACGCCCAACGTATTCGATCGTTGCCCCCGTCTACAACGAAGAGGGGAATGTCCCGCGCCTCGTGTCTGAAGTGACCCGCGTCATGGACTCGACGGACGAGCCATGGGAGCTGATTCTCGTCAATGACGGAAGCCGCGACAAGTCGCTCGATGAGATGCGTGCCGAGGCTGCGAAGAACCCCCGCGTGAAGATCGTCAACTTTGCGCGCAACTTCGGTCATCAGGTGGCAGTGACCGCCGGCATCGACTTCGCGTCCGGCCGGGCGGTGGTCTTGATCGATGCCGATCTGCAGGACCCGCCCGAGGTTATCCTCGAGCTGATCGATCGCTGGAAGGCGGGCTACGAAGTGGTGTATGCGGTTCGTTCGGAACGTAAAGGCGAATCGTGGTTCAAACGCGCAACGGCCAAGATGTTTTACCGCGTGATCTACCGCATTACCGACGTCCACATTCCGCTAGATACCGGCGATTTCCGGCTGATGGACGAGCGCGTCGCCCACGTGCTGCGGACGATGCGCGAGCACAACCGCTTCATTCGCGGCATGACGAGCTGGGTCGGGTTTCGTCAGACCGGCGTGCAATATGTGCGCGAGGCGCGTACGATCGGCGAGACCAAGTATCCGCTGCGCAAGATGATGCGATTTGCTTGGGATGCCGTGACGGGATTCTCGTTCTTCCCGCTTCAGGTGATGATCTACGTGTCGCTCGCGTTGGGCCTGCTGGCCGTGTTGGCGATACCGGTTATCGCACTGCTGCGCATCCGGTTCGGACCAGAATTCTTCGGCGGCCAAGCGACGACAATCGTGGTGCTTTTGCTGCTCGGCAGCTTTCAGCTTTTCTTCCTGTTCGTGCTCGGGCAGTATGTCGCACGTATCTATGACGAAACGCGCGGACGACCGCTGTATGTGGTAGCATCAACAGAGAATGTCGAGCCAGACAAGGACTCAGGGGGAGATCAACCATGAGCGACCTCCCGGACGATCTGAAGCGCGATATAGACCGCTATCAGCAGCTGGTGCAGACGTATGAGGCGCTAGATGCCGAGATTGACGACCTGCTGGCATCCTATGGCGGCGCCGTAGATCAGATGAACGACAGCGACAAAGCGCGCTACCGTGGGCTGTTCCGTCGGCGCGACGAAACACTGAACGAAATGCGCGTCATGGAACTGGATCTCATCGACTCAGAAGACAATCCGTGATCGACCCCGACGAGCGTGTCCTTGTTTGCGTTATCAACCGCAAGCGTGATTTTGTGCGCCTGCGTGACGAGCAGTGGTACCGCATTCCGGTCGGGCGCTTTCCTGAAGGCATCGATGCAACGTATCTCGCGTTTTTCTTCAGCCGGGCTTTCGGCGCGCTGAACGGCGCGGTGCATTGCTACGCAAGGGTGACAGGCATTGAGCTGAGCTACCGCAGTTGGGTGCTGCCGGACGAGCCCGACCATCCGCGCGCACAGGCTGTATACTATCGCGTCGCGCTCGGCCCAATTACCCGTAAGCATCCACCCGTTTCCAACCCGACTAAGCATCGCATCTCGTTCATCCGAACGCGCTGGGATTCATTTCAGTCGGCGCGAACCGTTGATGATCTGTACGTGCGCTAGAGTAAGCGACGTCAATCGAAGGTCGTCCGCGGACAGACTATAATTGTGAAGGTCACTGCTGCAGACAGGCACCACCTGAAAGGACAACTATGGCCGAAAGCGACAGCGGAATCATGGTCACTTTGGCAGTTATCGGCGGTACTGGCAAAGAGGGCAGCGGGCTGGCGATGCGCTGGGCGCTCAACGGCTATCGTGTGCTGATCGGCTCGCGCGATGCACAACGGGCGGTGGCGCGCTGCGGTGAGCTGAATAACGAACTGGGCGGGGATTATCTTACTGGTATGGCGAACCCGGATGCCGCGGCCGCTGCAGACTTCGTCGTGGTTTCCGTGCCGTTTGACGCACAGCCTGAGATCGTCGAGTCAATCAAGGCGCATACTGCCGGCAAGATCGTCGTTGACTTGACCGTGCCGTTAAAGCCGCCGCATGTTCGCACTGTGTTCGTGCCGCAAGGCGATGCCGCCGCGCTCAATACGCAGCGTATTCTCGGCCCGGATGCGCGCGTCGTAGGCGCGTTCCACAACGTAAGCGCGGGCAAGCTCAAGGATCCGAATACGGACGTCGACTGCGATGTGTTGGTGTGCTCTGACGATGACGATGCCAAACGAGACGTAATTCGGTTGGTCGAAGCGGCTGGAATGCGCGGCATCGACGCTGGCCCGCTGGCCAATGTTGTCGCGGCCGAAGCATTGACCCCGGTGCTCCTGCACATCAACAAAGTGTATGGCGTCAAGGGGACAGGGATTCGAATCACAGGACTTCCCTCGTGAGCGATCGGCGCGTAACGCTGTGGTCGGTACCGGGGATTCCGCTGATTCACGCGGGTGACGACCTCGCGGACATGATCATCGAAGCAATACATCGGGCCGGGGAACGTTTGATCACCAACGACGTGCTTGTGATTTCGTCCAAGATTGTCTCCAAAAGCGAAGGCCGCATGGTCGACCTGCGGACGGTCACAGCATCGGACGAGGCGCAGGCGCTCGCCAGCAAGACGGGCAAAGACCCGCGAATCGTCGAGCTGGTCCTGCGCGAATCGGCGAGCGTATCGCGCGTGGCCCCAAACGTGCTTGTGACCACCCACCGGCTCGGGTTCACGAGCGCCAACGCGGGAATCGACCAGAGCAATATCGAAGACGGCGATACGCATGCGCTTCTGCTGCCGGTTGACCCAGACGGCAGCGCGTCGGCGCTGCGAGATCGTATCGAAGCGCTCACGGGTGCCGTGTGTGGTGTAATTATCAGCGACTCGCACGGTCGACCGTTTCGCGTGGGCAACATCGGCGTGGCGATTGGCGCGGCAGGGGTAACCACAGTGCTCGATCTGCGCGGAAGCGAAGATCTGTATGGACGGCCCCTCCGCATTACCGTAAGCGCGTACGGCGATTTGCTGGCGTCGGCAGCGCACCTGATCTGCGGAGAGGGTGCGGATGGCTTGCCAGTCGTGCTCGTACGCGGTATCCCCTCAGTCGGTCCGTATGGTTCGGCAGCAGACTTGAATCGGCAGCCCCAACATGACCTTTATCGCTAATCCCGATGCCCGAGAACGGGTCGAGTCGCTGCGCGCGATCATCTACGGCAGACGTTCGATTCGCCGGTATACCGGCGAACGCGTCCCGCGCGATGTCGTGACTGCGCTGCTGGATTCCGCCATTCGCGCGCCATCTGCGCACAATCGTCAGCCGTGGCGCTTTGCCGTGATCCAGGACGACGCGGCGAAGCGATCACTGGCGGCTGCAATGGGCAACCGACTGCGTGCAGACCTTGAGCGCGACGGCGTGTCGCAAGAAGCCATCGAGGCTGATGCCGGGCGGTCGTATGCTCGGCTGACCGGCGCCCCTATCCTTATCGTATTGTGCCTGACCATGCGCGACATGGATGCGTATCCCGACCCGATCCGGGCGGCCCACGAGCGCACCATGGCTGTTCAGAGCGTGGCGATGGCCGGGCAGAACCTGCTGCTCAGTGCTCACGCCTATGGGCTGGGAGCCTGCTGGATGTGCGCGCCGCTGTTCTGTCAGGATGTCGTGCGCACAACCTTGGGACTTGATGCGGACTGGGAGCCGCAGGCGATCGTCGCGGTGGGAGCGCCGGCAGAAAGCCGGTCGCGATCTCGAAACCCGTTGGAAGAAAGTGTCGTGTGGCGGTGAGTACAGAACTGCGCGTTGTGTTGTTTGTTGGCGGCGTAGGCGGGGCCAAGCTGGCCGACGGGCTGAGCCGCTGCCTGCCGCCCGGCGCGCTTCGAATCGTCGTCAACGTGGGCGACGACTTCCGCCGCTACGGGCTGAAGATCTGCCCCGATTCCGACACCGTGCTGTATACGTTGGCTGGCAGGGTTGACCCGGTAAACGGGTGGGGTGTGGCCGGCGATACGTCGACTGTGCTGCAAGCCTTGGTCGAAATGGGTGACGACGCGTGGTTTCGCCTCACGGACAATGATCTGGCGACGCATATGTATCGTACGCAGCGGATGGCCGACGGCGCGACACTCACACAAGTGACCGCGGAATTGGTAAGCGCGATGGGTGTGGACATCGACATTCTCCCTGTGACCGACGCGCCGGTTCCGACCCGAGTCCTGACAGCGGATTACGGGGAACTCGACTTTCAGGAGTACTTCGTCCGCTATCGCTGGCAGCCCGAGGTCAAGTTCGTTCGCTACGTGGGCGCGGAAGACGCAAGCGTAACTGCCGAAGTCGCTGCGGCCATCGATTGGGCGACGTGCATCGTCCTTGCGCCGTCGAACCCGTGGCTGTCGATTGGGCCGATTCTGGCCGTCGGCGACATGCGCGAGCGACTCCTTGCGCGTGACGTGCCCCGTGTCGCGGTGACGCCGATTATCGATGGCAAGGCGGTTAAGGGGCCGGCGGCAAAGCTCATGGCCGAGCAGGGTCTTGAGGTCAGCGGGCGCAGCGTCGCCGACTTCTACGGGGCGTTATTGACCGACTTCATTGACGATGTTCGCAATCCGATATTTGCACGGGATGGAATGAACGTCGTTCAGCGAGATACGTTGATGCTTGAGCCGACAGATCGCATGCGCTTTGCGAGCGAATTGATCGGCTATATCGGGGAGCAAATCCGGTGAGCGTGTGGGTGGTGTTGCCCGTCAAACCGCTAAACCGTGCGAAAAGCCGGCTGGCCGACGTGTTGTCGGCCGATCAGCGCCAGCGCTTCGCTGAGATGACGCTCCGGCACATACTGGAGACAACCCGTTCTGCGCGGCAGGTCACCGGTACGTTGGTGATCAGCCGTGACAATAAGGTCCTGAGCATTGCTCGCGACTTTGGGGCGCGCACGGTACAGGAAAGCGGCCAGCCTGCGCTCAACCCGGCCCTGATGCGCGCGACGCAACTGCTCGCCTCTTGGAACGCCGGCTCGATCCTCGTACTGCCTGCGGACGTGCCGCTCATCGGAATTGACGACGTCACGGACATGATCCGTTTGGCGGGAACGCACGAGCAGTGCGTGGTCATTGCTACCGATCGACTGCACGACGGAACCAACGCGCTGTTGGTTAGGCCGCCCGGGCTGCTTGAATATGATTACGGCCCGGGCAGCTATCAGCGACATCTCGATCAGGCGCACGTGCTGGGCGTACACGTCGCCGAGTATCATTCGCACAACTTGCAGTACGACCTCGACATCCCCGAGGACATCGACGCGTTCTATCAGGCCGTCTTTGGCCGTACCGTGCCGGACGGCGTATCGCTCGCCGAAGCATTCGATGAGCTGCAATCCGCATTTGAACGGCGGATGATGGGCTAGGCATGTTCAAGCGGTTAGGTCTGTTCCTGCCCGCGCAGATGCCGCTGCCTGACGCTATACGGGTGGTGCAGTACGCAGAACTGCGCGGATTCGAAGCCGTCTGGCAAGCAGAGCGTATGCTGCTGCGGGACTCATTGGTGGTACTGGCTGCGCTCGGCGCCGTGACGACGCGCATCAAGCTGGGTACGAGCGTGCTCGACCCGTGGACGCGCAACGCCGGCCTGCTGGCCACGTCCCTCGTCACGCTCGATGAGCTTGCCCCGGATCGAATACTGTGTGGATTGGGCGGGTGGACGGACGCGGAAGCCGCTCGTGTCGGGATTGAACGCGATCGGCCGCTGCTTGCGCTGCGCGAGGTGGCAAATGCGTTGAGCGAGTTGATTGCCGGGCGATCGGTGTCTCGCAGCGGGGAATTCGTAACGCTCGTTAGCGCGCAGATTCCCGAACACGAGATGCGGCTGCAAAGCCGGCGTATCCCGATCTACCTTGGCGGCACTGCGCCGCGTACTCTCGCGCTGGCCGGCGAGCTTGCCGACGGGGCGCTGCTCAATTATCTCGTTACGCCTGCTTATACGCGGGCGGCGCTCGACGAAATCCGGCGCGGTGCGGCTGTCACGCGCCGGCCCATCGAATTTGTCGACCGGTCGCAGTTGATCGCATGCTCGGTCAATCGCAATCGCGCGCAGGCGATGTCCGAAGCACGGCGGTTCGTTGCTGGCGCCGTGTTGGCTCAGCCGGCCTTAATGCAGGCCAACGGTGTCGCCACGTCGCTGATCGATTTGGTCACCCGGACCGCAGCAGAGTCGGGCTTGGACGAAGCGGCTCGCCTCGTGCCCGAAGAAGTCCTGCTAGCGCTGATGGCCGCCGGGACACCTGACGACGTTCGACGCAAGGTCAACGACTATCTGGACGCCGGGGCAACATCGCCGGTGTTGTACTGCATCGGCGAAGACGTCCGTTTCATGATCGACGTGTTTACGGACCCCTACCTATCGTGACCGCCGTATGGGGACGGATCGAGCGTGCGCTGCCGTGGATCTACGCGGGGGCTACGGCTGCCGCGGTGTGTGTCTATGCGTTGCTCGGCGCGAGGTTCACGGGCGGCGATCCGTTAATGCCGGTTGACGACGCATATATCCATTTCCAGTACGCATGCCAGTTCGCGTCAGGCGAGCCGTTCGTCTACAACCCGGGTCAGCCACCGACATCAGGCGGAACGAGCTTGATCTATCCGATCCTGCTTGCGGCCGCGTGCGGAACTGCAGACCACGGCCTCGGCGTCAGCATCTGGGCTGCAGCCATCGGGGCGTGCGGTCTGTTCGTCGCCGCCGAGTGTGTGCGGCAGCTTGCGCTGCGGTGGGGACGTCTGCGGGGCATCGCCGCCCTGTTAGGGTTCGCGGTGATCGGCGGCGCGATGACGTGGCACGCCGCAAGCGGGATGGAAACGCTTCTGGTCGGCGGCTTGATGGCAGCCACGCTGCTGATGTTCGATAACGTGTCAGCCTTGCAGTTCGCCGTCGCGGCTGCGCTTCTCGCCGTGAGCCGGCCCGAAGCTGCGGGATTCGCAATACTGGCTGGAACCGTTTTTGCTGGCCGCGCGGTGGTACAGCGCAGATGGCGTGCTGCTGCGCTCGTGTTTCTCGTACCGCTGGCTGCCGCTGGTCTGCAGCCTGCCCTAAACCTGCTTGTCACTGGCGGCTTGGGATCGTCCGGAGGGCAGTCAAAATCACTGTTTTCGGTGGTGCCATTCGATCTCAGTTACGTCGCGGAGCGCATCGCCGAGAACGTTGCGCGCCTATGGGCGCAATTCGCAATCGGCGCGGACGCACACGGACACTGGATCTTGCCTCCGCTTGTGGGTCTTGCCGCCGTAGTCGGTGCGATGATGCTTGTCCTGAGGCGTAACCTGAGCGGCCTGCTCGTGCTGGGATGGTGGGCCGCAGGCTTTGCCGCGATCGCAACACTCGACACCGCGTTCTGGCACTTCAACCGCTATTCGGTGCCGCTGCTGATCGTCGCCTTTCCTGCTGTGGCAGCGGCGACCTTTCGGCTCGATAGACGTGCAGCGACGGCTGTCGCTCTCGTCGTATGTGCGTTCGCCGGCCTGACCCACGTCACGTTCTTCGACTTGTATCGGATCAACGTCGAAAACGTCGCGCGTCAGCCGCTGGCGATGTCGCGATGGATCGCCGCCAACATTCCCGGTGAGTCGGTCGTGGCGGTGCACGATGTCGGGCTCATTCGGTTCGTCGGTGGACGCACGACCCTCGACATGGTCGGGCTGACGTCGCCTGACGCCGCCGACTCGTGGCGCAACGGGCCGGGAGCGGTGGGCGAATACCTCGACCGGCAGCAGCCCGAGTATGTTGCTGCCTACACCGACGCGCGCGGCCTGCGCTATCTAGCCGATTCGTTGTACGGCCCACCACTGGTCGGTTTCGACGCGCCCGTCGATCTTGCGACGAACGTTGCGCTTGGTGGCCCATTTCAGGGTGTATACCGGCCCGATTGGACTCGTGTTCAGACTGCGCCACCCCTGCCGTCGGCGCTGCTTGATCACGTGGAGGAGGGCGCTCTGTTGGACTTTGTCGACCTAGCGGACATCGAGAGCGAACGTGCGCACAGCTACGCGTGGTCGAACACAGCGCGTCTCGCCGGTTTTGCCAGCGAGTATTACGACCTCGACGTGACAGGCTGCGGCGAATCCTGCCGGTGGCGGGATGGTGGCCGGGTTATGTCGGGCGCGGAGTCATTCACATTGAGTGCGCCGGAGAGCGGTGATTTGATGCTGCTTAGCGTCTATCACGCGACTGCGCCGGTGACGATGACGGTCCGGGTTGACGGCGCCGACCTTGCGACCCGCACTCTGCCGGCCATTCCGGGTCAGTTCATCGTGGTGCCGACGCGGCTCCCTGCCCGCGACCGGGGCGGTGGGCTGCGCATCGAGGTCGATTATTCACATGCCAGCCAAGTCGTCACGCCCTATTGGCATGGGGTCTATGCGGCCGCGCCCTTGTCGACGGCCTCCGTCTCGATCGAGTTCGCGCAGGCGGGGGTAGGCGTTGAGCCGGAAATCGCGCGCGATGGCGACATTTTGACGGTCTCGATGGATTTTCTAAACGAGGGTGGCGCGACGGGCGACTACCGACGTTTTGTCCACGTGTACGCGCAGCTTGACCAGCCGCCGGTCCTGCAAGACGATGCCTATCCGGGCGGCGGCGCGCTTCCTCCGGGCATCATGCCGCTGGGCACGACTTCCGATCAGGTTGTGTTAGACTTGGCGGCATTGCCTGCAGGGCGCTACACGGTGGCGATCGGGTTGTACTCGCCCCTTACCGGGGTGCGCACGCCGCCATCTGTGACGTGCTGTTGGACCGTGGACGCAGATCGCGTTCTGATCGGAGAGGTCGTCATAGGCGACGATGGATGACGTACGCGCAGTGCTAGTCGCAGTTGGCGAGGCGGCCGACGGGTCGGAACCGTTCGCGCTGGTGACCGTCGTGTCGACGCAGGGTTCGGTGCCGCGTGAGGCCGGCGCAAAGATGCTCGTGCGGCAGGACGGATCGGTGATCGGTACAATCGGCGGCGGCGCAATGGAAGCGGATGCGATTCAAGAGGCGCTTGCGGCTCTTCAAGATGGTCGTATCCGCGAAAAGACGTACACGCTCAACAGTCTCGAAGCGGGTGATCCAGGTATCTGTGGCGGTACACTGCGGGTCGTGGTCGATCCGGTGCGGCCGGCACCGCGACTGCTCGTAATCGGCGGCGGCCACGTGGGGAGCGCCCTGTGTGAGCTCGCGAAGTGGGCGGGGTTCCAGGTCATTCTGTCTGACGATCGCAGCGACTATTGTGGGCCGCATATCGTGCCGGATCTCGCCGGGTACGTCGTGTGTGATCCGGTAGATATCGTGTCGCGGACCGTGATTGACGAGGGCACGTTTGTCGCCGCGGTGACGCGGGGCCTGCCGGTAGACGAGCGACTGCTGCCCGCGCTGCTCGCGACGAAAGCCCCGTACGTCGGCCTAATCGGCAGCAAGCGGCGGATCCACCTGACGCGTGAGGCTCTTGCGCGAAGTGGTCTCGGGCTGGACTTGCTGAATCGCTTGCGCGCGCCAATAGGGCTGGATATCGAGGCACAGACACCGCGCGAAATCGCGGTGAGCATTCTTGCGGAAATCATTATGATACAGCGAGGTGGTTCAGGTCGATCCATGTCGCAGCAGGACACGTGACAGCGACCGTCGATCCGATGGTACAAGCAGTGGCGAGACGGTGAAGATTCTTTTTGTCAGCGACACGGTTGTCGCTCAGTTGGAGAACGCCGCAAACCTCAGGCGCAGGTACGCTGACGTCAAGCTTGTCGTCAGCTGTGGAGACATGAGCGCGGCTTATCTCGAATTCATTACATCGGTGCTGGGTGTACCGCTGTTCTACGTGCGTGGCAATCACGACGAAATGTACGACCAGGAACCGCCCGGCGGTGTCGATCTGCACCGGAGGGTGGTGGAATTCGGAGGATTAACCTTCGCAGGCATTGAGGGGTCGATACGCTACAATCAGGGTAAGATCCAGTATGACGATTGGCAGGTTGCCAACATGGTTGCCCGGTTTGGGCCTTCGCTGCTCCCGCGCCGTTATCGCCGAGGGTACGGGGTCGACGTGCTGGTGACACATTCGCCGCCGAAGGGTATTCATGACCTGGATGACAGGCCGCACCACGGCATGCGGGCGCTGTTGTGGTTTATGCGCTGGTATCGTCCGCGCTACATGGTGCACGGGCATGTGCACACGTACGATAACCGCGTAAAAACACGAACCGACTATCTGCAAACGCATATCGTAAATATCAACCCGTATACGGTGCTGGACATCGAACCCGTAGCTCGAATCGAAGCACACTAATCTTGAGGCCGAAGCATGTGGAAGACCTATCACAACGTCGCCTCCGCTGACGAAGCGGTGGACTTGCTCGCACAATACGGACCGCGAGCCAGAGTCGTAGCCGGCGCGACAGACCTGTTGATCGAACTTGAACGCGGGACGCGCCCGCACCTCGAGGCGCTTGTCGACGTGTCGCGAGTGGCGGAACTGGTCGGCATTGAGGAGACCGCGGACTCGCTGATTCTTGGCGCCATGGCGACGCACAACGACGTTGTCGCCAGTGATCCGATCCGGCGCTTTGCGCTGCCGCTCGCGCAGGCCAGTTGGGAAGTCGGCGCGCCACAGATTCGCAACCGGGCGACCATCGCCGGCAACGTTATCACTGCATCTCCAGCCAACGACACGATCTGCCCGCTGATGGCTCTAGACGCGTCGGTCGAGCTGCGTTCGGTGCGCGGCACCCGTACCATCCGCCTCGCCGAGTTCTATACCGGACTGCGTAAGACCGTCATGGAACCGGATGAACTTCTCGTCAACATTCGCGTGCCCAAGATGACGGCGAGTCAGCGCGGGATTTTTCTCAAGCTCGGATTGCGGCGCGCGCAGGCCATTTCAGTCGTGAACTGCACCGTACTGCTGACGTTGGACGCCGCATCCATCGTGACCGACGCGGTCATTACGCTTGGGAGTGTCGCGCCAGTGATTATTCGCGTGCCAGACGCCGAACTCCAACTTATCGGGCAGCCGCTTACGCCCGAAGTGATGTCGCGCGCAGCACGGGCCGCTGCCGCGGCGCCGTCTCCCATCGACGACGTGCGTAGTACGGCGGCATATCGGCGCGAAATGATCGGTGTGCTGGTGCATCGGGCACTGCGTATGCTAGCGCAAGATGCAAGCGTGGCCCCGCCTTCGGACGCCGCCATGCTGTGGGGGGCGGAGCCTCATCCGGTAATCCAGCGTGCGAGCACGTTGGCTGACGGTGATCGGATCGAGGTCGAGATCAATGGTGTTCCCCGCCGGTTCGACCGCGGACACGACTGTACACTGCTCGACTTTCTGCGTGAAGCGGCCGACCTTCCGGGCACGAAAGAAGGATGTGCCGAAGGGGAATGTGGCGCATGCACCGTGCTGCTGGATGGAGCGGCAGTGATGGCCTGTATGGTCCCGGCGGTGCGCGCCCATGGCGCGCGTGTGACGACGGTCGAAGGCTTGAAAGTCGGTGACCAACTGCATCCGGTTCAGGCGGGCTTCATTGCGGAGGGGGCGGTGCAGTGCGGCTACTGTACGCCGGGGTTCCTTGTCGCCGGGGCGGCTCTGCTGCACGAGCATACGGAACCCACCCGTGCGCAAATCGAGCAGGCATTCAGTGGTAATCTATGCCGCTGTACCGGATATTATAAGATCATCAGTGCGATGCAATCCGCATCGCAGAGCCACGGGGTGACGGAGGCGACCGATGTTTCAGCAGACTGATCCACTCGCGAAAGATGAATCGCAGTTACGACGCAGTCGTGCATGGCTTGGCATTGTTGGCCTTATCCTTACGATCGTGTTTGGCGTAGTGGCTTATATCCTCAGCGCGCCACTGTCCGAAAACACGCAGCGATTTGTGGGACAGGTCGACCCGAACATTTGGCGCGTCATCGTCGGGATCGCGCTGTTCTTCATCTGCATGATGATTATGGCCGTGATGTTCGCGATGATGGTGCCCAAGTCGAAGGAGAAATTCAGCGACCGCGAGATGAAGAAGGACAAGCGCGAAATCCTTGTTTCTGCGGCGGCGAAGAAAGCGCGGCAGCAGCAGGTGCGCAAGCAGATCGCGAAGGCGCGTCGAGAAGGCAAATAGCAACGTATGACGGAATCGACGCTCAAGCACGTTGGCCGCTCCGTCGGCCGGATCGACGCATACGGCAAGGTTACGGGTGAAACCCCCTATCCCGGCGATATTACGGTCCCGGGGCAGTTGTGGATGAAACTTCGCTTCAGCGACCACGCCCACGCTCGAGTCGTCTCCGTCGATACGTCGCGCGCTGAGGCGATGCCCGGCGTACACGCGATATTCACGGCGCGCGATGTGCCAAAGAACGAGTATGGGCTGATCATCAAGGATCAGCCGGTCTTGTGCGGCCCGGGCAGCGGCATTGAGGGCGCCGACATCGTGCGTACGACGATGGACTGCGTTGCAGTGGCAGTTGCCGACAGCGAAGCGCAAGCGGCTGCGGCCCTCGCGGCGGTCGACATAGTCTACGAGCCACTGCCGCCAGTATTTGACTTCCGTACAGCCATGGAACCCGGGCAGCCTCAACTGCACGCCGGCAACGCCAACAACATCCTGTGCCACTTTCGCATACGCAAGGGTGTCCAGCAAGCGGGTTGGGACGCCGCGGACGTTGTCGTGGAGGGGGTCTACGAGACTGGCTATCAGGAGCACGCCTACCTGCAGCCCGAGGCCGGACTTTCGTACATCGATGACGAGGGTCGCATTACCGTGGTGGTCGCGGGCCAATGGACCCATGAAGACGTCTGGCAGATCAGCCACGCGCTGGACGTCCCCGAAGAGTCGGTGCGGGTGATTTACCCGGCCATCGGCGGGGCGTTCGGTGGCCGTGAGGATATGTCCGTTCAGATCGTGCTGGCGCTAGCGGCGCAGCGGCTGAGGCGCCCGGTGAAGATCCAGTGGTCGCGAGAGGAGTCGATCCTTTTTCACCATAAGCGGCATCCATTCTCGATTCGGGCACGCTGGGGCGCCACACTTGAGGGGAAGCTGGTCGCTATGGAGGCCGAGGTGCTGGCGGATGCCGGTGCCTACGCCTACACGTCGACCAAGGTTGTCGCCAATGCGTGTCTGCTCGTCAGCGGGCCCTACGAGTGTCCGAACGTGCACGTCGACACGTACGCGGTCTACACCAACAACATTCCGACTGGGGCGTTCCGCGGGTTTGGCGGGCCGCAGGCGTTGTTCGCCGCCGAGAGCCAGATGAACAAACTGGCTGAAGCGCTCGATATGGACCCGGTCCACATCCGCATGATCAACACGATACGGGAAGGCAGCGTGACGTCCGTGCAGACACCCCTCCCGCCCGGCGTGAGCATGCCGCAGGTGTTCGAGCAGTGCGCGCTCGAAAGCTACTGGACGCGTGAGGGGGCATGGCACAAACGCGATCTCGAACAGCCTGCGGAAGCGTGGCGCAAGCGGGGGGTCGGAATTGCCGGCGGCTACAAGAACGTCGGCTATTCGTTTGGCTTTCCTGAGCACTCATGGGCCGCGATTGAGCTTCACGGCAAATCGACGATCGACCGGGTGGTCTTGCGGGCTAACGGAGCTGACGTCGGGCAGGGTGCACACACGGTATTCGTGCAGATGGCGGCCGAGGCTGTAGGCGTACCGATGGAGCGCGTCGAGTTGATCGCGTCCGATTCGGCGAGCGTCGGGTCATCGGGAAGTGCGTCCGCATCTCGATTGACGTTCATGGCGGGAAATGCCATTCGCGGTGCGGCTGAGAAGGCACTAGCCGCATGGAAGAGCGAGGATCGTCCGGCCGTCGGCTTGTTTGAGTATCGCCCGCCCCGTACCTCGATGTACGACCCCCGAACCGGAAAGTCCGAGCCGAACTTCGCGTATGGCTATACTGCGCAGGCGGTCGAGGTCGAAGTCGATATCGAGACCGGGCATATCGAAATCATCCGTGTCGTAAGTGCCAACGACGTTGGCCGCGCCGTCAACCCGCAGTTGGTCGTTGGACAGGTAGAGGGAGCAGTCGTCCAAGCGCAGGGCTACGCGGTGATGGAGAACCTCGTCACGCGCGAGGGCAGGATCCTGAACCCGTATCTGTCGACCTACTTGATCCCAACGATTATGGACGTCCCACACGAGGTCAAATCAGTCGTGCTGGAGTATCCCGACCCGATTGGACCGTGGGGGGCACGGGGAATGGCGGAGATGCCGCTGCTACCGTTTGCGCCGGCGCTCGCGGCGGCGGTGCATGACGCCACCGGCGTTTGGATCGACACGATTCCCATGACGCCCGAGCGCGTGGTCGCGGCGCTTCGGGCGGCAGGGATTGGCGCAATACCGTAGAATGGTTCGACGGCACACTGCGCACGGCTTATCGGCTCGACTCCAACCATGAAATTTACCGATGCGTTTGGCATTGAGAAGGGCGCGGTCGTCTCGCTAATCGGCGCTGGCGGCAAGACGTCCCTGTTGGTCGGTATCGGCTACGAACTCGCGGAGGCAGGGTGGCGGGTACTCGCTGCTGCGACGGTTCCAGTTCCAGAGGAGCAGCTCTCCCTATTCCCTGCGGCGCTTCATGCGGAAACCGACCCTGCGACCGTGTCGCGCACTCTGAGTGAGGTGCGTTTCGTAGTGCTTCACGGCGGCATTGTCCGCAAGCGGGCGCTGGCCGTGGATCCCGGGCTGCTCGACGCGCTGCTTGATCGGATCGACTCGGATGTGATGCTGGTAGAGGCCGACACTGCAGCAGGACTGCCGTTGAAGGCGCCTCATAATGGCGAGCCACAGCTTCCCAAGGCGACGACGTTGGTGATCCCTGTCGCGTCGTTTGCCGCGGTCGGGCAGGCCCTCAACGATGAGAACGTCTACAACGCGCAAGCGATGATTGATCGCTGTGGTTTTCCCCTCAACGGCTCCATCCGCCCGTCATGGATTGCGCAGGTCATACGAGACGAACAACTTGGCATGTCCGGTGTGCCGCGCGGAGTTCGCACAATCGCGTTCTTCAACCAGACTCCAATGACCCCGTACAACCGGGTGCGGGCACGTATCGCGGCGAAGATCGCGCTTCGGCACAGCACCCTGCACGCTGTCGCGTTGGGTGAGGTCCGTGGACACGAACCCGTGCGAGAAGTCCAGCGCCCCGTCGGTGCGGTCGTGCTGGCGGCCGGAATGTCGACCCGAATGGGTCAGCCGAAGCAGCTGCTGCCGTGGCGTGACAACCGCACGATCATCGAGCACATCGTCGAGCAGTTGATCAAGGCGCGCGTCGACCCGATCGTGGTGGTAACCGGGCACAACGCTAAGGAAGTCAAAGCCGTTCTCGCACCATGGGACGTAACGGTTGTCAACAACCGGGCATATAAGACGGGCGAGATGCTGTCGTCGCTCAAGACCGGCCTTGCAGCGATGCCGGCGCACACGGCGGCGGCTCTCATGGTGCTGGGCGATCAGCCGGCACTTCAGACCCGCGTCGTCAATCGAATCGTGCTGACCCATGCCGAGGCGCAGCACGAGTTGATCGTGCCGAGTTACGATATGCGGCGCGGGCATCCGGTCTTGATCGGGCGGCGCTACTGGAACGAAATCATAAGCCTCGGGCCAAGCACGACGCCGCGCGTGTTCTTCGATCGGTTCGCGGATCACATTCACTACGTCGAGATCGACAACGACAGCATTTTGCGCGACATCGACACACCGCAGGATTACGACCGCGATCGCGGTATCGACCGCGGCGAACGCCGCCGCTAGGCAAGAAGTTGAGAATGCTGAGTGTTGAGTGATGAGTGCATGTCAGTCCCGGCACGCGCTGAATTCCTCGAGGCCTGAGATTCTGATTGCCAGCGTTCGAAAACCGGCATAAGGGCAGTGTGGGACGCGATGCGTGAAGCGGTCAGAGTCACGTGCGGCGTTTCGCTGTAGGAAAACGGTGTTCATTGCCGTTCGTGTGAACTCAAGCGTTCTTGAACAACTCGGCTGACGCTTTCGCGTGGCGTTCCAGCAGCACAGGCAGATCCACGGGGACGACTTGACCGTCCGCGACGACGACCCGCCCATTGATCATCACCATGTCGGCGCGGTGCGGGCCA
Source organism: Candidatus Flexicrinis affinis (assembly GCA_016716525.1). Taxonomy (NCBI): domain Bacteria; kingdom Bacillati; phylum Chloroflexota; class Anaerolineae; order Aggregatilineales; family Candidatus Flexifilaceae; genus Candidatus Flexicrinis; species Candidatus Flexicrinis affinis. The sequence continues at coordinate 1,294,270 of JADJWE010000001.1, forward strand.
GACAAGATGAGCGCAGCGACAGGGTCGATGGACGTGCCTGCCATTGGCACCGTGTCGATGCGGAACGCGGCGAGGTCTGCTGCCATGGCGGGGGCAAGCGCGCCGATGTCATCGCGGCCTAACACCAATGCGCCACCCAGTGTGGCGAGTTCGAGCGCCGTGCGCGCACTCATTGCGGCAGGGTTGGCCGACACAGCACGCTGCATCAGCAGGGCTTGCCGAGCCTCATCCAACAAGTGACCGCTGTCGTTCGATGCCGATCCGTCGACACCGAGGCCGACTGGGACGCCCTTGGTCAACATCTGTGCGATGGGAGCAATTCCTGACGCGAGGCGAGCGTTCGAACACGGACAGTGCGCGACACCGGTTCCGGTCCGCGCGAATAAGTCGATTTCGTTCGAGTCAAGCTGAACACAGTGCGCATGCCAAACGTCATCGCCGACCCAGCCCACGCTTTCGGCGTATTCGCCCGGACGCATACCGAAGTGTTCGAGGCTGTAGTCGATGTCGCTGACGTTCTCTGCGAGGTGCGTGTGCAAGCGGACGCCCAACGCGCGCGCCATCGTCGCTGCCTCGCGCATCAGGTCTTGCGAGACATTGAACGGCGCGGTCGGTGCGATCCCCACCCTAGTCATGGCGAAGCGGTCGGGATCGTGAAACGTCTCGATAGCGCGCTGCGTGTCGCGCAGGATGTGCGGCTCAGGCTCGCACAGCGAGTCGGGCGGAAGCCCACCCAACGACTCGCCGACGCTCATCGATCCGCGCGTGGGATGAAAGCGGAATCCCATATCGCGCGCGGCCTCGATCTCATCGTCGATGCGTGCACCGTTCAAGTACAGGTAGAGGTGATCACTGCTGGTCGTACATCCCGAAAGCATCAATTCGGCGATCGCCATCTGCGTCGACACACGAATCATGTCGGGCGTCAGACCATGCCAGATCTTGTACAGCGTGGTCAGCCATCCGAACAACTCGTTCTCCTGCGCCACCACGCGGGTCAGGTTTTGGAACATGTGATGGTGAGTGTTGATCAGCCCCGGCGTGACGATGTGCCGGTCGAGTCTGATCGTGCGGTCGACAGTCGTGTCTCGGAAGTCATCCGGTGCGCCGATCGCTTCGACGGCATTGTCGCGAATCAACAGTGCGGCATTTCGGATTTCAGTGCGCGTCGCATCCATCGTCACAAGCGTGTGGATCGGAGAGAGGAGGGTGGTTGTCATGTCTGCGCGCCTCCGCCGGTTTGGTTGAATGCCGCCTTCACAGTCTGCTGAATCAGCATCGTGATCGTCAGCGGGCCGACGCCGCCGGGCACCTGTGTGATGGCGCCGACGACGTCACGCGCCGACTCGAGATCGACGTCGCCGACATAGCGGTAACCCTTGTCCGTCGATGGATCTTCGACTTTATTGGTCCCGACATCGATCACCGTACAGCCGGGCTTGAGCCACGCGCCGCTGACATAATTCGGGCGGCCCACAGCGGCAACGACGACATCTGCCCGCGCCAAGTAGTCTTGCAGGTTCTTGGTGCGACTGTGGCACATCGTGACCGTGGCGTTGGCTTCCATCAGCAGCAGCGCAATCGGCATGCCAACGATGTTGCTGCGCCCGATGACCACGGCATTCGCGCCGCTCAGTTCGACACCGAGGTCGTGCAGGATGACCATAATGCCGGCCGGCGTAGCAGGGAGGAACATCGGCGTGCGGCCCTTCATCGCCAGCCTGCCGATGTTGAGCGGGTGGGCGCCATCGGCATCCTTTTCGACGCGGATGATCTGGAGTACGCGCTCCTCGTCAATGTGCTTGGGGAGCGGAAGTTGAACGAGGATTCCGTGCACTTTCGGGTCGTCGTTGAGCTGGCTTACGGCCGATTCGACATCTTCCTGCGACGCGTCAGCCGGAAGCACGTGCGCGTAGCTGGCGACACCGACGCGTTCGCACGCCCGCCGCTTCATCCGCACGTACATCTGCGAGGCCGGATCGTCCCCCACGAGAACGACGCCGAGGCCGGGCGGGTAGCCGTGCTGAGTCTGAAACGACTGTGCGTCGTGGGCGATCTGCTCGCGGATGCGCTCAGCGATCGGGTTTCCGTCGATGATCTTTGCCGTCATGGGGTCTCCTGTCTGGTTGTGCGGCAGCTGCTAGTCACCGGCCAAGCGGCGCAGTTCGTAGAGCTTCGTGAGCGCCTCGATCGGCGACAACTCGTCGATGTTGAGCGTGCGAATCGCGTCAATTGCCGGATTCTCGTGGGTTTCGAAGAAACTGAACTGCTTTGCTGGCGCGGCCTTGCGAACCTTGAAGTCGCTGCCGCGTTCTTCAAGTTCGCGCAGAAGCTGTTCGGCACGGTCGATCACCGGTTTGGGCAAGCCTGCAATCTGCGCGACATGTACGCCGTAGCTGCGGTCGGCTCCGCCTTCCATGAGCTTGTGCAGAAACACAAGTTCGCCGTGGTCCTCGACGGCGGCGACGTTGTAGTTGCGCGTGCGTGGCAAGATGTTGGGGAGTTCGGTCAGTTCGTGATAGTGCGTGGCGAACAGCGTGCGGCAGTTAAGGCGCGGGTGGTTGTGAATGTACTCGACCACGGCTCGGGCGATCGCCATGCCGTCATACGTCGACGTGCCGCGGCCTACCTCGTCGAGGATGAGCAGACTGCGGCGCGTCGAGCCGGTGAGCAGACGCGCTGTCTCGACCATCTCGACCATGAACGTCGATTGCCCCGCATGGATCTCGTCCTGCGCGCCGATACGCGCGAAGATGCGGTCGACCAGCCCGATGATCGCCTCGTCGGCTGGGACGAAACTGCCGATCTGCGCGAGCAGGACGATCAGCGCGACCTGCCGGATGTACGTCGACTTGCCGGCCATGTTCGGCCCGGTGATGATGTGCACGCGCGACATGCTGTCGAAATGGGTATCGTTGGGGACATAGCGCGTGCCCCCGGGCAGCGTGCGTTCGACCACGGGGTGACGGCCATCGTGGATGATGAGGCGATCGTCGTCCGTCAACTGGGGCCGGCAGTATCCTTCGCGCACGGCCACGTCCGCCAGTGCAACCAGAACATCCAGATGGGCGATTGCGCGGGCTGTCTTAAGCAGCGCGCGCGAGTGCCCGCCGATTTCCTCGCACAGCGCCTGAAACACCTGACGCTCGACGCTGAGAATCTGCTCCTCGGCGTTGAGGACCAGCGCTTCGTACTCCTTCAGGTCTGGCGTGATATACCGCTCGGCGTTGACCATCGTCTGCTTACGGATGTAATCGTCGGGCACTTTTGCCGTGTTGGCGTGCGTGACCTCGATGTAGTAGCCGAAGACCTTGTTAAAGCCGACCTTGAGCGACGAGATACCGGTGCGCTCGCGTTCGTACGGTTCGAGGTTGGAGATCCAATCGCGGGCGTCGCGGCTTGAGGCGAGAATCGCATCGAGTTCTTCCGAGAATCCCGGCTTGATCGTACCGATCGCGTCGGGGCGGGCCGGCGCGTCTTCCGGAATCGCTCGTTCGATTAGTTCGACGACTTCTGTAACCGGGTCGAGCGTATTGACCAATGCCTCGAATGCGGACGCGCCGGAGATAGCCTCGCGCAGGGCAGGGACAGCTTTGAGGCTGACGGCCAATCCCAGCAGGTCGCGCGGACCGGCGCGGCCGATGAGCAAGCGGTTCGTCAGGCGTTCGATGTCGGACACGGTGCGAAGCTGGTCGCGCAGGTAGGCACGTACCGTCTCGTCTTGGGTGAGGGCTTCGACAGCATCTAGGCGCGCGTTCAACCGTTGAAGGTCGAGCAGGGGCTGATTGACCCATCCGTGCAGCAGGCGCGCGCCCATCGGCGTCACGGTGCGGTCGAGCACGGATAGCAAGCTGCCCTTAGTCGTGCGGCTGCGCGCGGTCTCGACCAGTTCGAGGTTTCGCCGCGTAAAGGCGTCGAGCACCATGAACCCTTGTGTGGAGTAGGGGCGCAGGCTCGTGAGGTGGGCAAGGCTGCCACGGTGAGTCTGGCGCACGTAGTGGATGATCGCGCCCGCCGCGCACACGGCGTTTGGCAAGTCGGTTAGGCCATAGCTGTCGAGCGAGCGAGCGCCGAAGTGGTTGAGCAGCGTTTGTTGTGCCGACGCGAACTCGAAAACCCAGTCCTGCTGGGGCGTAAGGCTGCTGCCCGGTGGCAGCGAGACTCCAAGTTCGGCCCACGTCTGAGGCATGATAACCTCGGACGGGGAAAGGCGGGTCAGCTCTTCGAGAACCTGAACCGCAGCATCTTCGCCGTTGATCTGAGTCGTGGCAAATTCGCCAGTCGAGACGTCGACATAAGCAACCCCTGCGCTCTTCCACTCGCGCTCGGCCGGCCGGCCGATGGGGACAATTGCCATCAGGTAGTTGGGGCGGTTGTCGGCCAGCATGCCCGGTTCTATAACGGTTCCCGGCGTGACGACCCGCGTAACCGCGCGGTCGACCGGCCCCTTGCCGTCGGGTTCGCTGATCTGATCGCAGATTGCGACGTGATAGCCGCGCTCGACGAGTTTGGCGACGTAGCCCTCGGCCGCGTGATACGGTACGCCGGCCATCGGAACGCGCGGGCCCTCGCTGCTGAAGTTGCGGCCGGTTAGCGTTAGGTCCAGCTCGCGCGCAGCGATTTCCGCGTCGCTGTCGAACATCTCGTAGAAGTCGCCAAGGCGGAACATCAGGATCGCGTCAGGATGCTGCGCCTTGATATCGAGATACTGCTGGCGAATTGGAGTGACTTTGGCCATGTAGTTACGTTGGGGTCGCGGATGATCCGTCCGGATTGTAACACCAGCGCACGGGCTAGGATAGGCGACGGTGCTCCGGTATACTCCCGCTATAGGTTGATCTTCTTGCAGCTTGGAGCAACAGTGTGTCGTCAACGATTAAGGAACTAGGTTTCGTGTTCCGGGAACCGAGCACGCAGTCGCGCTCGCTCGTGGCCCGCGACCATGAAACGCTGTCGCCGTCCTATACCCGGTCCTACGGCTTCGTCATGAGTCACGGCAAAGGATCGACCATCTGGGACGTCGACGGCAATCAATATCTTGACTTTGCGGCAGGAATTGCCGTGCTGGCGACGGGTCATGCGCATCCGCGTGTGGTTGAGGCAGTGACACGACAAATTCAGAAGTACGGGCACATCGGCGCGACCGACTTTTTCTGCCCGCAGCAGATTGCCCTTGCCGAACGGCTCCAGCAGATCACGCCGATCCAGAACGCAGCCGATCCGTCCGACAAGCTGGTGTACTTCGGCAACAGCGGCACCGAGGCGGTTGAAGCCGCGCTCAAACTAGCGCGCTATCAAGGCCGCCAGTACGTGATCGGCTTCTACGGCAGTTTCCACGGCCGCAGCATGGGTTCGTTGTCCGTGACGGCGAGCAAGTACGTCCAGCGCGCACACTACACACACATCCCCGGCGGCGTCGAGCACGTGCCGTATCCCGGCAAGCATTACACCGAGCGTGCCAAGCAGGACAGTTACGATTGGGGCGACACGGTTCAGTACATCGAGGATTTCGTGCTCAAACGCAAGCTGCCTGCGCAGGAGGTCGCCGCGGTTCTCGTGGAGCCGATTCAGGGTGAAGGCGGCTACATGACGCCCCGCGACGACTTCTTCCCGAAGCTGCGCGCCATGTGCGACCGGCACGGCATCCTGCTTATCGTCGATGAGATTCAGTCGGGTATTGGCCGCACCGGCAAGTGGTGGGGGGTCGAGCATTACGGTGTCGAGCCGGACATCGTGTGCACGGCCAAAGGCCTCGGCAGCGGCCTGCCGATCGGCGGCATCATCGCGCATCGCGACGTCATGGGGAAGTGGGTACCGGGTGCGCATGCCAGTACGTTCGGCGGCAATCCGGTCGCATGTGCGGCAGCACTGGCTACGTTGGACGTCATCGAAGAAGACGGCTTGCTGGTCCATGCCGCGTCGTTGGGCGCCTATGGGCTTGAGCGCCTGTCCGCCTTCAAGGCGGCGCATCCGTCGATACAGCGGGTGGACGGCCGCGGGCTGATGATCGGAATCGAGTTCACTGGGCCTAATGGCGAGCCGCTCGCCAAATTCCGCGATGAAATCGTCGACCTGTGTTATGCCAACGGATTGATTACGCTGGCGGCAGGGACGAGCACGCTGCGCATTGCGCCGCCGCTGGTCATCCGGCGGGACGAGTTCGAGATGGGACTCGACATCATCGAGCGCGCGATCTCGGAAATCGAAGAGGCCCACTGGGATCAGCTAGCACACCGGGGCCAAGCGTGATGCCAGACAAGGTGCCGTACAAAGCAGCAGATCTTGTCCGAATCAATTCGGTCGAAGACCCGCGTATCAGCCCGGACGCCAAGTGGGTCGCGTTCGTCCGCGTCAGTGCCGACCTCGAAAAGAATACGTATCTGCGCAACATCTGGGTTGCGTCAGTCGACGGCGCGGACCTCTACGCGCTGACCCGCTCCGGCAAGGATACGCAGCCGCGGTGGTCGCCGGATGGACGCTGGCTCGCGTTTGCGTCAGGCCGGGGCGACAAGCCGCAGATTCATGTGTTTGACATGACCCGCCCGGGAGAGTCGCGGGCGGTGACGGCGATGCCGAACGGCGCGTCGGCTCCCGCATGGTCGCCAGACGGGTCTCAGCTCGCGTTCGTGTCAAGCCTCAATGCCGACGAACGAGCGCACGAAGATGACCCCGAAAACGCGCCGAAGCCGGCCGATGACGCCGACCAGAAGAAGACCGACCCCCGTACGATTCGCGTGCTGCCATACCGCACCGGAACCACATACAACACGGATCGGTTCGCGCAGGTGTACGTCATGCCGTTTTCTGCCGAGGACGCACCACCAGCCAAGCCGCGCCGACTGACCGGCGAGGACGCATCATACGCCGAGCCGGTATGGTCTCCGGATGGACGTTGGTTGTACACGGCGCGCGCCGAACAACCGGGCGGCGATGAACCCTTCCGGCAGTCGCGAGCCTTTCGCATCGAAGTTGAAACGTCGGCGCTCGAACAGCTCACGGACGCGTCTCACGCCGCGGACCGACCGCTTCCGTCGGCATCGGGCCGCTGGATCGCCTACATGCGCCACCCGAACGAGAAGATGGCGATCCGTTATTCGAGCCTCGCCGTACAGGATACGGCATCGGGCGACGTCCGAGACATTAGCCTCGAGGCCGACCTGCTGCCCGCGTCGTTCGCGTGGGCGGGTGACGTGCTGTACTTCAGCGCGCAGACACGAGGCGTGTCCACGATTTATGCCTACGATCCACAACCGGGCGACCTGTCGCCGCGCATAAAGGGCGAGTTCCGCGCCGATCGCTTTGATGCTGCCGCCAATGGCCTTGTGGCCTATGCGGCGTTCGACGCTTCAGCGCTCTGTGAGCTGTACGTGCGGCACACGGATATCGAACGCAGACTCACGCGCTTCAACGGCGAGCTTGTCGATTCGACGGAATTCGCGCGCTTCCAACACCTGACGTGGTCGCCGGAGTCCGGCGTTGAATTGGACGGGTGGCTGCTGCTGCCGGTCGGCTACAAGCAGGGCACGCGCGTTCCGCTCGTGTGGGACATCCACGGCGGCCCGCACATCATGTGGAGCCCGCACTATGAGGGCGAATGGGCGAATTGGCAGGCGGTCGCGGCAGCGGGCTATGCCGTCTACTTCGGCAATCCGCGCGGAAGCGCAGGTTACGGCGACGCGTTTCAGCAGGCGATTGAGGGCAAATGGGGTCCGCTCGCGTATTCCGACCTGATCGCCGGGCTGGAGACGGTCCTCAAGACCGATGTGATCGAGGCTGATCGCGTTGTTGTGATGGGCGGCTCGTACGGTGGTTACATGACCGCGTGGACGGTCGCGCACGATCACCGGTTCAAGGCGGCTGTAGCAGAGCGCGGCGTCTACAATCTGCTGAGCTTTACGGGGACGACCGACATCCCGTCGTTCATCCAGAACGAGTTTGGCGTCGAACTGTGGGAAAACGGCCCGTGGCTGTGGGAGAACTCGCCGCTGGCGCACGCGCACCGAATCAAGACACCGCTGCTGATCATTCACAGCGAGAACGACTTTCGGGTGGCGATTAGCGAAGCCGAGCAGTTGTTCACGGTCGTCCGACGCAGCGGGACGCCGGTGGAATTCGTGCGCTATCCGCGCGAAGGGCATGAGTTGAGCCGAAATGGCGAGCCCAAACACCGTATCGACCGCTTGCAGAGGATCGTCGAGTGGTTCGATCGCTGGATCAGGAAAGAGTGACCGCGTTGAAGTATCCGACCGAATAGCCTAGAATCGACGGCTCAAGAGCGGAGGACACGATACATGCTGAAACGAGTGCTGACGATTGTTGCCCTGATTGGTGTATTGGCGGTAGGCACAACCGTCTACGCTGGCGACACGGTACTGACGAACAACACCGGTACGGCGAGCACAATCTGGTTCATCAGCGGCGAGGCGTCGCTGGTGATCAACGGCTTTGACCTGACGGCGCGCAGCATCCAGACACCCGTCTTGGTTGATCGCATCAGTATCAGTGTGCGGACGCCGCGCCCGGGCGTGCCGGTCGAGGCAGTCATCTACGAAGACGCCGACGGCGGTTCGCCGCGAAACGCGACACTTCTCGCCCGCAAGACAGTCACCATTGACGCGGCAGGTGTGTTCAACGTCGATTTTGACCCGGCGATTGAGGTCAAGCGCCCGTTCCTGTGGGTGGGTTTTTATCTGCCGGTCGACTTCGAGTTCCGCGCCGATACGCAGGGCAGTTCGGTGCTGACGTACTGGGGCTGGACGCCGGGTGGTACGTTCGACCTTGCCAACCTTGGGAGTGCCGCCGTATTCGGTCCATCCGACGGCAGCGCGCCGGTGAACATCACGATGAACGGTGTCGCTCGCATCACTGCAGAGATCGTCACCGACGGCTCGACGCCTACGACCAACCTCGGCACAACCGCCGGTATTCGCCAGATCGTCGGTGATCCAAACACGAATCTGTCGGTGATGGCGCAGTACCCGGTGTGCTCGAACGTGACGTTTGACAGCGCGGACGTGATCGTGACCTATCAGGACGCCATCGATCTGTACTGTCGCGAAGTCGGGGAAGGGCTGCTACCCAAGGAACCCACTGGCTACAAACAGCGAGGTCCGTTGTACGACGTCTACGTTTTTGGCATCGAATCGGGCCTGGTGCCGTACCCGTACCCGGTCACGCACTGCGTTCGCCCGCGTGACAAGCAGGTCGAGGATGCGGTGATCGGTCTGGCGTACGGCGCCCCGCGCGAGTGGCGTATTCTGCCGACTGTCCGCTTCGGTGCGGTGGTGTGCGCCGAAATGACGCATGCCGGTTTCGTTTCGCTCTTCACGCCGCGATAGGCTGAGACGTCGATGCGAATTGAGACGAACGAATCACTCGTAAAGCGCAACAAGGCTTGGTCGGGACGACTGTTCATCGTCACGCTGGTGGTCATTATCGCGTCGTTCTTCCTGCTCAACAGCCCGTTCCTGACCGAAGGGATGTCGGAGGACAGCGTGCTGCTGGTGTCGCTGGTGTTGCCGGCCGTCCTGCTGCCGGTGGCATTTATCGCGACCGTGTTTTCGATCCGCATGACTAACATGTGGGTGCGCCAGCCCCGGCCTGAACGGATGCTCGAAGACAACCTCAAGGGAATTGGCAAGTCGGCGGTGCTGTACAACTTCTATCACTTTCCGGCGCGGCACGTGCTGATCACACAGGCAGGGGTGATGGCAATGGTCACGCGCTTTCAGGACGGCAAGTACCGCGCCCATGGTGACAAATGGTCATCGGCGCGAGGGGCGTTCAGCCGCGTCTTGAGCATCATGCGGATGGATGGAATCGGAAGTCCGTCACTGGACGCGCAGATCGCCGCGCAGCACGTTGACAAACTCCTGTCGGACATCAACCCGGACGTGCCGGTGTATCCAGTCGTCCTGTTCATCGACCCGCGTGCCGAGTTCGAGGTATTCGAACCAACCGTGGCGGTTCTGCACATCAGCAACAAGCGCAGTCCGAACCTCAAGGAGTGGATCAAAGGGCTCCCGAAGACGGAGCATACGCTTACACCCGAACAGATTGCTGAGTTCGAGAACAAGACGCTTCGCGGAAAGAAATAGGTGCGCGTGGCCGGGATTTCCGACGTGGCAAGGCAGCGAGCACACGCGACAGCGGCAGAGACTGCGCCGACGCCCGATCTGCGCATCGTTCCCGTGGCGGCCCTTCGCCCGCACGAAGATCACGACAGCCAGCGAGCGCTTCCACTGCTGGAACGACTGCGATCGGCTGAGGTCTTCACCAATCCGGTGATTGCCGCGCCGATTGATGGGTCGTCGGATCTGGTCGTGTTGGACGGCTCGAACCGTGTGTATTGCTTCACCGAGTTGGGTTTGCCGCACATCCTGGTGCAAGTTGTCGAGTACGACACGCCCTGGCTTGAGCTCGGTGTATGGAATCACGTCGTATCTGATCTGTCATGTGACGGGCTCCTGCTGCTCGTGGGCGGCCTTGAAGGCGTGGCCGTTGGCTCAGACGCGGCAGAGCGACCGCTTGCAACGCTCGTGAAGACGGACGGGGCACGCCACGTCCTCGTCGCCGCTACGTCGAGCATACGGGACCGGCGGGCGCTCTTGCGCGAGGTCGTTCACCTGTACCAGCAGCGCGGCACGCTGAATCGAACGGCACACAGCGATCCAGTCCAGGCATTCACGGACTTTCCAGATGCGGCGTTTGCCGTGCTGTTTCCCCTGTTTTCCCCGGCGGAGATCATCGAAGCTGCAGTAACAGGTGCGTACTTGCCGCCGGGTATCAGCCGGCACATCGTACACGGGCGGGCTGTGAAATTGGATTATCCGTTGTCGGCACTGCGGGATCCTGACCAATCGCTGGACGCGAAGAATGCGGCGCTTCAAGGCTGGATGCATCGCAAGTTTGCGAATCGTGGGGTGCGCTATTATGCTGAGTCTACATATCACTTCGATGAGTAGGACGCCATGATCAGGACCACACGAGAGGCGCTTCAACAAACAATACTAGCCGGAGATGATGAGTCATACCGGCTGATCCGCTTTCCGGCAGGCGCGGTGACGGTGGCGGCCGGCATCGTGGCTGAGGTTGGATCGCCGTTCTGTGCCATGATTGTCGATCGGTATGAAGTGACGTTGATTGTGCCGGAAGAAGCTGTCGAGGAATTCGCCGGCCGTCTGCACGGCGCCACGATGGAGTCTGCACGCTACCGCCTGATTACCTTTGATGTTGTGCTGCCGCCGGATCTCGTCGGCTTTATGGCCGCCGTCAGTGCAGCCGTCGCGCGCGCAGGTGTGAGCATTCTGCCGTTCGGCGCGTACAGCCGCGACCATCTCCTGGTGCGCGCATCGCAATATGACGACGCCATCGCTGCGCTGAAGTCGTTGATCGAGAACGCCTAAATGGTTGAAATCCCGCTGTTTGATCAGGGCGGCACACCGCAGCCCCGCGACCGAGTGAAGATCGAGTCAGTTCAGGCAGTGCCGTACCCCGATCGGTTCCGGGTCTGGGTTGAAATTAAGGTGACGCCGTTTCTTGAGCGGCCGAACCTACTCCTCACGCTGCACGACGACCACGACAACTTGATTGCCGAGCTAGACGTCATCGAGACGATGCACGCGAACATGGAGTTCACTATGCATCTGCGCGGAATAGACGAGCCTGCCGGTGCTTACGCGCTAACCGTCGAGCTTTTCTATGAAACGCGCAATCCTGTTCACGACTCGCAGGTCGTCGGGTTTCTCATCCCCGAAATCGATGGTGACAGCGGGGATACGCGGTGATTTGGTTGACGCCCGATGTCGCGCGGGGCATCGTCGCGCAGGCGAGGGACAACGCTCCGAACGAAGCGTGTGGGGTGCTGCTCGGCCGTGCGGGACATGCGCCCCGCCGCGTGCCTCTGACGAACATCGATCCTAGCCCACAGACCGGATATGCTGCCGATCCCAGCGAACTTGCGACTGCCTTGATGCGCGCGGTCGCAGACGGCGAGCAGCTGCAGGCGATTTATCATTCGCACCCGAATGGTCCGGCGATTCCTTCACGCCGCGACATCGCAGATTGGGGCTATCCTGATAGCGTGATGTTGATCGCCGGGCGAGACCGCGACAGCTACGCTCTGGCCGCGTGGAAGGTCGCATACGGTCGAGTCGAGCGCGTCGAACTGCACGTCGGCGATATCCGCCCGGTGGAAAGCGACCGCCCTGCCTATTCATTTGTTCAGCGGGCGGTGCTTGTTATGGCTGCCGTGATTGCTGCGGCGGTGGTCGTCGCAACTGCGGTGACGCTGCTGCCGCCGCCTGTCGTACCGTAGGGGGAACACAAATGGATGCTGTGAGCGTGCTGCTCGTAATTGTCATCGGCCTGGTTGCTGGCGCTGTTGTCAATGCGTTGAGCGACGATCTGCCGAGGCGTATTCGCCCGCAGCTTCCACATTATCCGGACGGTGAGCCGAGGCCCGTGACCGCGTGGCTGGGTGTCACGGCGTTCCTAACCGGACAGCGTCGTTCGTCAGGGGGCTCGGCGCTGTCGTGGCGACATCCAGTCACGGAGATCGCGCTTGTGCTCCTCATGCTGCTGACTGTCTCGGCCGCGCGGCAGCGGGCGGACTATTCCGATCTTCAGCTCGTTTTCTGGCTCTTTCATGTGACAGCGCTAGTGTTAGTCACGGTCATCGACATCGAACACAAGCTGATCCTGTTTGCCGTGATTAACCCGTTCGTCGTCGTGGCGATTCTCGATGCGCTCCTTACGCAGAACAATGCTCCGCCAGCGATCGTCGAATCGCTGATCGGCGGACTCGTCGGCTACGGTGTCTTCTTCCTGCTGTATCAAGGCGGATTTCTGTTTACGCGCATCATGAGCAAACGGCGCGGCCGCGAAATCAAGGAGGTCGCGTTCGGCTATGGCGACGTGATGTTGGCTAGTGTTGTCGGCCTGTTGATCGGATGGCGGCTTTTCCTGTTCAGCATGTACATCACGATTATCCTCGGAGCGCTGGGAGCGCTGTTGTTCATCGTGTCGCGGCGGCTCTTGGGAACGCGCTACAGTGCGTTCACGGCGCTGCCGTACGGGCCGTACATCGTTGCCGGCGCTCTCGTCATGATATTGTTCCCGACGCAGGTCGGCGGGCTGCTACTGGGCGGCTTCTAGCTCTAGCTCGGGATGGCGCTCGATGATCCCAACGCCAAGAACTCGCGGTCCATCGTAGATCACCGCGCCCTGACCGGGCGTGATGTCGCGCACCGGAGCGTCAAACACGACGCTAAATCGATCCGTGCCAAGCGGTGTGACGATCGCTGATGCGGGGCGCGCCTTGTACCGAATTTTGACCTGAGCGCGAAACGGCTCGTTTGATGGAGGACGTCCGGCGATCCAACTCACGCGGCTGGCGGTTAGCGTGTCGTGCCCGAGCTGCTCGCGCGGGCCGATCACGACGGCGTTGCGATACGGATTGACTGCGATCACATACATGGGCTCTGATGCATACACATGCAGGCCCTTGCGCTGGCCGATGGTGTAGTTGGCGACGCCGCTGTGTTCGCCGACGATGGTGCCGTCACGTAGTACGATTGGCCCGGGCTGCATCAGTTCGGGCGCGTTTTCCTTCAGAAACCGGCGGTAGTCGCCATCGCCAAGGAAGCACAGATCCTGACTGTCGTTTTTGCTGGCCGTCGGTAGACCGAAGCGCGCGGCAAGCTCGCGGATTTGCGGCTTGGTGTAGTCGCCGCACGGGAACAGGACATGCGCGAGCTGCTCCTGCGACAGCACGCTCAGCACATAGCTCTGATCCTTCGCTTCATCCACGGCTTGTTCGAGAGCGTAGCCGTCCCCCGACTGCACGACCCGCGCGTAGTGGCCGGTGGCGAGGAAGTCGGCGTCGAGCGCCATGGCGTGCGAATACAGCCAGTCGAAACGGATGCTGCGATTGCACTCGATACACGGATTGGGCGTGACGCCGGCACGGTGCTGTTCGATGAAGAAATCGACAATCGACGCCTTGAACACGTCACGGGTGTCGAGAACGTAGAACGGGATGCGGAGTTGGTCAGCGATCCGGCGTGCGTCGTCCAGTTGGCCGGGAGTGCAGCAGCGATTGTGGGTAGAGCACGCTTCGTCCATAGACGGCTCGGCCCACAGACGCATCATCATTCCGACGACATCGTAACCCTGCTCGACCAGCAGCGCCGCTGCGACTGAACTGTCGACTCCGCCGCTCATGGCGACGACAACACGCTTGGGATTAGTACTCATATTCCTCAGTGCAATACAACTTGCGCGGCGCGATGCCGCGCGACCTTACGATACTCGGGCCGAGCGCAGGTGCGAGGGAAGACTGCGCAAGCGGCTCACGCTCTCTTTGACCGCGCCGACCGCGTACTCGACATCGTCGAGCGTGGTGTGGACGCCGACCGATAAACGCAGGCTCCCGATCGCCTCATCTTCACTAAGGCCCAACGCCAGCAGCACGGATGATGGCTCGGGACTGCCGGTTTTGCACGCGCTGCCGCCGCTGGCCGCGACGCCGCGCATGTCGAGGTGCATTAGAAGCTGCGAACTGTCGACGCCCGGAAACACGAAGCTCGCGTGCGAGGGCAGGCGATGTTCGTGTTCGCCCGTGAGGATGGAGTCAGGCACCTCGGCGAGTACACGATCGATGATCGCATCGCGACATCGGCGCAGGTGTTCGACACGATCGGCGTGTTCTTCATACGCGATGCGAAGCGCCTCAGCCATGCCGACGATGAAGGGCGTGTTGTGGGTGCCGGCGCGCAATCCGCGTTCGTGGCTTCCACCAGACTGCGCCGGCGAAAGCTCGACACCCTCACGGACATACAGCGCTCCGACGCCTTTGGGACCGTAGAACTTGTGCGCGCTCAAAGACATCATGTCTACACCAAGCACGTTGACGTCGAGCGAAAGCTGACCTGCGGCCTGCACGGCGTCGGTATGAAACACGACCCCGCGATCGCGCGCTGCCTCTGCAAGCTGCGGGATGGGAGCAATCGTACCGATCTCGTTATTGGCGTAGATGACGCTGGCGACTGTGGTTTCGGCAGTCAGTGTCGAAACAAAGTCCTCGACGTCCACTTGCCCTGTCCGGCTGACCGGGATCAGCTTCATGCCGAAGCCCTGCATCGCGGCAAGCTGCTTCACGGTCGCGGTAACCGCGCTGTGCTCGACGGGCGTCGTAACGAGGTGTGTTCCCTTGCCCTGAGCGCGCGCTGTCCATGCAGCACCGCGAATCGCGAGGTTGTCGCTCTCTGACCCGCCGCTGGTGAACACGATCTCCGACGACTTACAGCGGAGAACGCTGGAAACCTTCTCGCGGGCACGCTCGATCGCGGCCTCGGCCTTGCGGCCGTAGCTGTGCGACGATGACGAGTTGCCATACACCTCGCTGAAGTAAGGTGCCATCGCCTCTAGGACGCGCGGATCGACCGGTGTCGACGCCGAGTGATCAAGGTAGACGTCACGGCGTGCGGCCATTTTGTAACCCTCATTTCCCTCTGGCTGTTCGCATTGTACCCCTGAACCAATTCGAATGTCAGGATAGTTTGTCCAATAGCGTATGATGCGCCGGAGGTGTATAGTCCTGATCATTGCGTTTCGGTTTATTGAGGAGCGAGTGTATATGGTCGCAATTCAGCACATTCACGGCCGCGAGGTCCTGGATTCCCGCGGCAACCCCACGGTCGAGGTCGACGTTCGACTGACCGATGGTACGCTTGGCCGGGCGATCGTGCCGAGCGGCGCTAGCACCGGCGAGCACGAGGCGCTCGAACTTCGTGACGGTGATAGCAAGCGTTACGGCGGCAAAGGCGTCCTTAAGGCCGTTGAGTCGGTAAACTCTGTGCTCGCACAAGCACTCGCCGGCACAGACCCGTTCAATCAGGTCGCGGTTGACCAGGCGATGCTCGATTTGGACGGAACGCCGACCAAGAGCAAGCTGGGTGCGAACGCGATTCTCGGCGTCAGCATGGCCGTGGCGCGCGCTGCCGCAACCAGTGTTGGGCTGCCGCTCTACGCGTACTTGGGGGGCATTCATGCGCACGTGCTGCCGGTTCCGATGATGAACATCATGAACGGCGGGAAGCACGCGATTGGCAGCACCGACTTTCAGGAGTTCATGGTGATGCCGGTCGGCGCTGGCTCGTTCGCCGAGGCGCTCCAGATGGGCGTGGAGATCTATCAGGCGCTCAAGAAACTGCTGCACAAGAAAGGACACGGCACAACTGTCGGCGACGAAGGCGGCTTTGCGCCGAGCCTCGGCAGCAATCAGGCGGCACTCGACGTCATTATGGAAGCGATCGCATCGGCAGGGTACAGCGCAGGGGACCAGGTCTTCATTGCACTTGACCCGGCGACCTCGGAGATCTACAAGGATGGCAAGTATCACCTCGAGATTGAGGGCAAGTCGCTCTCGGGTGAAGAGATGGTCGAGTTCTGGGCCGATTGGGCATCCCGGTACCCGATTATCTCGCTGGAAGACGGCCTCGCAGAGAATGACTGGGCCAACTGGAGCCGGCTCGTCGCCGCTATCGGCAATCGGGTACAGATCGTCGGCGACGACCTGTTGGTCACGAACACCGAACGCGTCAAGCGCGCGATCAAGGAGAAGGCCGCCAATTCGCTGCTGTTCAAAGTCAACCAGATCGGTTCGCTGACCGAGGCCCTAGCGGCAGCGCAGATGAGCCAGCGGCACGGCTGGACGGTCGTGACTAGCCACCGCAGCGGCGAGACGGAAGACAGCACGATTTCCGACCTTGCCGTAGCGATGAACGCTGGACAGATCAAGACCGGCGCACCGGCCCGTACCGACCGCGTGGCAAAGTACAATCAACTGCTTCGCATTGAAGAGCAGTTGGGATCGGCCGCAACGTATGCCGGACGTGCCGCTTTTCCGAACTTGGGGATGGCGCTCGACTAGGGCGGCTTCTTGACCCCAGCCAGCGGCCGCTTTACAATCCGTCTGACGCCCCCGTAGCTCAGTGGATAGAGCAGTCGCCTTCTAAGCGAAAGGTCGTAGGTTCGATCCCTACCGGGGGTACAGTGGAAGAAACGAAGGCCGGGCAGCACGCCCGGCCTTGTTCATTTAAACCGATTTCATCGCTTTGACGATTGCCTTTACGCGCGGGTCGCGCTTGGCCGCCGGCACACGTATCTCGAGTTCGGCAAGCACCTCGACCGCCTCAGGTCGCCGCCCAAGTCGCACGAGCAGTTCCGCCGTGTCCGCGCCCAATTCGATGCTTTCCGGTACTTCTCGAAGGGCTTCGCGATAAAGCGCGACCGCCTTCTCGATGGCCGACTGATTGTGATTGGGGTCGGCGTCGTATCTGGCTTCAAACCGCTCTGCAAGGAACCGAACCGCCTCGAGGTAGCCAGCCTGAATATCCTGTCTGCGAGTGAGGATCCAGTGATCGTCGTGGCCCTTCAAGAATGGCCCGCGGTACAGGTCGAGGACGCGCTGATAGTCAACTTCCGGATGTTCGTTGGACAGGTCGCGTGCGCGGATCAGAGCTTGTGTCCACTCGAACGCATCGTAGTTGATGAGCAGGCTTGGCTTGATTCGATAGGTGCCGTTTTGGTGTTCCAGTACCTCGAAATCGAAGGCGCGATGCAGCCTGCGTTTGGTAACATGAAACACGTTGGTAGCCTGCGCATCGGACAAGTCCCCCCAAAACGCCCGGTGGAAGTCGTCGCGGGTGATGACACCGCGATCGACCGCGAAGAACAGCAGCAGGCGCGGCAGGTGGCCCTCCCAATCCGTAATCAATTCGTCGTTGAAGAACACGAAGCCGGGGCCGAGCGCGAAGATGTCGAGCCGTCCGGTCGGTGCCTCGGGGCTGTGCTGCACCGCTTGCGTCACGACGCGGTCGTCATCGAGGATGATGGCGCGCGTTTGAGCGATCAGCGATACCCATGGGAAGCGAGGCTGTGACCGGCCATTGAATACGGTGATGTAGCGGTCGGGGAACTTGACGATCAGCTCTTCGAGGAAGCGGATCGTGCTGTCGGTCGCTGCGGCGAAGTCGTAGTCGTCCAGGATCAGGACGATGCGGTCGCCCTCGACCTGCTCGAAGTCCTTGAGCAGTCCCTCGATCGCCGCTTTACGAAACGCGCCCATGTTCTTGCCGATCATGGCATTTGCGGCGCTCGCATGGATGCCAAAGCTGGATGTCTGTGCGCTCAGGCTATCAACAATCCGGTCGAATAGGGTGACTTCGTCGAACGTTTCGGAAGAGAATGGCACGTAAAGCGTCGTCAGATCCGAATCGTTAAGGAGCGCTGCAGTCAGCGCGGTGCGATACTTGCTGTCAGGCTGTAGAATAACGACGCGAGCGTGTTCAGAGTACTCGCGAAACTTGCCGATGATATCGTGTATCTTGGTCTCGATCACGGCTCACTTATCCCTACTAAAGCTTGCGAACTTACGAGGTCGATTATAGCGCGTCGCTCAGATTTTGTCACACTTCACGTTTCTGGATTGTAAGAGGCTGCATAAGTGACAAGTCAACCCGAAGGCAATACCGAGACGAAACCCGGCCGTCCGCTGGGGCTCTCACTTGCGATTATCCTGAGCGTGGGGCTGTATGTCGTCCTGCCGATGTTTCAGCTCATCGTACAAGTAGGGTTGCAGGAACGCATCAGCCAGATCGACTCACCCATTGTCGTCGACGGGCAGGAGCTGACAGCAGGCGCGTCCGGTGGTTCGTTTGTGCTCGTTGGCGAGTCGGAGTTGATCGTGCAGACGGTTGCCGCCGGCGTATTTCTGGTTCTGGCAATCTTCGCCTGGCGCGGGCGTCCGCGTGGAATCCGTACTGCATTCACGGCAGCGGTGCTTCTGTATGCAGGCGTAACCGCGTACGTGACTGCCCGCACGCTGTTGGCGCGCAGCGACATCTCCGCCGGCATCAGCTCCGCCGACGACCTCGTGCGTCAGCTGCTATGCGGCGTGCTGGTGACAACCGTGCTCATTCCGCTATATGTGGTGTGGTATATCAATCGTGCCCCGGCGCGAGCGTTCTACCGGGGCACGTATGCCGTCGAGGAGACAGCGCGCTAGTTCGCCGACTTGCCGCGCGATTCCATCTCGAGTCGAACCAGCTCGCGGCGAAGGGTCTTGCCAACGGCCGACTTTGGCAGCTCGTCGATAAACGAGATGCGGCGCGGCACTTCGTACGGGGCAAGGTGTTCGCCTGCAAACTGGATGAGGTCTGCCTCCGTAACCTCAGCGCCTTCGGCTTTGACAACCCACGCCTTGAGCGTCTCCTGCCCGGCCTTCTCAGGGTGCGGCACTGCCGCTACACCAACCTCTGCCACGGCGGGATGATTCTTGAGCACCTTTTCGATCGCATTCGGGTATACGTTGAACCCGCCGATGAGGGCCATATCCTTCTTGCGATCGACGATGTAGAAGTAACCGTCCTCATCCATGCGGGCAATATCGCCCGTATACAGCCACGTCTTGCCGTTGTGTTCGCGCAAGACCTTGACCGTCTCGTCCGGCATGTTGTGATATCCAAGCATGATCTGTGGGCCGGCCATCAGCAGTTCACCGACCTCGCCGACTGGCACGTCCGTCTCGCCGTCGTCAAGGCTGACGATGCGCATGTCGGTATCCGGCAGCGGCAGACCGATTGAACCGACGCGGTTCTCGCCTCGAAGCGGGTTGACGTGGGTCGCCGTTGGCGCTTCGCTCATGCCGAAACCTTCAAGCAGCGTGCCGCCGCTCAGGCGCTCGAACTCGACCTTGATCGAAGGCGGCAGCGGCGCCGACCCGCTCAGACATGCGCGTACAGAGCGCAGGCTGAGTTCGCCAGACTGCACCTTCGGATGGGTGTTGATGGCGTTGTACAACGCGGGGACGCCGTGGAACAGCGTAGGCTTGAACTTGTGGATACAGTCCACCACCTCGTTGATCTCGCGCGCATTTGGGACCAGCACAATGGTCGATCCCAGCTTGGCGGCCATCGCCAATACGGCGACCATGCCGAACACGTGGAAGAACGGGATCGCGCCGAGGAATGTCTCCTGTTCGCCGGGTACGCCGTCGACCGCCAGAAACGATTCCTGCTGAAGCATGTTGGCGACAAGATTCGCGTGGGTAGCGACTGCTGCTTTGGAAACCCCGGTCGTGCCGCCGGTGTACTGGAACAACGCGATGTCGGCAGGCTTGACAGTAACGCTCGGCTTTTTCCCTGCATACGCCGTGAGCAAGTCCTGCAGCCAAACGTCTCCGCTCGGCAGCGATTCGATAAAGTGTCCGTCTTTCTTCTCGCGTGCGATCTGGAACAGGACTCTCGCGAGGGGCGGAAGGTATTCTTTGACGTTGGTGACGATGACAGTCTTGATATGCGTCTTTGGCTGAGCACGTTTGACGACTTTGTAGAACATGCTCATCGTAATGATGATCTCGGCGCCACAGTCTTTGAGCTGATACTCGAGTCGATCGGCGGGGTAGGTCGGGTTTGCGGCCGCTACCGCGCCGCCGGCCTTGAGCACGGCAAAGAATGCGATGACGAACGCCGCGATGTTGGGCATCATGAGGGCAACACGATCGCCCTTCTTTAGCCCAAGGTCAACAAGCGCACACGCCAATGCATCCGACTGGCGGTCGAGTTCGCCGTAGCTCAGGTTCGACGCGACGCGACCGATCAAGGGTAGGTGCGCGCTCGTGATCAATGCGGGGTGATTGGGGAGGCGTTTCGCCGTTTCCTGCACGAAGTGATGCAGCGGGACGTCAGGGTAATTCAGCGTGTGCGGCGTTTTCTCGTGGTAGAGCTTGAGCCACGGTCGGTCAGCGTAGGTAGTCATACGTGTTATGAACTCCGTTTCTCTTGTGTTGATGGCGCAGAAGCCCCACCTGAATTTGGCACTGAGTATAGGCCAATTGACCGCCTTCGTAAACGACTCCCAAGCTACTTCGGCGCAGTGCCGGCAGATGCCCAGTCGCGCCAACGCGGCGGAATGAGCGCGACGGTGCCGTCACGCTTCACGCAAATGTGGCGTGTTTCTCCGGTCGCGTGCACGTCGCCGGTGTCTGCATTGGTCACCTGATAGACAAAACGCATGCCCCGGCTTTGTACCTCAGAGATCCAGCACCGCACGCGGATCTGCTGGCCGTAGACTGCTGGGCGCGCATAACGCACATGCGCCTCAGTCACGGCGAGATTGAACCCGTCCTCTTCGAAGCGGGCATAGTTCTCGCCACGCTGGCGCATGTACTCGCTGCGCGCCTCCTCGAAATAGACGAGGTACTGGCTGTGGTGGACAATCCGCATGGCATCCGTCTCGGCGTATCTGACCCACAGGACGGACTCGGCGACGAAGCGGTCGGTTGGCAGCATTGGCAACCCCTGAGAGTAGTCGAAGCATCTGGGAAATTGTACCGCGTTGCGGCGGCGGACGGCTGGTGTCGGGGTATACTTCAGGCCTCGACTCGATGTCGACATCAACGTTCGGCCGGTGTGAGGTAATGGCAATGCGCAGGCTCAGTTTGACGGTTGCAGTGGTTCTCGCGGCAGTGTTCGTGTCCGCTAGTGTATATGCTCAAGGCGACGATCCCCTCGCCTTTTATGATGGTATCGAGACATCGCGGGCGGACGACGGGGGCTTCGTACTCGGAAGCCTTGACGCCCCTATTGCAGTCGTCGTGTTCGCCGATTTCATGTGCCCGCATTGCCAGACGTATGTCGAGACTACGCACGAATTCATCGACGCGTTTGTCCGCACAGGCCAAGCACGGCTTGAGTATCGGCTGTACCCCATCGTTCACCCGACGTACTCGGCGCTTACGGCGCAGTTGGCAGAGTGTGCCGAGGTACAGCGCGACGGCGCGTTCTGGCCTGCGCATGACGTTCTGTACAGCCTCGCGGGTGAAGGTCAGATCGGCCCTAACACCTCGGAAGCGCTTGCAGAGGCTCTCGACTTGGATGTCGCGAAACTGGATACATGCGCCGCCGACGCCTCGCAGTACATCACCGACCTCGATCTTGGCACGGCTCTTGGCGTCAGCGGGACGCCTGCAACTGCGGTGCGACTTGAAGATGGCACGTTGGGTTGGGCGTACCTGCGCGACCAAATCTTCAACCGCGGCGGTCTGCCCATCAGCCTCTTGACCGAAATCGTTGAGGCGGAGGACGTATCGTCGGTGGTGATTGTCCCGTCGCCGCTCTTGGCAAGCCTCGTGACGGACTCGGGGTGCGCAAACCCGTGCTGGCAGGGGATTACGCCGGGGCAAACGCTGTTGATCGACGCGCTTGACATCATCCGCGATGATCGCCAGCATGTGGAGATTACCGAGACATCGACCGGCGACGCGGACGCACTGACGTGGCGCCGATTCGACAGCCGACTCAACGAGCCAAACTACATCATCGCGAATGCCGCCGGTGAGGTCGACATTATCTCGCTGATCGATGTATCAGATTACGGACTCGGCGATGTGGTCGACAATCTCGGCGACCCGTCGTTGGCGCTCGGATTCAGCACGGATGACGGCAGCGCGGTTCTGTATATCATCTACCCGGATATCGCGACGATCGTCATCGTCTTGACCGCTCCGGACGACGGTTTGAGCGAGGAAAGCCTTGTAGTTGGCGCGCAGTACTTCTCTGACGATGCGATGGCGCTGTTGCTTGAGGATGCGGGCGCGGCCGAATGGACGGGTTACGACGGCCTCGACGACTACATCCGTTAGTCAGGCTTGTGGCGTTGGGCGAGCTCAGCCTCGATATCGGCAAGGCTTACGCCCAGCTCCGACCACAGTACGAGTAGGTGGTAGAGGAGGTCGGCACTCTCGGAGACTTGGCGAGGCTTGTCCTGCGCAAGCGCCGCGATGACGACCTCCACCGCCTCTTCTCCGACCTTCTGGGCCATCTTCGGCAGCCCGGCGTCGATGAGCGTGTTGGTGTAGCTGCCCGCCTTCGGGTGGCTGCGCCTATCAGCGATTAGGGTTTCGAGCCGATTCAAGATACTAGTCACGGGTGCTTTCCTTACGGAGTACACGGTGGAAACATGAGATTTCACCGGTGTGGCAGGCTGGCCCTGCGGGTTCGACCTCGATCAGCAGCGCGTCCGCGTCGCAATCCACCAATATACGAACGACGCGCTGGGTGTTGCCACTCGTTTCGCCTTTGTGCCACAACGCCTGCCGAGACCGACTCCAAAACACGGTCTCGCCAAGCTCCAGCGTCATCTGGAGCGACTGCCGGTTCATGTAGGCCACGGTCAGCACCTGCATGGTAGCAGCATCTTGTACGATCGCCGCGACCAACCCGTTCGAGTCCCACTTAATCTGGTCAACGCTGACTGCGTCCACGCTATGTGTTCTCCCAGCCGGTCATGCGCACAGATACCCCACGTTCATCCAGATAACGCTTCAGGTCGCCGACGCGCAGTTCGTTGAAGTGAAACAGACTTGCGGCCAGCGCCGCGTCGGCGCCGCCCACCGTCAATGCGTCTGCGAAGTGTTCGGCGCTGCCCGCCCCGCCTGATGCGATCACGGGGATCGTTACGGCTTCAGCGACAGCCGCGGTAAGTTCGAGAGCGTAACCCGCTTTTGTACCGTCTCGATCCATACTTGTCAGCAGTATTTCGCCTGCCCCGCGCGATTCGCACTCTCTCGCCCACTCGACCGCCCGCAGCGGCGTAGGGATGCGCCCACCGTTGATGTGTACGATCCACTCGCCGTCGATTCGCTTGGGATCGATGGCAACGACGATACACTGGCTCCCGAATGCCCACGCTCCAGCGTCAATCAAGTCGGGCGTGCGAACCGCCGCGCTGTTGATCGAAACCTTATCTGCTCCGGAGAGCAGCGTATCGCGGATGTCGTCGATTGTACGAATGCCTCCGCCGACACAGAATGGGATGAACAACGTGTCGGCGACACTGCGGACCATTTCGAGCGTCGTGGCGCGTCCTTCGTGCGACGCCGTGATGTCGAGGAAGACGAGTTCATCGGCGCCTTCACGGTCGTAAAACGCGGCCTGTTCGACCGGATCGCCGGCATCGACAAGGTTGACGAAGTTCACGCCTTTTACGACCCGCCCGTTGTGAACGTCGAGGCAAGGGATGATGCGCTTTGCCAACATGACTAAGCTGATCCTTCTCGTATCGCGTCTTCCAGACGAATTGCGCCCGTGTACAGCGCCATTCCGATGATGGCGCCGGCAACCATGCCGCTGCCAGCAAGCCGGCGAATGTCGTCGAGCGAACTCACACCGCCCGACGCTATAACGTTCAGCCCGGTATCACGCGCCAGTGCAACGGTTGCGTCCACATTCACACCGGTGAGCATGCCATCGCGCGAGACATCGGTGAATAGCGCGTGCCTGACACCGACAGCGGCGACAGCGCGCCCCAGCTCTGCCGGGGTCGTCTCGGACTGCTCGGTCCATCCATGCGTGGTCACTTTGCCGTCTCGTGAGTCAAGCCCGATACACACGCGATCTGCCCCAAAGGCGTTGACCGCCTCGCGCACCAGCTCGGGGTTGCGCACGGCCACCGTCCCGAGGACGACGCGCGCCGCACCGCACTCAAGCGCAGTAGTCACGTCGTCAAGCGAGCGAAGCCCGCCGCCAAATTGCACAGGAAGACCGACCGCGGCGATCACCTCTAGCACGTGCAGATTGTCGTTGGCGCGTGCGAATGCCCCATCGAGATTGACGACGTGCAGCCATTTTGCCCCACGGCCAGCGAAGTCCTGTGCGACGCGTACCGGATCGGTGCTGAATACGGTCGTGTTCGCGTCGACACCTTCCTTGAGCCGCACGACTTGACCGGACTTGAGATCGAGCGCCGGGTAGATAATCACGCGATCGACTCCTGCGCGAGCTTCAGGAAATTCGAAAGCACCGTGAGGCCGGTGATCTGGCTCTTTTCCGGGTGGAACTGCACGCCAAAGATGTGGTCGCGCTGGACGGCGACACAGAACGGCCCACCGTAGTCGACGGTCGCTGTGATGTCGGTCGCGCGCTCAGGTATGCAGTAGTAACTGTGAACGAAGTAGGCATAAGGCGCATCTGGCAGGTCGCGAAAGATCGGGGAATCGCGCACGACATCGACCTGATTCCATCCCATGTGGGGAACTTTGAGCCCCAGTGTCGGCGAGAAACGCGTGACGCGTCCTGCCAACAGGCCGAGGCCGTTGTGCCTGCCCATTTCATCGGAGTAGTCGAACAGGAACTGCATCCCCAGACAGATACCCAGATATGGCACACCGCGCCGAACTGCGTCGATGACAGCGGAAGCTAGTCCGGTCTCGTTCAGGATGTGCATGCCTGCGCCAAACGCACCGACACCGGGCAAGATGATCGAGGTAGCCCGTTCGAGGGCCTCAGGGTCGCGCACGATCTCGACGTCATGCGCATCGAGGTGGCGCAGGGCATGCATCACACTGCGCAGATTGCCTGCACCGTAATCGACCACTGCCAGCATGGACACCTCGCTTTCCTCTTTCAGGAAACGAAACGCCCGCGTCGAACTGCGCGGGCGATACCTTGATTGACACGGTAAAGCTGGACTCAGTTCAACGCGGAGCCTTTTTGATGCAACCGTGGTGATGCGTCCAGTACGTAAGCATGCGCGAAGTATATCGGCGCACCCGGTGCTTGTCAACGCGGCCGGCGGCGGTTAGCATCGGGTGCGTGCGCAGCGGTCAGCGGCTGTTTGGCCCGCAGCGCAGCCATAACGACCCATATCTGAAGGCGATCGGCAGATGGAACACTTCATCATTGAGGGTGGGGTACCGCTTCGGGGATCAGTTCGCCCGGGTGGGAACAAGAACGCGATACTCAAGATGCTGCCGGCATGCATGCTTACCGACGAGGCGGTGACCATCCGCAACGTCCCCGACATTCTCGATGTCCGGGTGACGCTGGAGATCATGCACCGGCTTGGCGTCGACGTGGAATGGCTGGACGCGACAACGTTACGCGTTCGAGCCGCCGACATCAAGTCGGACACGCTCGACCCGTCGTTGGCGCAGCGAATCCGCACCAGCTTCGTCTTTGCCGGTCCCATGCTGGCGCGTACAGGGGCGATCACGGTCCCGATGCCCGGTGGTGACGTGATCGGTGAACGGAGGCTTGATACGCACGTCTCGGCACTGCGCAAGCTCGGCGCCAGTGTGCACTACGAGCGCGGAATGTTTGCCATGTCTGCCGAGAAGCTGACCGGAGCGGCGATCCTGTTGAGCGAAGCGAGCGTGACGGCAACCGAAAACGCCATTCTGGCCGCTGTAATGGCCAGCGGCACCAGCGAGATCAGCAATGCGGCGAGCGAACCGCACGTTCAGAATCTTTGTCACATGCTGGTGGCGATGGGGGCGCAGATCGAGGGGATCGGCTCAAACCGCCTCACCATCCACGGTGTGGAACGACTGCATGGCTGCGATGTGCGAGTCGGCGCTGACTATATGGAGGTTGGTAGCTGGATCGGTGCGAGCGTTCTTACCGGTGGCTCGATCCGAATCGTGGACGCCGATCCGGGCGTCTTGTCGATGGTTGAGCTGGTGTTTGGCCGTCTGGGCGTCCAATGGACGGTGGACGGCGAAGACATCGTCGTGCCGGAGTCGCAGAACCTCACGATTACGCCCGACCTCGGTGGCCGTATCCCGATTATCAAGGCACAGCCATGGCCGGCATTTCCCGCCGACCTAATGAGCATCGCGCTCGTGATCGCCACGCAGAGCCGCGGCGCGGTGATGTTCCACGACTGGATGTTCGAAAGCCGCTTGTTCTTCACCGACAAACTGGTACAAATGGGCGCGCGCATCACGCTGTGCGATCCGCACCGTGTCCTCGTCCAAGGCCCGACTGCGCTAACGGCGGTTCCGATGGTTACAAGCCCCGATATTCGCGCGGGCATGGCCATCCTGCTGGCGGCGCTCGCGGCCCCGGGTACGACGCGTATCGCCAACGTTAGGCAGATCGACCGGGGCTACGAGCGTGTCGAGCAGAAACTGCGCGACCTCGGTGCGCGGATCGAGCGCGTGAACGAAGGCCCGCAAGACACGCGCGAAATGCCAGTCTTTTCGTTTGAGCACTAGGCTTGTCGGTGGTTAGCCGAGACCGTTGCGGCTCCCAACAGCCGATCCGTTGGTCCCCTCGGTGTCAGGCTCGACGTCGAAGCGCTTGAGCAAATCCTGCGTACGCTCGCTGTAGAGCGCCACGCGTTCGCGCTCGAGCTGCCAAAGGCGCTGAACACTCGTGTTGAGCGGTCCCAATTCGGCTTGAATGGCCTGCACCGTCTTGAGGAAGTCGGCGAAGTCCTCGTCGTGACGGCGCCATACCTCGTCGTTAGAGAGCGTGTACTGCTTCCAGCGCTTCTGATCGTCGGTGCGATAGTCGTTCCACTCCTGCCGGAAGCGGTCTTCGCTGAGGCGCTGCATTTCCGCAACCTCGTTGATCCTGCGCTCGAGCCGTTCGCCGATACGGTGGAAATCGTCAATGATCTGGCGCATCGAACGGTACGCCTCGGACCACGTCTCGAAGCGCGCGATATTCTGTTCCATCGCCCGGTCGTGTTCCTCGAAGCGCTTGACCAACGCGGCAACTTCTTGATCGCGCTCCTGAAGCATGAGCGTCTGCTGGTCAATGAACTGCTGAATCTGCTCGCGCCGTTCGCGATCGGTGTTTGCGATTTCCTGAATACGCCGTTCGTTGCGCAGCGACAGGTCTTCGATCAGTGCGATCTTCGGGCGGACCGCGTCCAAACCCTTGCGCAGCTCGAGCAGCTGCGCCTCGAGTTCGGAAATGCGGCGCGCGTCCTGCCGGCGCTGCTCCTCGAGATAGGCGATACGGCGGTCAGGGTCTTCGAGGCGCTTGCCGAGATCCTCGAGCCGGAGCTGCATGTCGGCAAGCTGCCCGGCAAACCGGTCACGCTCGTGCTGGAAGGCAGGGATTTCGCCGGTCTGGCGGGCGATCCGATCCGACTTGTCATCCAGTTCGCGGACGATACGCAGGATCTGTTCACGATTGAGTTCGGCAAGGCGCTGTGACTCACGTTCCGCGTTCAGTCGTTTGGTTTCGACGGACTCGATCATCTGGCGCATGTCGCGCCGCATCTGGTCGAGCGCTTCGTTGGTCGCTGTCGTGGGGACGTAGTCGGAGCGAATCACCGACTGGTCTGATTCAAGGCTGTTGAGGCGCCGGGTCAAGTTCGCGACAGCCTCATTTTGCTGGCCGAGCCGTTCTTCCAACGTTGCGATGGTTGTGCGGTCGCGCCGTCGCTCTTCGTCGAGCCATTCAATGAGACGCAAGGCCTGCTGGATGTCCATTGATTGCATCCCGTTCAACGTGCACAACTGCCAGATTATACCACACGGCCCCGGCCGCCTTTATTGTATGCAATCGGCGCTAGAATGGAGTAGGGCAATCACAGAACGGCAGGGCTGCCATGATCTCGACCCGCACCGATTTGGAACGATATGAGCTTGATCGGCTCGCGCCGTACGCGTTCGCCAGCGCAAACAGCCGCGGCAGGCTGTCTCCTGAAGAGGAACCGCGGTACCGAACGGTGTTCCAGAGAGACCGCGACCGGATCGTTCACAGCGCCGCGTTCAGGCGACTGGAATACAAGACGCAGGTGTTCGTCAACGACGCCGGTGACTACTATCGAACACGCTTGACACATACGTTGGAAGTCGCGCAGATCGGCCGCACGGTGGCGCGTGCGCTGGGCGCCAACGAAGACCTTGTCGAGGCGATCTGCCTTGCGCACGACCTAGGACATCCGCCCTTCGGTCACGCCGGGGAGGAGTCACTCGACCGCCTGATGCACGATCACGGCGGTTTCAACCACAACGCGCAGAGTTTTCGTGTAGTCACGGTCCTTGAAGAGCGTTACGAGCGGTGGCGTGGACTGAACCTGACCCGTGAGACGCTGGAGGGCATCGCCAAGCACGAGGCATCACTAGATCTCAGCGGATTGATGGGGCTGGACCCGACGACGCGGGGGACGCTGGAAGCACAGATCGCCAACATCGTTGACGAACTCGCGTACGGCGCGCACGATCTCGACGACGGGCTGTTATCGGGGCTGATCCGCGCCGAACAGCTTGAAGACCTCGGTATCTGGCGTGTACTCCGCGATCGAGTCCAAATCGGCTCGGAGCCGATGACGGACGTCCGCCGGCACTACGTGATCCGGGAGCAAATCGGTCTATTGGTCGATGACCTGCTTGAAACCACGGCTGAGCGACTAAGATCGCTCAAACCGCAGTCGCCGACCGATGTCCAGAATCTTCCCGAGAACATCGTGCAGTTCAGCGAACCAATGCGCGATTACAGCAAAGAACTCAAGCGGTTTCTGTATGCCAATATGTATCACAGCCCAAGCGTGATCACGGTCGCACGGCGATCCGACCGCATCATCCAAGGTCTGTTTAGCAGCTACGTTGCCGAGCCGCGACAGCTGCCGAGGGCGTGGCAAGCGCGAATTGGCGCGGACAGCGTGCATCGAGTCGTCACTGACTACATTGCATGCCTCACCGATCGAAGCGCAGCGCTGGAGTATCGTAGGATGTACGACGCGTTGACGCACCCGTAAAGTGCTATACAATTCGGACAGGTTAGGCCAACAGGCACACTCAATGTCAACAGAGACCGTACTGAACGACCGTTACGTCCTGATCTCCCAGCAGGGATCGGGCGGGATGGCCGTGATCTATCGCGCGACCGATCGTCTGTTGGGCCGTACGGTCGCGATCAAGATTCTTCGCCCGAGCATGACTTCTAACCCGGAGTTCATCGAGAAGTTCCAGCTTGAGGCGCGCAACATCGCCCGGCTATCGCACCCGAACATCGTGACTGTTCACGATGTCGGGCGTTCGATTGGGCCGAAAGGCGAGATGCATTATATGGTCATGGAGTTCATTGAAGGCTCCGACCTCAAGCACATCATTCGCGAGGCGAATCAGGCCAATGGCGACAACGGGTTGACCATCGAGCAGGCGCTTCACTTCGGCATAAGCGTATGTGCCGGCATCGGCTTCGCGCATCGAGCCGAGATTGTCCACGCCGATGTCAAACCGCAGAACGTGTTGATCACGAACAATCATCAACTCGTGAAGGTGACAGATTTCGGCATTGCGCGTGCGCTGAGCGAAACCCAGCCCGGAACGCGCGAAGACGTCGTGTGGGGAAGCCCGCACTACTTCTCGCCGGAACAAGCGACTGGCGAGCGGCCGACGCCCGCGTCGGACGTGTATTCCATCGGCATCGTCATGTTCGAGATGCTGACTGGCAAGCTGCCATTCACCGGTACCAACCAGCGTGATTTGGCGCGCGCGCACGTGAAGGAAGAGCCGCCGCTCGTCTCCGATTTGGCGACGGGTATTCCCGATAACCTCGTTCGCATTGTTCGTAGGGCGATGGACAAGTCGCCGGCAGCACGCTACCGTGACGCCGACGAATTGATGAAGGTGCTGCTGACATTGCGCGACAGTCTGCGCGGTATCGGCACGGGGCAATCGCGCCCGATGGCCCCGCCGCCGAACGCGCCTCAGCCACAGCCTCAACAGCCTGCTGCGCGGCCCGTTCCGATCCGGCCCGGAACTGGCCCGATGGCGCCGATCCCGGCGCCGAGGCAGGATTCGCGCGTTAACCCGGCATATCCGGTGCCACCGCACCAGACGGGTGCCGTGACGCCTCCGCCTCCGACGGTTCGCCCGCAGATGCCGCCGGGCCAGGGCGCACCGATGACGCAGCGATTTAACGCGGCGCCGGAAGCTCCCGGACAGATGTCCAATCTGTCGTCGGTTCGGCCGCAGACCCATCGGATGTCACAGCCGGCGTCGTCACTGACTCCGCCGCCGCAGCCACCGGTGGATCCGACATTCTACAACTCGCGCGCGATGCGGCCCATTGCGCCTGCAGAGCCCCCGCGCCCGTTGTTCGACCCAGTCACGATTGCCCTCGCGGTTCTTGCACTGGTGGCTGTCGCGTGTCTGATTCCGCTGTACCTCGCGGTGCTGCAGGCTCGCGGCTAACGATAGTTGCGCAGTGCGTTGAAGGCCGCGCGGGGCGACCCGCTTGGGCCGAGCAGGCTGAAGTAGCACTCCTCAGGCCGGAACACCGCAAACTGGCAGCCATTGAAGTTGAACAGGAACATTGGCCCGACGTAGCCCAGTTCATCGGCGAGCGCAAACGCCCGAGGCACATAGTTGGCCTGTTCGATCAGGCTGTTGTAGGTGACGTATACGAACTGCTCTCCGGGCGAGTCAGTGTCCTCGCTCGTCCCCCATCCAAACTTGGTCACCCACAGCGGGCGCTCGTCACCGTTGGCGTTCATGATGGCGCGATAGTCTTCGAGCGTGTTTTTGAAGAAGAAGCTGCGATTCTCGTAGTGGCTTTCGACACCGACCGGTCGCTGGCAGCAGTCGGCATCCGGCGGATTGCCGAAGCCGAGCGCATGAACGGCGATAGCGTCGGATATCTCCTTTAGCCCGAGATCGTACAGCGACTGCAGGTACAGGCGATCGTTGAGAGCATTCACGCCGTCGTTGAAGCCGGTTGGCGCGAGGCCGGCAGACACGATGTACGCACTTGGGTCGACGGCCTTGACCGACTGCCACGCCACGGTGAGCAGTTCGAAGTAGCTCGCCGGGTCGATCCGGTGCACGTCGCTCGACCACTCACGCCGCAAATTCGGCTCGGACCAGATTTGGTACGCCCCAACGCGCCCGGCGAAGTGCTCCGCCATCACGCTCATAAATGATCCGAACATTGCGAAGTCGTCTGGTGGGCCGCCTTCAGCTGTCGATGTTCGTGCCCACTGAGGCGATCCGCTTACGGTCAACAGGATGCGTACTCGCCGGCGCGAAAGCGCATCCACCACCTGATCGAGTACGACGAAGTTATACACGCCCGGCGACGGTTCGACCTGCGCCCAGCCCACGTCAATCTTCACCCAGTCGAGCGGCAGTTCGGTTACGCGATCGATGACGACCGTTGGGGGCTGATCTTGGACGAAGATCGAAATACCCAGCCCAAGCTCGGCGTACGGAAGCGCAGGCACGCTGCCGTCGTCGGCGCCAGCCGCAGCCGAACTGTCGCGCACTATGAGCCGCTGCCCGACGAGGATGACGTCCGGATTGACGATGTTGTTCAGCCTGATCAGCTCCGTAACCGTTGTGCCGTTGCGCCGAGCAACCGAAGCTAACGTATCGCCGGGCAGCACGAAATCCGTGACCGGCGCGGACGTAGCCACCGGGCCTGTGGGGCGAATAGTTGGCCGTGGGGTGGGGGTGGATGACGATGATGTGCCGTCCGGGATCACAAGCCGCTGGCCGACGCGGATGCGATTCGGATCCGTAATACCGTTGACTCGAATCAGGTCGTTGGACGACACTGCAAAGCGTCGCGCGATACTGAACAGCGTGTCTCCGGGTTGAACGATGTACGTCTGTCCTTCGGGGGTCGCCGTGGGCGTAGTCGACTGTGCGTGGAGGGAAGCGGAGGGGCCGACCAGTACAGCGAGGAGCAGGCCAAACCCGACCAGAATCATGTACCGCCTCAGCATGCCATGTCCCCCGCTTTGGTTCGCGTTCGCGCCACGTCTTCCCGTATTATAGCCACAGCAGCTTGTACCAGCACATTAGACCCGTGCACGCGCTGGATATTGCAGTCTATACTTCGCTTTCAATTACCCGTGGGGCAGAGTATGCAGACCGCCGGAAAACTGCTTCTAGGATTCTCGTTGATCGCCGCTATTGCCGGTGGATTGTACCTTGCGTCCGAGGTGTCGCGGACACAATCGTTCGACGCCATGTTCCCGCTCGCCTTTGTGCTATTTGGGGTCGTCACCGCTGCGACGGCGGGTGGAATATACCTGTTTGCGCGCGGCGAACAGCGCGACGCGGCGCATGTCTCGGAGACGTCGCTACAGCGTAAGCTCGTGGATGCACTAGGGTTGGCCGAAAACGCAACATTCGCCAAGCTGGCGGAGGAACTGCACGTTCCGGTTGGTGAGGTCGGCGCGCAGATTCGCGAGTTAACTGCTATCGATGTCCTGCCGGCGGCGATCAACTGGGAGACGGGTATCGTCTACCCCAAGCCGGGGGGATATCTGCAGGAGACGGCGGCTTGCCTACATTGCGGACAGCCGCTGCCCGACGGGGAGATACCGCATGTGTGCCCGGTGTGCCGTACCGAACACTACGACGTATAACGTGCGCAAGAACCTAATCTGCGGTATGCTGTAACGTATGACTTGATGCCTTTGGTAAGGGGAATTCGCATGCCATCGGAACTGTACGAGAAGATTGTGTCACAGCGTGGCGGGTTAGAGAAACTGATTGCCCGTATCCCGGGCTTCAAGGGATATCAGGAGAAACAGGCGCGGCGTACGGCGGATCGACTCTTGCGCGATCACATTTCCGAACAGCTCGATCAACGTTTGGACCGCCTCATCCGGATCGAGAAACGTGTCCTCGATGGGGGCGGGCTAATGATGATGAGCGCAACACGCAGCGCAAAGACCAAACTGCAGACCTACCGCGATCGGGTCAAAACGGCTGCCCCGAAGTACGACGGCATGTGGGCGCAGATCAAGATCGGCACCGAAGAGTTGGACAAGATCTACGCGTTCGACGAGGCACAGCTCTCGTACCTAGACTCGATTGACGCGGCCCTCGACATTCTAGAGAAGTCGATTGGTTCCAACGAAGACATGCGGGCGGCGCTCGATGGGCTTACCGCTGCGGTCGAAGAAGCCAACGACGCGTTCCAACTGCGTGACGACGTAATTCTGGGCTTTGAGACTGAGTAGGCACAAGGAGCTGCTGAACCATGCCGCGAATTATCGATGTTGTCGATCATACCAACGTCGCTGACGAGGAGCTTGTATTTCGCGTTCCTCAGCAAGGCAGCGGCGACCTGCGCTTTGGGTCGCAGCTGATTGTCGGCGAAAGCCAGGCGGCGATCTTTGTGCGCGCCGGGCAGGCTCTGGACGCGTTTGGCCCCGGGCGTCACGTTCTTAGCGTTGCGAACCTGCCGATCCTTTCCGGTTTGATCGGGCTGGCGACCAGCGGGCGCACGCCGTTCACCGCGGACGTCTACTTCGTCAACCTTAAGGATATGCCGCAGGTCGGCTGGGGTACCTCGAAGCCGATTTATATTGAGGTCAAGACCGGTCTTGGCATCATGCTGCTGCGCACGCACGGCGTGATGGAGATTCGCGTAAACGAGCCGATGCGTTTCCTCAAGCAGTAC
Source organism: Candidatus Flexicrinis affinis (assembly GCA_016716525.1). NCBI lineage: Bacteria > Bacillati > Chloroflexota > Anaerolineae > Aggregatilineales > Candidatus Flexifilaceae > Candidatus Flexicrinis > Candidatus Flexicrinis affinis. The sequence goes on from JADJWE010000001.1 coordinate 1,328,493, forward strand.
GGCATCGGCAAAGCGATCACCACGATGCGCGATATCAAGGATCGCCTGCAGACGATTCTTCTGGGCGAGATCAATTCGATACTGCTCAAGTCGGGCGTAGAATCGCTGATCGACGCTAACCGCGTGCTGGAGGAGATCGAAGGCGCGGCGCTGGTCAATCTGAACGAGAAGTTCGATCAGGTCGGCATCGAGATCAAGGCGTTTGAGGCGAACCCGTTCGACACCGTCAACGTGCCGGTCGAAGATCTACGCGACCTTGTGCCGCTCGAGGTATGGCTGAACGTGCTCGAACGCAGCAAGCGGCTGGACATCGGCATGGAGGCGGCGCGCAACCCGGGCGTCGGCGGCGCGCTTGCTGGCGCAGGCGTAGGTCTCGGCGTCGGACAGGGGCTGGCAGGTTCGCTCAACCCGCAGGCTGGCAACAGCGAACTTTCCGCGCTGCAGCAGCAGATGGCCCAGCAGCAGATGATGATGCAGCAGATGATGATGCAGATGATGCAGAATCAGCAGGGTGGCAAACCGGCCGAAGCTGCGCCGGAACCCGAAGCTACGAATCCCACAACGCGTGAGGAAATCCAGGCGTTGATCGACCAGTTGGAAGCACGCCTTGCATCCGGCGAGATCAGCGAAGCAGTGTTCACTCGCTTGGTCGCCAAGTGGGAAGAACGCCTCAAGCAGCTGTAAGGTCGTCGCTGACGAATGGAATACGACTGCCCGGCCCCGTGGTCGGGCAGTCTTCTTTGTGCAGATTGGAGCATTATGCGTGGCGAATGGGTCGCGATCGACCTCGAGACAACCGGCCTAGACACGGCAAAGGACAAGATCATCGAGGTCGCCGCCGTTCTCTTTCGGGACGGCGTTGAGGTCGACGCATTCGAGTCGTTGGTCAACCCCCGGCAGGCGATTCCTCAAATCGTCGCAGATCTGACAGGTATATCGAACGATACGATCGCCGGCGCGCCTGAGATCGAAGCCGTGCTGCCGGATGTGATCCGGTTCGTAGGGCGACGTCCGGTCGTCGCGCATATGGCGTCGTTCGACATATCCATACTACGCGGGCAGCACAACATCTTGCCGGAGAACCTCGTGATCGACACGCTCGACTTGGCGTCGATCCTAATGCCGCGAACCGCGCGGGTCAATTTGCGCAGCCTCGCGCTCGAATTGGGCCTCGAGCTGCACAACGCGCACCGGGCGCTGGCGGACGCGCGGGCGAGCGGCCTGCTCTATGGCCGTTTGTGGGAGCTTCTTGTCACCCTGCCGCGCGACCTGATTGAGGAGCTGGCGTCGGCGGCGCGGCAAATGCGCTGGCCGTCGACCGCGGTCTTCGAGGCGGCCATCGGCGAAACGAGGGCCACGGTTCCGTTTCGGACGCACCTGAACGACCTGAGTGCCGAACAGCACGTGAGCGGCCCGGTGTCGGCCAAGCCTGTATCGGTTGACACGCTGTTTGTCGCTGGTGGCGCTGTATCGCGGGCGTTCACCGAGTTTGAGACTCGACCTCAGCAGCAGGAAATGGCCGATGCGATTGCGTCGACGGTCGAAGACGGTGGCGTGCTGTTGGTCGAGGCGGCGACCGGAGTCGGCAAGTCGCTGGCATACCTGTTTCCAGCGGCAATGTGGGCACGCCAAAGCGGACGCCCCGTGGTCGTATCGACCCATACGATCAGCCTTCAGGAGCAATTGATGCGATCGGACGTCCCCCGCCTTCAAGCCGTGCTTGGAAGCGACGTCCGCGCCACCGTCCTCAAAGGACGTTCCAATTACCTGTGCCTCGCGAATTTCGAGCGTTTTCGCGACCGGGGGCCGCGCGACCGCGACGAACTCATTATGCTCGGCCGTGTGCTTGTGTGGCTGAACGATGCGGGGAGCGGCGATCGCGGTGAACTGCCCTTGCGCGGCCCGCAAGACAACGCATTGTGGCGCAGGCTGAGTGCGGACGACGGATTCGGGTGCAATCCCGCCTCGTGTGCGGTCACGCGGCTTGGCGTGTGCCCGCTGGCAAGCGCGTATCGGCGGGCCACGGTCGCCGACATCATCATCGTCAATCACGCGCTGCTGGCGACCTCCGCGCTCGACTCGTACATCGATTACGACACGGTGGTCATCGACGAAGCGCACAATCTCGAAGGTGCGGTGACCAACGGGGCGTCACGCTGGCTTGACGAGAACATGGCCCTCGAGCCGGTCAAACAGCTTGGCAGCTACCGCCGCGGCGACCTCGCGGCCGTGTATCAGCGGCTCAAGGCGCTCGGGATTGACGACGACACCGTGATGCGGGTCGAGCGGTTCGTCGAGCTGGTTGCGGGGTCGCTGGCTGGCTTTCAAGCAGCGCTCAGAATGGTCTTTCAGCGGCTGGTCGAACTCAGGGAACACCTGATCGACCGTGCCGGACAGGACCAGTTTCTTGGTGTTCGTGTGCTTCCTGCCGTATTGCGCGAGCCGGAGTTTGCGACAGCGTTGGCGGCCGGGCGCGATCTAAATGAATTCGCGGATGGGATCGGGCCGGAGCTTGAGAAGTTCAACCGACGCATCCATTCAATCGCGCAAGAAACGAATGACTCGCAGCTCCGCGACCTCGTGAACTCGCTGCAGTCGCAGCGGATCGCGCTGAGCGAAGCCGCGGATCTACTGGGCGGCCTGCTGTCAGACACACACGACAACTGGGTGTACTGGTTAAGCGGCGGAGACGGCCAGTATCCGATCGCGGTCAATCGCGCACCGATCGACATTGGCACAGCCCTTGAAGCGACGTTGTGGCGGCGGCGAAGCGTTGTGCTGACTAGCGCGACGCTGCGCACGGGGCGCGACTCGGAATCGTTCGACCATGTCAAGGCGAGGCTTCAGGTTCCCCCTGCGCGTGAACTTGCGCTTGGGTCGCCGTTTGACTACCGCAAGAGTGCGCTTGTCTACATCCCGACAGATGCGCCACCGCCGAGCAATCGCGAAGGACACCAGCGATCCATCGACACCGCGCTCATTCAGCTTGCGGTGGCGCTCAACGGGCGCGTGATGGCGCTCTTCACCAGCCACGCCCAGGTTCGGCAGACAACTCGGAACGTCTCGGCCCGGCTGGGTATGGTGGGGATACAGGTGTTCTCGCAAAGCGAAGGCGGCAGCCGCCAGACTCTCATCGAGCAGTTCCAGCGCGCGGACAAGGCGGTGCTGCTTGGAACGCGATCGCTGTGGGAGGGCGTGGACATCGCAGGCGAGCAGTTGAGCGCGCTTCTGATCGCCAAGCTGCCATTTCCCGTCCCGAACGAGCCGATCGTGGCGGCCCGCTCCGAGCAGTACGCCGACCCGTTCAACGACTATTCCGTGCCTGAGGCGGTCCTGCTGTTTCGACAGGGCTTTGGCCGGCTCATCCGCTCGGCGCAGGACCGCGGGATTGTCGCGGTTCTGGACAGTCGGATTCTCACGGCCCGTTACGGCCGTGCGTTTCTTGATTCACTGCCCGATGCGCAGGTCGTCAGAGGACCGCTTGACCAGCTTGGTGCAGAGGCGCAGCGTTGGCTCCCGGACGTCGGCAAGGCGTCGAATTAGGTGCTATTCCGCAGATTGCGATTCGCGCCATTTTCGGGTAAAATACAGAACAAATGTCAGACAATCTTGGGCCAAACCGAGGCCAGTTCGTCACCTGCCCGACGCATCATGCTGCGGGCCGGTGTCCTGATTCGAGGAACGCATGACAGCCACCAAAGAGCGTAAGACCGCGGGGACCCAAGTCGCCGCGTACACCGAGTCCAACATTCAGGCACTTAGCCAGTTGGAACATGTGCGCAAGCGCCCCGGCATGTACGTGGGCGGGACGGACATCCGCGCGCTGCATCACCTCGTGTATGAAGTCGTCGACAACGCGATCGACGAAGCACTCGCCGGTCGGTGTGACACCATTGTTGTAACGCTGCACGACGACAACTATGTATCGGTCTCCGACAATGGCGTCGGTATTCCGGTGGGCTTGCACGAAAAAGAGAAGATCTCGACGCTGGAACTCGTCATGACGCGTATCGGCGCAGGCGGCAAGTTCGACAGCAGCGCCTATAAGGTCTCGGGTGGTCTACACGGTGTGGGCGTCTCGGCGGTGAATGCGCTGTCCGCGCACTTGACTTCGGAAGTGCGGCGCGATGGATTTCTGTGGCGTCAGGAGTACCGGCAGGGTATTCCTGTCACGCCGGTTGAGAAGATTCGCCCATTAGACGATGACGAGTCGACCGGTACCACTCAGATATTCCAAGCGGACTACACGGTGATGGACCAGAACGAGTACAGCTTCTCGACACTGGCCGCGCGGTTCCGCGAAATGGCATTCGTGACTCGCAAGGTCACGATGACCCTTCGCGACGAGCGCGTGAAGCCGATCGCGCGCGAGATCACGTTCTACTTCGAAGGCGGCCTCGCTTCGTTTGTGCGCTACCTCAATCGCAACCGTGACGCGCTGCACGACCCGGTCTATGCGGATCGCGATGTGGATTACACGAACGAACACGGCACATATACCGTGGGTGTCGAAGTTGCGTTCCAGTACACAGACGCTTCGACGGAAACCGAGATCGCGTTCGCCAATACCATCAATACACCGGACGGCGGGTCACATCTGACGGGTCTTCGCTCGGCGATTACCAGCGTCATCAACCGGTACGCGCGCAAGAACGGCTACATCAAGGAGAAGGACGCCAACTTCAGCGGCAGTGACACGCTCGAGGGGCTTACCGCGATCGTGAGCATCAAGCATCCCGATCCGCAGTTTGAGAGCCAGACTAAGGTGAAGCTGTTGAACCCGGAGGTTCAGGGCGCGGTCTCTCAGGTCGTCAGCGAAGCCCTGGCCGACTTCCTTGAGCTGAACCCGCGTGAAGCACGCAAGATCGTCGACAAGTGCATGACGAGCAAGCGTGCACGCGAGGCGGCGAAGAAGGCGCGCGACCTGGTGCGCAGCGGGCCCAGCCTACTGGAGAGTTCGACCCTTCCGGGCAAGCTCGCCGACTGCTCGGCACACGGCGATGGCGCCGAGGTCTACATCGTCGAGGGCGACAGCGCAGGCGGCACGGCCAAGCAGGGGCGCGACCGGCATTTCCAAGCGGTTCTCCCTCTGCGCGGGAAGATCCTAAACACCGAGCGTGCACGCCTCGACAAAATGCTCGACAACAACGAGATCAAGGCGCTGATTTCTGCGCTTGGGACGGGTATCAGCGACGACTTTACCCTTGAACGCCTGCGCTACAGCCGTGTCATTATCATGACTGACGCGGATGTGGACGGGAGCCATATCCGTACGCTCCTGCTGACGTTCTTCTTCCGTCACATGCGCCCACTAGTCGAGTCGGGACATTTATACATCGCGCAGCCACCGATCTACCGGATCAAGAGCGGTAAGGATTTCGAGTACATCTACAACGAAGCTGGTCTGCACGAACAGGAACTGCTCGCCAAGGCGCTCAAGCGCTTCAAGAACCCCGAGCGGGTGCAAGTGCAGCGCTATAAGGGTCTGGGCGAAATGAATGCCGACCAGTTGTGGGAAACGACCATGAACCCCGAAGCCCGGACGCTGCTGCAGGTGACGATCGAAGATGCCGCGGAGGCCGATCGAGTGTTCGACATGCTCATGGGCAGCGCTGTCCCGCCTCGCCGCCGTTTTATCCAGACCCACGCCAAGCGCGTACGCAATTTGGACGTCTAGCGCCGTCCTTCACGAGCTCAAACAAACGCGCCGCTGAAATCTCAGCGGCGCGTTGCTTTTGGCCTAGTTTGGACGGGCAGACGAGCCCGAATGCGACGTGTCCCGACGCCGGGACGGACGCCGCCGCCGCGAACGGCGAGCGCTGTTGCCGTTCGACGACGAAGCGCCGGTGCTGCGGGCCGGGGCCTCGTTGGCGGGCGCGGCCGCGGCCAGCGCATGATAAGGATGGTCTGCGACCACCGGCACACGCAGGCGGATCAACTTCTCGATGTCGCGCAGGTACGCACGTTCTTCGCTGTCGCAGAACGAATACGCGACGCCCGACGCCCCGGCGCGCGCTGTACGGCCGATGCGGTGCACGTAGCTCTCAGGCTCGTTCGGTAGATCGAAGTTGATCACGTGCGTGACGTCCGCGATGTCCAGACCGCGCGCCGCGATGTCCGTCGCTACAAGGACGCGAGTGCGGCCCTGCCTAAAGTCCAGCAGCGCGCGTTCGCGTGCAGATTGCGACTTATTCCCGTGAATGGCATCCGCACGGATCGAGTCACGGTCGAGCTGCTCGACAAGCTTGTTTGCCCCGTGTTTGGTCCGCGTAAACACCAGAACGCGCCGAATCTGCGAGTCTTTGAGCAAATGCACAAGCAGAGCGCGCTTGTCTTTGCGGCCGACAAAGAAGACGGACTGATCGATGAGTTCGACCGTTGTCGCCTGTGGAGTCACCTCGACATAGGCCGGATCGATCAAGATCGAGTTTGCCAGTTCTTGAATGACGGACGGCATAGTGGCCGAGAATAGCAATGTCTGACGCCGTTTCGGTAGCGCCGCAATCACCTTGCGGACATCGTGGATGAACCCCATGTCCAGCATCCGGTCGGCCTCGTCGAGGACAAACACGTCCAGCCGATCAAGACGGACGTATCCCTGGTTCATCAGGTCCAGCAGGCGACCGGGGGTGGCGATCAAGATGTCAACGCCGTTGCGAAGCGTGGTGACCTGATTGTTCTGACCGACACCGCCGAAGATGACGGCAGATCGGAACGGGGTGTAGCGGCTAAAAGACCTGAATTCGTCCTCGATCTGGGAAGCAAGTTCGCGCGTGGGCGTAAGCACCAGCACGCGGATGGCTCGTCTCTCGGATTGGCGCTGTGCACGCGCCGCCAGCATGCGTTCGAGGATGGGAAGCGCGAAGGCGGCGGTCTTGCCGGTTCCAGTTTGCGCGCACCCGATCAGGTCGCGGCCGGAAAGTACCGGCGGAATGGCCTGTTGTTGAACAGGCGTAGGTGTACGGTAACCCTTTTCATTAACTGCCTTGAGCAGCGGGTCACTTAGTTTCAAGTCTGTGAAGTGCATTGAACCTCGGGAAATGTGTGAAACCTCAGTGTATCACGAGACGCGCATCCCGAGAAGGCTGGGGCCGCAGCCGGCAGCAAGTGAAGCGCATACGACCCTGAACATTCATAACCAACGACGCCGGGAAAGACCTGTGCAGATGGTCCTCCCGGCGTCGCTGTTATCGGTTCAGATCGCGGCGCTAACCCCCGGCCATTGCCCCGATAATTCGAAAGATCTGCGACCCGTTCGCCACCTCGGGTGGGACTTCAGCGTCCGGCGATTCGTGCGACAGGTCCTCGTCCATCGCAAAGAATCGAACGAATGCTCGACGCTCGTGCGTCGCCACATCGCGAATGGTCCCGCGAAGCATCGGATATGTGGCTTCAATAGCGTCTATGATGCGACGCTGCGTCACTGGGGCTTCGACTTGGAGTTCGACGACGCCGGTGACCTGCGCGAGTGTCCGAAGGTGGGTCGGAAGTGTGACGCGAATCATGGCAAGACTTGAACCTCGACCGACAATACGGGCGGAAGGTCGCGGACGATCGGCGCCCACGTATCTCCGGAGTCGGCGGACGCGTACACCTGACCGCCAGTTGTCCCGAAATATACGCCACACGACTCGAGGGTGTCGACCGCGAACGCGTTGCGCAGGATATTCACATAGCAGTCGCTCTGCGGCAGGCCATTGCTCAGCGCCTCCCATTCGTTACCACCCGAACGGCTGCGGTAAACGCGTAGCTTGCCATCGGGCGGGTAATGGTAGGAGTCGCTGAGGATCGGGACGACATAGATCGTCTCGGGTTCGTGAGCATGCACCGCGATCGGAAAACCGAAGTCGGATGGGAGGTTTCCACTCACTTCGTGCCACAAGTCGCCGGCGTTGTCCGTGCGCATAACATCCCAATGCTTCTGCATGAACAGCGTTTCGGGCCGAGACGGATGCATCGCGATACTGTGGACACAGTGTCCGACTTCAGCATCGGCGTCGGGAAGTTCAAATTCCGACCGCAAGCCACGGTTGATTGGACTCCATGTCTCGCCGCCATCGTGAGTGCGGAAGGCTCCTGCCGCCGAAATCGCGACGTACATCCGCTTGGGATCGTTGGGGCTAATCACGATGGTGTGCAAACACATCCCGCCTGCGCCGGGCTGCCATAGATTGCCTTTGACGTCGCGCAGACCGGCTAGTTCGGTCCATGACTTTCCGCCATCGGAAGTGTGGAAAAGCGCGGCGTCCTCGACGCCAGCGTACACCGAGTCGGGGTCAGTGGGGGAGGGTTCCAAGTGCCAGACACGCTTGAACTCCCACGGGTGCTGCGTACCGTCGTACCATTGGTGCGTGCCGGGGTTGCCCTTATAGACGAACTCGTTGTTCATCGCCTCCCACGTCGCGCCGCCGTCATCGGAACGCTGGATAACCTGCCCGAACCACCCGCTGGTCTGCGATGCATAAAGCCGGTTCGGGTCCGATGGCGTCCCTGTGACGTGAAATACCTCCCATCCCGGAAAGTGCGGTCCGTCGACCGTCCAATCCTTGCGCCGTTCGTCCGAGCGCAGAATGAATGCGCCTTTGCGCGTGCCCACCAATACACGAACGCTGCTCATACGTCTTTACCCCCGGAATGCCTTAGTTGGTCAATTCAGAATAGAACTTTTGTTCTCGTTTGTCAATGAATCGATGTGACGGTTCGTATCTACAGACACGGTCCACTCGACCTGCACGCCGCGAGCTTGAGGTGAGGGTCGCCGTACGCCCTCGCGGCGCCTGTAGGGCGGGATCGTACGATCCCGCCCTGTTGCTTTCACCGCATCGGCTGTGTTGTGGCGCACTTGCAGCAAAGACTCATGTGCGCTGCGCACTGGCCTAAAGGACGTATCGCGTCAGGAACGAATTCGAGAACTTTCCGTTAGGATCGTACCGGCGTACAAGTTGTTCAAAGTCGTGGCGCCGATCGTACTGGGCACGTACGTAGTTCGGCGCAAGGGTATACACTTTTCCCCAATGTGGGCGAAGGTTCAAAGGCGCCAACTTCTCTTCGACAAGCGACGCCAGCCGCTCGACGTCGGCTTGCATGGGCTTCCACGTGAAATGGATGCCAACGCTTGCTCGTTCGTAATGCGGGCTCATCCAGAGGTCGTCGGCGGCAACAGTTCGGATCTCGGAGATAAACAGCACAGGTGCAAGCGTTGGGCCAAGCTCGCGCAGCAGATGGGCAGCCCGCCCGAATTGTGCGCGGTCGATGAAGTACTCGGTCTGGATCTCTTCGCCGGCACTGGGCGTGAATCCAACGCGAAAGTGCGGCAGACGCTCATGCCACGCGCCAATAACTCCCATCTGTTCAGTGCACGGCTCGGCACTTGAACCCGGCAGGGGGTGGACATTGCTGCCGGCCGGTGATGCGCCCAGATCGCGCAGCGGCCCGCCCGTGTCTGAGTCGCCGGGCATAACCGATTTCAACCAAACCTGATTGATCCGGTCGCTCGACCAGTCCGTGAAGAAGCTCACACTGTACGCGCTCGCCTGAATAGCGTCGAACTGCGCAACCGCCTGCTCAAGCGGTAGATCGAGGTAGACGTTCTGGCGCATCTCGAATCGTTGCACGACCTTCAAGGTTATGCGCGTTACGATGCCGTAGGCGCCAAGCCCAACGACAAGGCCGGGGAACTCATCCGGGTGATCCTTGCGGTTGCGCCGATGATTCGTGCCATCTGCGGCGACAAACTCGATTTCCTCCACAGCCGTGGCAAGGTTGCCTTGCTCTTGACCGGAGCCGTGCGTTGCCGTCATACACGCGCCGATAACGGAGATGTGCGGGAGCGACGCCATGTTGTGCAGCGCATATCCACGCTCGTCCAAATAGCTAGCGAGCTGCCCATACGTAACGCATCCCGTAACCGTGACCCGGCCCGCCTGTGAATCGAGTTGGATGTCGGTCTCGAAGTCCCTGAGAGAGACCAGCGTGCCCTCGGTGTCGGCGATGGCGTTGAACGTGTGACGCGTACTCACAACGCCGACTCGCGCGTTTGTGGCGAGGATGCCCTGTAAATCTGCAATGGTACGCGGATAGACCACGCGTTCCGCGCGATAGCTGTAATTGCCTGACCAATTGTGTTCGGGTTGCGTGTTCATCGACCGAGTCTTTACCCTTTAGCGTTGCGCCCAGTTCCGCCTGTAGTTGTGCGACAAGTCTACGCGACATGCAGCGATCTCGCATGGGGACGACTGCCGTTATTGGGTGCTGGTCAAGCGCAATCCAACGATGCCCCCGACAAGCATCAGCAGCGACAGCAGCTTCAGAACCTCTCGTGACTCCCCGAAGAAGAGCATCCCAAGCACCGCAGTTCCGGCGGCGCCAATGCCCGTCCAGATTGCATAGGCAGTTCCGACCGGCAGAGACTTCAGGGCTTGTGAGAGCAGTACCATGCTGAGCACGAGGGAGATGAAGAAGATGACGGTTGGAACGGGTTTTGTGAAGCCTTCCGACTGCTTCAACGTCACCGCCCACACTGTTTCGAGGAGTCCCGCGACGAATAGGATGACCCAAGCCATGTCGTACTCTCCTGCTGCGAACGTTGGGGTCGTCCCCAGGAAAACACGGCATACAGTGGGTCGTCCCACAGTAGGGTCGATTGCGATACGGATGGCGCAGTCTCGACCCTGAAATTATAGTGGCTGTGTGGGACCTAATCCATGCTTAGTTGATCGATGCGAGGACGGGCAGCACTACGCAAATCGATTGTCATGCTGCCCGAACCCTTGCAACAATTCACGGATTTGACCGCATCGCTCTTGCCTGAGGCATCACGCCCTTGAGTCGAAGCGAATTCGTGACCACGAATACCGACGAAAACGCCATCGCGCCGGCGGCGAGCATTGGCACCAGCAGGCCCAGCATCGCCACGGGAATCAGGATGATGTTGTAGAAGAACGCCCAGAACAGATTCTGGTAGATCGTTCGCATCGTCATGCGGCTGATGTCCAGCGCGCGCAGGACGCCACCTAGATCGCCGCGCATCAGCGTGACGTCTGACGCTTCGATGGCGATGTCGGTCCCGGTGCCGATGGCGAGGCCGAGGTCGGCGCTGGCCAAGGCGGGCGCGTCGTTGATTCCATCGCCGACCATTCCGACGACCTCGCGCGGGCCTTGCAACTGCTTCACGGTGTCGGCCTTGTCGGACGGCAGGACGTCAGCGATGACTTCCGCAATCCCCAACTTGCCGGCGATGACGCGCGCTGCCGCAGCATTGTCTCCGGTGATCATTACCGGCTTGAGCCCACGCCGAATCACTGCCGCAATCGCTTCTGCTGCCTCCGGCTTCAGACTATCTTCGACGGTAATCACGCCGGCAAACACGCCGTCGATGGCGACCGCGACGACGGTTTGCGCCTTCTGCGCCGCCGCGTCCAGTATCGGCATCGCGCGTTCCAGTCCACTGACATCTTCGTCGGACATGAGTCGCATGCTTCCGACCAGAACGCGCCGTCCTTCTGTGGTCGCGACCACGCCGCGGCCCGCGCGGGACTCGAAGTCGGCGGGTTGGCCCAGCGCCAAGCGGTTCTCTTCGGCGCACTTCACGATCGCGGTCGCAATCGGGTGTTCGCTGCCCCGCTCGGCAATTGCGGCAAAGCGCAGCACGTCCGATGCGTCGAATCCGTTCTCGGCATGAACGTCGGCGACCACGGGCTTGCCTTCGGTCAACGTGCCGGTCTTGTCAAATGCGATCGTTGTGAGCGCGCGCGCACGCTCAAGGGCTTCGCTGCTGCGGAACAATACACCTTGTTCAGCCGCCTTGCCGGTGCCCACCATAATCGCGGTCGGCGTCGCCAGTCCAAGCGCACACGGGCAGGCGATCACCAGCACCGCGACCGCGTTCATCATCGCTTGCACGAACGTCGCCTGACCGATAACGAGCCATCCCACAAACGTGAGTGCTGCCAGCACCAGCACAATCGGGACGAACACGCCGCTGACCTGATCGGCCACGCGTTGAATTGGCGCCTTGGAACCCTGCGCCTGCTGCACGAGGCGGACGATCTGCGATAGCACCGTTTCCGGGCCAACTCGCGTGAGTTGAACGAACAACTGACCGTCGAGGCTGATTGTTCCCCCGACGACTTCGCTATCACCTGCACGGCGCACGGGCAGCGGCTCGCCGGTGAGCATCGACTCGTCGACGTTTGACACGCCGCTTACGACTACGCCATCCGCCGGAATCCGCTCGCCGGGGCGGACGACCACCGTGTCGCCGCGCAGCAGTTCCTTGACGGGGACTGTGCGCTCAGTTCCGTCAATGAGCACGGTAGCGGTCTGCGGAGTCAGATTGAGCAGCTTGCGGATTGCATCCCCCGTGCGGCCTTTCGCGCGCGCCTCGAGGTACTTGCCAAGCGTGATGAGGGTGAGGATCGCCGCCGCTGTCTCGAAGTATTCGTCTGTTCCTACGACGTCGCTGTAGCCGAATACCTGCCCGAGGACGACGATCATGCTCCAGATGTACGCGATGCCGGTGCCCATGGCCACCAGCGTGTCCATATTGGCAGCCCCGTTACGTGCTGCCTTCCACGCCCCGTCGAGATACTGCCGGCCGAGCGCCACGACCACCGGCGTTGTGATGGCGGCGAATACGAAGGGCCAGCCCGACCACATCAGCCACGGGAAGGCATCCATCAGCGCTGGCACGGCGTGCATGAGGTGTCGGGCCATGCTCACGACAACCAGCGGCACGGTGAGCACAAGCCCGAAAATCAGCAGGCGGCGCTGCTGCTCGATCTCCTCGTCGCGCGCCTTGCGCTCGGCATCGGCGTCAGCGTCGTCTTCGAGTTCCAGAACACCATACCCTGCGCGTTCAACGGCTGCGATCAAATCGCCGCGGCGCGCGGTGCCGGCCTTGAGCGACACAGTCGCATGTTCTGTGGCGAGGTTTACATTGGCGTCGACGACACCGGGCACCTTCTTGAGCGTCCGTTCGACGGTACGAACACACGCGGCACACGTCATCCCTGTGATCGGCAGGTCGAGCGTTGCCGTCAATGTGCCAGTGGCGTCGGTGAGGGATTCCACATTAAGCTCTGCGGCTTCAGTCATATTGAGCGTACTCGTGATGATTATCCAACGGTTGCTACGGTAACAGACGTGTCGTTCGAACGCCTGCCTTACGAATCTTCGATCTGCGTGCGGACATGCTCCGACCAGAGTTCGCGAAAGTCCTGCGCGCCGATGATATCTTGGCTGACCGGCGCAAGCTGTGCAAGCGAGAACTTGCGGAAGTCTTCGAACGCCTTCTCGACGAAATACAGCATCTCATAGGCTTCGAGCCGTGCCCCGGCGAGCAGACCGACTAGTGATGCAGCATACGCGATTAGGCAGGTCAAAACAAGGAGCGCAGGCGGCCACGGCACTGGAATAAGAAGCAGAGACAGCAGCGTCGGGACAACTAACGCGCCGGCAAACGCAAGCCCCCGCAGGCGTGGTTCAAGCCGAATGCGGGCCTCCGAATCCGTGATCGGCTCGACCGTAGCGCTGAGCAGGCACAGCGCGGACGTTCGCCTGCCGCGTGCGAACAACGACTTGCTGGTCGTGGCCATGCGGAAGCCGCCATCAACCGGGTCGATGTAGTATCGGCGTCCCTCGGCAAAGGCATCGCGCATGTGCAGGCGTTGGGTACTCGGCGTAGCGGCAGCGTCCAGCGTCCGTGCCACGGATTCCGCAGGGATAGCGACGTTCAAGTGAATGGGACGGATCAGGCGCATAGTCAAGCGGGCAAGGTATACTGTCCGAATGTAGTGTACCGTCACGTCACGGCAAAACACTATGTCTTGCCGTGACCTGACAGCTTTTCAGCGGCATAACAGGAAGCCGGTGTGCGGATGTCTGAGATGTATCCTCTCGTGGAATTGGGCGGAAGCGGGCCGGTCATCAACATCGCGTTGGCGAACGGCTTCCCGCCTGAAACGTATCTGCCGATGCTTCGCCCGTTGATGGAGTCGTTTCGGGTCGTCTGTCTGCTGCCGCGGGCGATGTGGCCCGGGCAAACACCACCGGCTGTTCTCGGCGACTGGAAAACGGATGTTACCACGGATCTGCTGGCGGGAATCGAGCATCACAGTCTACTCAATGTGATCGCGATGGGACACTCGTTCGGCGGGATTGCGTCCGCGCTTGCAGTTAAGGAGCGCCCACACGCCTTTCGCGCGCTGATTCTGCTTGATCCCACCATTCTTGAGCCGGCGCTGATCGCGGACCTCGCACAGCTTCGCGCGTCAAACGCTCCGGCCGATGCATATCCGCTGGCATCTCGCGCGTTGCGGCGGCAGGACGTGTTTACGCACCGCAGCGAAGCGTTCGACTATTTCCGCAGCCGCGGCGTCTTCAAGGACTGGAACCATGCCGCGCTGTCGCAATATGTCGACTCGGGGCTTCTTCAAACAGATACTGGCTTCGTGCTGGCTTGGCCGAAGGAATGGGAAGCATACTACTTCCGCACAATGTACTTGAAGTTCTGGGACGAAATACCGGCGCTCAACGGCATAGTTCCTACGTTGATTGTTCGCGGCGAGACGAGCGACACGTATGTGGCACAGTCAGCGGCCGAGGTCGCGCGGCTGTGGCCGGAAGCCACGCATGTCGAGGTCGTCGGCGAGGGGCACCTCTTCCCGCAGACGGCTCCCGAGCAAGCGTCAGAAATCCTTCGAGACTGGTTATTGTCGGCGCTTTAGGAACGTCGAGAATTGTCTCGTCTTTCGTGTTCGGCGCCGAAGGCTCGGGTGTTCGAGGCCGGCGCAGCGGGCGGATGACCGAGGCGTAGACGGCGAAGCCCAGCACCACCGCCGACAACGCGAGCCACAGCAGCGCCCAAACGGCCGCCGGTAGTGGAAATACTTCGGCCGAAAAGGCAGCCGCATCGTTGCGCACTTGCCCCAAGGTCGCACCGCTGTTGTCGACCAGCGAGCGCACGTCAAGCAGTGCGTTAAGGCCGGTCAGCATCGCGAGCACGTTCAAAACCAGCACATTCACGATCAGTGAGAGCTTCCACGCCAGACCGAGCAGTGCGAATCCGAAGCCTACTCCGACGAGCAGCGCGGTGATACGTCCTTGCTCGTCAGGACGGGCATACAGGATGCTGAACGCGATCAGGCCAACTCCGAGTACCGCCGAGATCATCCGCGTACGGCGCCACGTGTTCGTCAGGTAGAACAGGGCCGCGCCAAAGAGTGCCGCGCCTACGTAGCCGGCAGGCAGGATCAGCGCGCGCGCGCCGCCGCGAGTTGTGGCCACTCCCGCGCCGGATGGATACACGACGAACCCCAGCACATCGCCGCCGGTGACTTCTGCCGCGATCCCGTGGCCGGCTTCATGCACGTAGGTCACGAACAGGCGCACGGGGTACATCGCCGGGTCGAGTGCCGGCGTGTTCCACGCAACGATAATGATGACAAGGGCTACCGCCGCCAGCCAAAGCGCCCGGCGACGAAACTGCACGTCGAGTGACATAGATGTCCCGCCAACCTCACAGGTCTGATACTATTATGACCTATCCGTGTTCAATAGGGGATACGTGTGAGCGGCTCAATACGTTTCGGAACGGTCGGCGCCCCGTCTTCAACTCCCGCGTCAGGCACGGTCGCGGCCATCCAGCACACCAAGGCGCTTGGGCTAGAGCACCTTGAAATCGCGTGGGTGCAGAGCGTCAGCGTGACGGACAAGACCTGCGCGGAGATCAAGGCGGCGGCTGAGGACAACGGCATATCGTTGAGTATCCATGCGCCGTACTTCATCAATCTGAACAGCCAAACCCCGGAGAAGATGGCCAACAGCGACGCGCGCTTGCTCAAGGCGGCCGAGAAGGGGTTCCTTGCAGGCGCGAAGGACATCGTATTTCACGCGGCGAGCTATCACGGCAAGCCTCCCGAGGACGTGTACCCGATTGTGCGCGACCAACTGGCGATGTTGGCAGCCAAGCTGAAGAAGGAAGGCGTGGCGGTCACACTGCGGCCCGAGACGATGGGACGTGTCGCGCTTTTCGGTTCGCTTGAGGAGTGCGTACAGCTTGCTAGAGATGTCGAGGGCGTAAAGCCGTGTATCGACTGGGCGCACCTGCATGCGCGTCGGACGGACGGGTCGTTCAACAGCTACGAGGAGTTTGCGGCCGCATTGACCTACGTGCGCGATCAACTGGGTGAGGACGCACTGCAATCGGTGCACTTCCACCTCAGCGGCATCGAGTACACCGACAAAGGCGAGAAGATGCACCTTCCGCTTAATGAGGCGGACCTGCGCTACCGTGAACTGCTGCAAGCGTTCGTGGATTTCGGAGTCAGCGGTACGGCAGGCGTCGAAGCCCCCGATCCGTTCCACGTCGCAGACGCGCTTGTGTTTCAAGCCACATACAAGCGGCTGAGCGGCTTCGCACTCGCCGGCTCGAACGAGTAGCTACAACGCGAAGTAGGGCAGACTGGCGCGCATGTCGTCTACGCTGTCCATTTCAAGCACCATCCACGTCGGATGGGTGACCTGCCTAAGCTTCGGCAAGATCTCGTGATAGTCCAGCACACCATCGACATAGTCGAACCCGTGATGCTCGTCGATCTTGCCGTTGTTGTCGTTCAGGTGGAAGTGGGTGAGCCACGGACTCATCGAGTCCAGCCAGTGCTGGATGGTGATGCCGGGGTCGCTGAATATCGCCGCGTGCCCGACATCCAGACACGCGCCGAGCAGCGGATGATCAATGTCCTTGAGCAGCTTGGCGATGATCTGCGGCTCGTATTCCCACATATTCTCGATGAGCACGCTCACGCCGAGACGGTCGGCGGTTGAGGCGAAATCGCCCCAGAAGTCGACGTTCCGTTGGTGCCACCCAACGCGGTAATAGTCGTTCCTAATTGTCGCAATGAAGTTGGCGTGTACCACCATCCGCCTAGCACCGACGGCATCGGCGGCTTCAATCGCTTGGGTGAATCGCCGCCGGCACAACGCGTTAACCGCCTCGTCGACGCTGCCGGTGGCCATGTCATAGAACGGACCGTGGATAGACAGCGGAACGTCTCGCCCGGCAAGTGCTCGTTTCACGCGTGCGATCGTGTCTGAAGTTGGGGCATCGAGCACTTCAGGGAACGCGAAGTGCATGAGTTCGATTCCAACCTGAAACTCGTCGGCCAGCTGACAGACAGCATCGAGGTTGTTTTGGCCTGCACTCAGCAAGACGGTATCAACCACAACTAGACCCTAATCTCAGCGGCGCAGCGATGCACAGGATGCGCAGAGAGTGTACACCGAAACCCATTCACTCGCATGCCGGCAGGCTACGGGCAGGTTTCGGGCGGCACGGCGCCGGTCGGCGACCAGTAGATTGGCATGTTGCCGTCCGCGCCCGCGATTGTCGTAGTGCGGCCCGATTCAAGGTCGACGATCGTTGCACGGTATCCGGATCGCAAGGCAAGCCGAGTACCGGTCGC
Organism: Candidatus Flexicrinis affinis; assembly: GCA_016716525.1. NCBI lineage: Bacteria > Bacillati > Chloroflexota > Anaerolineae > Aggregatilineales > Candidatus Flexifilaceae > Candidatus Flexicrinis > Candidatus Flexicrinis affinis. The sequence goes on from JADJWE010000001.1 coordinate 1,345,955, forward strand.
GTCGAATGCCGGATAGTCCGGATACGGGACATCGCGTGCAGGCTCAAAGGCAGTGATCGAGGTCTCGCCACTTACCGTGGCGGGAACCGTCCACAACCGATGCGACGTCTCCCCGCCAATACTGCGCGCGCTGACGAGCAGGTCACCGGAGGGTGTCCATGTCTGATCGAGCGACAGACTGTAGGCGAAGGTGATCTGGTACGGTCGGGCTTGCGGCGTGTTTGACACGGCCCAATACGTATCGTTGCTTGGGCTAGGCGAGTAGGTGAACGCGATCGTCGCTCCATCCGGCGACCAGCGCGGCGCACGGACGCTGCCGTCAGGGAATGCAGTCAGCCGGTACTTGGCGGAAGCATCTGCGGCAACGACCCACAAGTCTGCCTCCATGACTAGATCGGCGTCGTCAGGGACGGGTGTGCGCTCAGGCTCCGGTGTTCCCTCGTATGGGTCGCGAGGATCGTAGCTGACGTACGCAAGCCATGCGCCGTCCGGCGACCACTGCGGCGTATGTTCGCGTCCGGTAACGCTGTACGTCTCCGGTGCCCCGCCTGAGGCCGGCACCCATGCCACGTGAAACGCGCGCTCAGGTTCTCCGTCGAGGCCATCGCGGATGAGCGTGAACGCGATGCGCGTCCCGTCGGGCGACCACGTCGGCTCCCACACGCCCCACTGTGATGGAGGCAGCTCATCGTAACTCACCAGCTCGATTGGTAGGCGCCTCGCATCGATTGGCACGACATAGGCCTTAGGTAATCCATCGGCCTGTGTCAGGGTTGCCAAGACCGAACACCCGTCGGGCGCGAATCCCCAAGCGGTGTGAATGCCGCTCCCGATCGTTCGCGTGTCAACCATTCCCTGATCCGGGTCAAGTATCAGGATTGCCGATTGAGTGGCATCCGTCGTCGTCAGCCGGTCGCGCTCCTGTGCGCCCACAGAGCCGAACAGGATCGATAAGAGCAGCACCATGCCGACAAATCGTCGCATCTGGTCGCCTTCAACCTCGGGTCGTATTCTCCGATCGTCTCGACTATAATCCTGGCACGTTCCGCTTCGATACACAACCCGTTCTGCACACGAGACACAGTAATGTCGTTAAACCACGCGACTTTGGCGTTTATCGGTTCCGGGGTCATGGGTGAAGCCATGATTCGCGGCGTCTTGCATCGCGAGTTGGTGCCGCGTACGCACATCGTGGCGGCGGACCCGCATGCCGAGCGGATCACCTATCTGCACGACAAGTTCGGCGTCGAGGTCACTCACAGCAATCGCGACGCCGCGCGCACGGCCGATATCGTCATCCTTTCAGTGAAGCCGCAAGCCATGTCGATTGTCCTGCCTGAGCTTGGGGGCCAGCTCAAGCCCGATGCCCTCGTGATCAGCATTGCTGCCGGTGTCCCTCTTCATGCGCTGAGCCAGGGCTTGTCGAACCAGCACGTCATCCGCGCGATGCCCAATACGCCGGGGCAGATTGGCGAGGGCATCACGGTGTGGACGGCGATGCGCGACGTGTCCGGCAACCAGCGCCAGCAGGCGAAGGAACTGCTCGGCGCGTTGGGCGAGGACATGTACGTGGAAGACGAGCGTTTCCTCGACATGGCGACGGCCCTCAACGGCACCGGCCCGGCGTATGTGTTCATGTTCATGGAAGCGTTGATCGACGTTGGCGTGCATATGGGCTTGTCACGGCGCGATGCCGAACGGCTAGTGCTGCACACCATGCGTGGTTCGGTCGAGTTCGCGATGCAGTCAGACCAGCATCCGGCAGAGCTTCGCAATCAGGTCACCAGCCCCGGCGGCACGTCGGCCGAGGCAATCTATCATCTCGAGAAGGGCGGTCTGCGGACCGTCATCGCGGATGGTGTTTGGGCAGCATACCGGCGTTCGCGCGAACTTGGCGAGTCGTCTGCCAAGCCGTGACGTCCGGGATGTGGAGTTTGTGAAAAAGTGGACAAAAAGTTGAGCGTCAATTACAATCAACCGACTTTTGTCCATAACGAAAATCATATAGGTCGTTGGCAGCGAAAGGGTGCGAGGCATGGCTGAAGGCTCCAACTTGTACGATGCAATTCTCAAGCAGATCGAGGGATTTGCGCCGTCTGTCGAGTCCACAGACGTCGGTTACGTCCTGGAAATCGGCGACGGTATCGCACGTGTGTCCGGTTTGGACACCGTGCGACTGAGCGAACTGGTACGCTTTGAGAACGGCACGCCGGGGATCGCGTTCAACCTTGAGCGCAATATCGTCGGTGTCATCATCATGGGCGACTATGATGAGATTCAGGAAGGCGACGAGGTTCGGCCGCTTGGTCGTATCGCGTCCGTGCCGGTCGGCAAGGGCTTGGTGGGCCGCGTCGTGGACGCGCTCGGTCAACCGATCGACGGCAAGGGGCCGATCCAGTCAGACGGATTCTACAACATCGAGCGCATCGCGCCGGGCGTGATTGACCGCCGCAATGTGTATCGGCCGGTACAAACCGGCATCCTCGCTATCGACGCCATGATTCCCATCGGTCGCGGCCAGCGCCAGTTGGTCATCGGCGATCGTCAGGTTGGAAAGACCGCTCTGGCCCTCGACACGATTCTGAATCAAAAGGGTCAGTCGATGTACTGCATTTACGTCGCCATCGGCAAGCGCCGTGGCGAAGTGGCGCGCCTTGTGTCGACGCTCGAACAGGCCGGCGCCATGGAGTATACGACGGTGGTCGTGGCGTCCGCTTCGGACTCGGCCGCTATGCAGTACATTGCACCGTACTCAGGCTGCGCGATCGGCGAGTGGTTCATGGAAAATGGCATGGACGCGCTGGTCGTATACGACGATCTCAGCAAACACGCGTGGGCGTACCGTCAGGTGTCGCTGCTGATGCGCCGTCCGCCGGGTCGTGAAGCCTACCCGGGCGACGTTTTCTATCTGCACAGCCGCCTTCTTGAGCGCGCCGCTCAGCTTTCCGAAGCCCGTGGTAACGGGTCGCTGACCGCGCTGCCGATCATCGAGACGCTGCTGGCCGACGTATCGGCCTACGTGCCGACCAACGTGATCTCGATTACTGACGGCCAGATCTACCTCGAGAGCGAGCTCTTCTACGCGGGTCAGCGTCCGGCGTTGAACGTCGGTATCAGCGTGAGCCGCGTGGGCGGTGACGCCCAGACCAACGCCATGAAGCGTGTCGCCGGTGGTATGCGCCTCGACCTTGCGCAATTCCGCTCGCTGGCCGCGTTTGCGCAGTTCGCAAGCGACCTCGATGCCGCCACCCAGCGCCAGCTCTTCCAGGGTATGCGTTTGACTGAACTGCTAAAGCAGCCGCAGTATCAGCCCCTCAAACTGTCCGACCAAGTGGCGCTGATCCATGCAGGCAACAGCGGGCAGCTCCAGAAGATTCCGGTTGACCGGATTCTGGAATGGAAGGAGCGCTTCCTGAAGTTCTTTAACACTCAGTACTCCGAGGTGGCTAGCCGCATCGACACTGAAGCGAAGTGGAACGACGAGGTGAAGGCAGGTATCGACGGCGCGATCGCCGCGTTCATGGATACTTGGAGCTAACCGATGGCTTCCACCCGCGAAATTAGAAAGCGCATCCGAAGCGTAAAAAACATCGGGCAGATCACCCGAGCGCTCGAGGCGGTTTCAGCGTCGCGCGTGCGTAAGGCGCAGGCTCGCGTGTTGGCTAGTCGTGCGTACGCGGAGAAGGCCTGGGAAATCCTCCTGAACGTACAGGCCGCAAGCCAGGGCGGAGGGGCGATGCACCCACTGCTGACGAAACGGGACGACATCAAGTCGATCATGATCGTGCTTGTCACGTCGGACCGTGGCCTTGCCGGGGCATTCAACAGCAACATCATTCGTGTTGCTACGCGCTTCGCTAAGCGATTGGGTAAGCCGGTGCGGTGGGTGTCGGTTGGGCGCAAGGGGCGCGATGCGCTTATTCGCGCCAACCAGAACATCGTCGCGCAGTTTTCCCTTTCCGCCGAACCGCGCGCCAGCGAGATGACGCCGGTCGCACGCCTCGCCATCGACGAATTCCTGAGCGGTACGGTCGATGACGTGTTCATCGCCTACACCGACTTCATCAACACGCTGACGCAGCGGCCCGCCGTGTTGGGGTGGCTTCCGCTTATCCCGCACGAGATGGACGACAAGGTTGCGGCCGAGTACATTAAGCATGTGCCAGGCGTGACCACGAATAAGCTGGACTACGAGTTCGAGCCAAGTCCGCAGGCCATTCTCGAGGAGATCGTGCCGCGCTTCACCGAACTACAGCTGTATCAGGCCGTACTTGAAAGTCAGGCCAGCGAACACAGCGCACGCATGGTTGCCATGCAAAACGCCAGCGGAAACGCCGATCAGCTCGTTCAGGACCTGACCTTGGTCTACAACAAGGCCCGCCAAGCGGCGATTACGAGTGAAATCCTCGACATCGTCGGCGGCGCCGAAGCGCTCCAAGCCACAATTGACACCATCGAAGGCGCGATCATGCCCGATCTTGTCGCGCATGTCGTGTAGTAGCGATCACCCGCAACTTCTCAAGGAGAATCTACTCAATGGCTGAAGTAGAAGGACGCATTACCCAAGTGCTCGGCGCGGTGGTCGACGTCGAGTTCCCAAGCAGTCAACTCCCCGATCTTTACGATGCTATCCGCGTGCCGCGCGAGGGGCAGGAAGACCTGATTCTCGAGGTCGAGCTGCACATCGGCAACAACACGGTGCGCTGTGTCGGTATGGATACCACCGACGGCTTGGCTCGCGGCACAAAGGCGTTTGCAACCGGCGCCCCGATTCTCGTTCCAGTCGGTGAGGCTGTGCTCGGTCGCGTGTTCAATGTGCTGGGTCGCCCGATCGACGGTGGCGAGGTCGTATCCGATGACGAGCCGCGTCGGCGCATCCATACGACAGCGCCGGACTTCGAAGATCAGTCGACCACGATCGAAGTGTTCGAGACCGGTATGAAGGTGATCGACCTCGTCGCGCCGATGACGCGCGGTGGCAAGGTCGGCATCTTTGGCGGCGCAGGCGTCGGCAAGACTGTGACCATTCAAGAACTGATCAACTCGATCGCCACTCAGCACGAGGGGCTTTCGGTGTTCGCCGGCGTCGGCGAGCGTACCCGCGAAGGTACGGCGCTGTATCACGAAATGGAAGAGGCCGGCGTGCTTCCGAAGCTCGCGATGGTGTTCGGTCAGATGAACGAGCCGCCCGGCGTGCGTCTGCGCGTTGCGCTCAGCGGCCTTGCGATGGCCGAGCACTTCCGTGACGAAGGCAAGGACGTGCTGCTCTTCATCGACAACATCTTCCGCTATTCGCTGGCTGGCGCCGAGGTGTCCGCGCTTCTTGGCCGTATGCCGTCGGCAGTAGGGTACCAGCCAACGCTCGCCGACGAGATGGGGCAGTTGCAGGAGCGCATTACCTCGACCCGCGCAGGCGCTATCACGTCAATGCAAGCCGTGTACGTGCCCGCCGACGACTACTCCGATCCTGCACCGGTGGCCGTGTTTACGCACCTCGACGGCACGATCGCGCTGGAACGTTCGATCGCCGCACGCGGTCTGTTCCCGGCCGTCGATCCCCTTGGTTCGACCTCGAAGATCCTCGACCCGCTGGTTATCGGCGAGGAGCACTACCGCACGGCACGCGAGGTTCAAAGCTACTTGCAGAAGTACAAGGACCTGCAGGACATCATCAACATTCTCGGTATCGACGAGCTGTCCGACGATGACAAGCTGCTGGTCGCCCGCGCACGCAAGATCGAGCAGTTCCTTACCCAGCCGATGGTTGTGGCGGAACAGTTCACCGGGCGTCCGGGCCGCTATGTGAAGGTCAAGGATACCGTGCGCGGCTTCCGCATGATCCTCGATGGCGAGGTCGATCACATTCCTGAGCAGATGTTCTATATGGCAGGTACGATTGACGAGGTGATCGAACGCTACGAACAGTCCGAGCTCAACAACTAACGGAGGCCGTTATGCCAATTGCGGTTGAAATCGTTAGCAAAGAGCGCAAGGTGTTCGAAGAACTCGAAGCCGACATGGTCGTCGTTCCGGCCTCCGAGGGCATCATGGGTGTCCTCCCGCACCATGCGCCGGTGCTCACCACATTGGGTTACGGTGAGTTGATCGTGCGTAAGGGCCCGGCCGAAGAGCGTTTTGCGATCTATGGCGGCGTCGTCGACGTGCGGCCCACCAAGGTGACCATCTTGGCCGAACTCGCTGAGTCGTCATTCGAGCTTGACATCGAGGCTATCGACCGTGCCCGCGAGGAAGCGGCGCGCATGATGGCTGAAGGGCAGGCTGGGCTGTCGGAAGCGGCACGCCAGCAGATCAACATGGCGATGCGGCGCGCCGAGTTAGCGCACAAGATCGCATCGCGGGCGCAGAGCCGCCCCGGCATTCGCATCGTCGAGCAAGAGTAGCGGCGATCGAAGCGCTCAAGAGAAAACACATCAGCGCCCGGGGTGCAGTGCGTCGTCCCGGGCGTTGTTTTTTCGTGTCCGCCATGTACATTACCGCCATCACCACTCGCTCAAGAAAGCCGCACAATGCTCGGTAAGAAGCTTGGTGTCGACCTCGGGACGATCAACACGCTGATCTGGGAAGCGGGCCAGATCGTGCTGCAGGAACCGTCACTCGTCGCGCTCGCGGCGGAAGAGGATTTGCGTCGTATTCCGGTCATCGAGATCGGTCAGCCCGTGCGTGAGATGCTCGGCAAGGTCGACAGCGAAGACATCCAGATCGTGCGCCCGCTGCAGAACGGCGTGATCGCCGATTACGAAGTCACTGAGGCGATGTTGAGCTATTACTTCGGCAAAGTGACCGGACGTGTAAGGCTGTTCAAGCCGACCGTAATGATGTCCGTTCCGTATGGCGTTACCAGTGTGGAGCGACGCGCGGTCTACGAGGCGGCACTGGCCGCAGGCGCGCGGGAGGTCTTCACGATCCCGGAACCGCTGGCAGCTGCGATCGGGGCAGGGTTGCCCATCGCGACGCCGGCGGGCGATATGGTCGTCAATATCGGCGGCGGTATCACCGAGGCCGCCGTGCTATCGATGAACGCGATCGTGCGCGCTGAAAGCGGACGCGTCGGCGGGTTGCGCATGGACGACGCGATCATCCAGTACGTCCGGCGCAAGTTCCAGCTTAACATTGGACAGCCAACGGCGGAGGCGGTCAAAATCCAGGTCGGGGCGGCAGTACCCCTGCCGACACCGCTGGCGATGGACATTCAAGGACGTGACAGCCGCACCGGGCTGCCGCGGTCCGAACGAATCACGACCGGCGAAGTCGTCGAGGCGCTGCAAGAGCCGTTGGGTCAGATCGCCACCGTTGTGAAGAACGTTCTTGCCGCAACACCGCCGGAACTGGCGTCGGACATCATTGACCGGGGAGTTATCCTTACCGGGGGTGGTGCGCTGCTGCGTGGAATTGACCAGTACCTGACGACCCAGGCAAGCGTACCCGTCTATCGTTCAGAGAACCCGATGATTGCCGTGGCTTCCGGAGCAGGGCGCGCTCTAGAGGACCCGGCGCTCCAGCGTAGAATCGCGCAGAGTTAGCGTTTCCGCCTAGATCAGTTCACCCTCAACGTAATACGTCATACGTTGCAGCCCGACAACCGGGTCGATGTACTGTACTTGTACGTTGGCTGGCACGCTCAGGTTGATCGGCGCGTAGTTCAGAATTCCGCGCACGCCTGCCGCCACGAGATGATCGGCGACATCTTGAGCATACTCAGCGGGCACGGCGATCATTGCCAGCCTAATGCCGCGCGTCTCGATTGTGGACTGAAGTTCGGTGAGGGGCTGAACGACAAGGCTCTCCACCCGCTGGCCGACTTTCTCTGGCGCGCTGTCGAACAGGCAGCTAATGTGGAATCCGCGGTCGCCAAACCCGCGATAGCGCGCAATGGCCTTACCGAGGTCGCCGACGCCGACCAGAGCGACTTCCCACTCGCGGTCGACGTGAAGCACCTTGCGCAGGCGATCCTGCAGGAAACCGATCTGATAGCCAGTACCCTGTTTGCCGAAGCCGCCAAAGTGCGACAGATCCTTGCGAATCTGCGCCGAGCTGATGCCAAGCCTCTGGCCCAGCTCATGCGACGACGTGATCTCTTGCCCTTCTGCCGCAAGGCGGTTGAGCGCCCTGAGATAGATCGGTAGACGACCAATGACAATATCAGGGATATTACCGCTGCCGTTGTTTGAGGCCATTTACACCTAAACCGGGGCTCGTTTGTGAAAAGTGTATCATGCGCAACATCATATCATTGTTTCCCTGATTGTGCTACCACCCGGGGCTCGCTTAGGTGACTGCGCGATTTGGTGATACAATGCTCTCGATCTACGTGCCTGGCAGCACTGCGCGACTCCCGGAAGTTGGGTGCATGACATCGGAACAACATCCCGACCGTGAGGTCAACCCTCATCTGCTTGATGTTCAGGACAGTATGCTCGATGGCCTCAGCCAGCTTGCCGACTACTTCGGTTTCAGCAAGGTTATGGGCCAGCTCTACGGCGTGCTGCTGCTCAACGGGGAGCCGATGTCGCTGGATGACCTGATGGACCGGCTCGATATCTCGAAGGCCAGCGTTAGCATGAACATGCGCACCCTCGAGCAGTTGGGAATGGTACGGCAGGTGTGGCTGCGAGGGCGAGGCGATCGTCGCAAGTACTACGAGGCGGAAACCGACCTGCTTCAGATCCTCACGAACATTCTAAAGGGGCGCGAACTGCGCGAGGTGGATCGCGCGCTTAACGTCCTTCAGGACAATATCAAGACACTCGAGCACGCGCGTGGCTCGATGAACGCGGCAGATCAGCACACCGCCGACCTGTATATCGATCGCATTACCGAAATGCAGGCGTTTTTTCGCTTTGCGCAGCTCGTGATGACGACGATCCTCGGCCGGCTCAACGAGCTCAAAGTCGACCAAATCTCGCGCATCGACCTCGGCTAAGACTCTTCCGAGTTCACGTAGATCGAGCCAGCGATGGCGCGGGCGATCGTCTCACTTCGACCGTTTATTTCGACGTCCAGCGAGTCGAAGTCCTCATTACACGACACCAGCAGGATCTCATCTCCGAGTCGGATCTCGCGCGCAGCGAGATGCTGTAGGATCTCCGCGCTACCGCCGTCAAGCCGGGCGACAATGCCAGCCGAGCCGGGCGTCAGTTGGGTAAGCTGCAGCGCCGACACCGGCGTGACGACTCCTTCTGCAGTCGGGATCGGATCACCATGCGGGTCGATGTCCGGCGTACCGAGCTTTCGGTCGATTGCTTCGACGAACCGATCGGACACAGCGTGTTCAAGGCGTTCCGCTTCGTCGTGGACCTCGTGCAGGTCGTAGCCAAGCTCGCGCACGAGATACAGCTCGATGAGACGGTGCCGGCGGATCACGGCGAGCGCCACGCGTTCGCCTTCGTCCGTCAAGCGCATACCGTAATACTTCTGATAGTTCAGTAGACCTGCATCTTCTAGGCGCCGCGCCATGTCGGTCACAGACGGCGCTGTGACGTTAAGGCGTTCTGCGAGCGCATTCGTCGACACGCGCTCGGTCACATGCTGGAGCGTGTAAACCGCTTTGAGAAAGTTCTCTACCGACTCCGACGCATTCGGCCCTGCAGCAGACTTGTGTGCACTCATGAAGCATGCCCTGTCGACTACGCTGGCAGATCCATCCCGAAGCTGTCGCGCATGAAGTGCGTCTGGCTGTCGATCGGCTCGTGTCCCGGCACGGGAAGGATCGGGTGATACGTTCCGCTCGGATCAAGGAGCCAAGCACCATCGGTATTCTGTAAATCCGTGTGCAGGATTCGAAGCAGACGACGCTGCAGGCGCGGGTCAATTACCGGGCTGACGATCTCTACGCGATTATACAAGTTTCGCCGCATGAGGTCTGCGCTGCCGATATAGATTCGCCTGTCCACTGGTGCGTTCTGGAAATAGTAGACCCGCGAGTGTTCGAGATAACGGCCGGTTATCCCTATGACTCGAACGTTTTCGCTCATTCCAGCGAGCCCGGGTACCAAACAGCACAGACCGCGCACAATGAGGTCGACTTTGACGCCACATTGCGACGCGCGGTAGAGGTGCTGGATGATCCGGTCTTCTTCGAGCTGGTTCATTTTCATGATGATGCGGGCGGGCTTGCCCTGCAGTGCGGCGCTTGCCTCGTTGTCTATGAGTTGAAGCATCGAGGGCAGCAGGTATTCCGGAGCAACCAGCAGACGCTTGTACTGGGTCGCAGGCGCGAAACCAGTAAGCCGATTGAAGAGACGGGTGGCGTCGTCCGCGAACTCCGGGTTGCATGTGAACAAGCCAATGTCGCTGTAGAAGCGGGCTGTGCCGCTGTTGTAGTTTCCTGTCGCCAAGTGCACGTATCGACGCAGACTTTCGCCTTCCTTGCGGATAACCAGACAGATCTTGCCGTGAGTCTTGATCGCGAGCTTTTCGACACCGTAGGTGACGTGAACGCCTTTCTCTTCCAGCTGGCGCGCCCACTCGAGGTTGTTCTCCTCATCGAACCGGGCTTTAAGCTCCACCAAGACGGTCACCTGCTTGTCGTTCTCTCGTGCTTCGATCAGCGACTGAATGAGCGGCGAGTCGCGGCCGATACGATAAAGCGTCGCTTTGATGGCAACCACGTCGGGGTCGTGTGCAGCAGCCTTGAAGAACTCCTCGACCGGCGCAAACGAGTCATAGGGGTGGTGGATCAAGACGTCACCCTGCCGGATCGTTGTGAACATGTCCTGACCAAGCTGGAACGGCTCAGGGATCCGCGGCGTGTATTTGGGGAATTTCAAGTCTGGACGATCAACCGCCGCCAGTTCCGCCAGACTGGCTGTACCTAACGCGCCATCCACAATGTACACGTCGCGATCGGGCACGACTTCCAGCTCTTCGGTCAGACGTTGAAGCATCACGTGGCTGATCGTATCTTGTACGGTGAGCCGGACGACCGCGCCGAAACGTCGTTCGCGCAGGCTGTTCTCGATCAATTCGCTAAAGTCGAACCCCTCGTCCTCTTTCTCGTGCTCGTAGTCGATGTCCGCGTTGCGCGTCACGCGAAAAGGATGGTGCTCGACGACCCTCATACCGGGAAATAGCAGGTCGAGGTTGTCCGAAATCACGTCTTCGATCCAAACAAACTGGATGCCGTCGGAAGCAGAGCTATCCTTGTACCTGCGCCGCACAAGGTTGATGTCCACAAGACGCGGGAGCGTTTCGGGAATCTTGATGCGGACAAACTCGTAGAGCTCCGGATCGTCAGGCTCATTGGGGTACGCAAGGAAGATCGCGATGTTCATGCTCAGGTTCGAGATGAACGGGAACGGGCGCGCGCTGTCCGCGGCCAATGGGGTCAAGATCGGATAGATCTCCTGCGCGAAGTACTCTCGCAGCATCGCGCGGTCGTCGTCGTGGAGGTCCGAAGCGTGCTGTACGTATACACCCGTCTGCATGAGCTGCTCGAGCAAGTCGCGTGTGATTCCGCGCAATTCGTCAAGCAGGCCGAGCACCCGTTCACGTATGGTGTAGACCAACCGTTCCGGCGCGAATCCGTCCGGCCGGGACGTGTCGATCTCCATTCGGATCTTCTTGATGTACGACGATACGCGTACCATGTAGAACTCGTCCAGATTGCTGCCAACGATCGAGACGTAACGGATGCGTTCAAGCAGCGGGATGTCTTCGTCGCGTGCGAGCCCAAGCACGCGGCGATTAAACTCAATCGCGCTGAGTTCTCGATTGATATAGTTGTCTGGGTTGAGAGACGGCAGTTTCGGAAGCATTGAGGTTCGGTAAACGTATTTTCCTCGGAAGCTAGACGATTGTGGCTGATGCGAGACATTGGCGCAAGCACGGGAACGAAAACAGGCGGGCACGTGCCCGCCTGTAATCCCACCGCGCGGCAATTACGCTTCGGCAAGTTCGCTAAGCGTCTGTTCCAGCAGTTCGACCGCAGAGCCCAGTGTCTTGGCATCGAAGGCGAACTTGACGCCGGCCGCGGCAAAAAGGTCCGGAAGTCCCACAGTGCCACCCAGAGCCAGCGCGGACCGGTACTTCGCAACGGCGGAGGGCTGGTCCCGTTTGGCGTTGCCAAACACTTGTACCGCGCCCAGCTGTGCCAGCCCATACTCCACGTAATAGAACGGAACATGGAAAATGTGCAGCTTGCGATGCCAACCTGTCGCCTTGATGTCGTCTAGTCCGGTGTAGTCGATCCCACGCATGAACCGATCCCAAATCTGCGACCATTGTGCGTCGCACTCCGCAGGGTCCATGGCCGCCTCGGCGTTTTCATAGACCCAGTGCTGAAACAGGTCGACGACGGCCATATACGGCCAGAAGCGCAGAATGGTTTCGAGATGCTCGGTGCGGGCGCGTGAAGCCTCTGCTGGATTGTAGAAGCCGCCGTATTCGGTGGACAGATAAGGCGCAGAGAGCAGCTCCATCGCCATCGACGCGACCTCGCAGAACTCCATCGGCGGGTTCTTCTGCTGGAAGTAGGGTAGGTCGGACGATGCGAACGCATGGAATGCGTGGCCGCCTTCATGCAGCATGGTCTGCACGTCGTCGTGCAGGCCGACCGAGTTCATGAAGATGAACGGTCGCTTGGCGACCTCGAAGTAGGTGCAGTAGCCGCCCGGCGCCTTGCCCTTGCGATTGTCGAGGTCGAGCAGGCGCTCGTTTGCCATTGTCTCGAAATAGCCGCCGAGGACGGGATCCACATGATTGAAGATCGCACCCGTGCGTGCAATCAGGTCGTCGACGCTCGCGAACGGCTTGAGCGGGTCGGCGCCAAACGGGTCGACTTCGGTGTCCCACGGCTTGAGGGTCTCTAATCCGAGGGCGGCGCGCTTGCGTTCGAAAATGCGTTGGGCTGCAGGTACCACAGTTTCTTCGATGGCTGCACAAAACGCCTTGGCGTCGTCTGGCGTGTAGTCGAAGCGATGGTACTGTTTCCACCTCAGATCGCGGTAGTTGCTGAAACCTGCATTCTTGGCCATCTGAACGCGCAGCGTGAGGAATTGTCGCCACAAGTCGTTGAACGCGGCGCGGTCGGTGAGGCGACGTTCCATGGCGAGCCGCCACGCGCGTTCGCGGCGCTCGCGGTCCCGGTCGTGCTGGACCGGCGTCAACTGCGCCAGCGTCACCTCTGCGCCTTCCCACTCGACGGTCTGCGCGCCGCTCAGCTTGTCGTATTCCAGACTAACCTTGCTCTCTTCTGTCTGCAGGGGGAGGTTCTCCTCACGGAAGATTTCGAGGTCGGATCGCATGTTGCGGAGCGGTATCTCGAAACCGTCTAGCTCGAGCTCGCTGCGGACAAGCTTTTCGCTCAACTTGTTGTTGGCCATCGCAAGCGGCGGGTAGACCTTCTCCATGTAAGTGTTGTAGCGCCGTTCGGCAACCTCATCGGTTGTGTCGACGGTGGTCGCCACCGAGATGCGGGACAATACTTCCATGGCGACGCTTGCGATCGCCGACCACTCGCCGAGCCACGATTCGAGCGTTGCTGCGTTCAAGTCGGCCTCGTAGAGCGCGGCGAAGAACGGTTCGTAGTCCTCCCAAAGCCAGTCCAGTGCCTGTGTTGCGTCGGTTGGTGCGGTAGCGGTCATTACGCCCTCTCAAATGAATTACAACGTTGGAAACAGTTTAACAAAGTTCCGGCGATTCGTCACTAATTGCACCGAGGTTCGCCGTGAGTCCAGCGCGCGTGTTCAACGATTCCGGGAGTAGCAGATTGTCGAGCAGTCGAACCGATCCAACTCGGATCGCGGACACCACCAACACGGGACCATCAGCCGCTCCGGCCACGGGTGCGAACGTGGCCGGAGCGACGATATCAACGTAGTCGATGGACGCGATGCCTGCAGCATGCAGCACGCCGCGTGCTGCCGAACAGAGTGCCTCAATCTCACGTGTTCCGCTGTCATACGCCGCCGCCGCGTTCAACAGCGCGCGATGCAACGCCGGGGCGATGCGTCGTTCGTCTGCAGACAGGAACCGGTTTCTTGAGCTGCGTGCAAGTCCATCGTCCTCGCGCGCTGTGGGTATCACCGCGATCGACACGGGGACGTTGAGGTCGTGGACCATTCGGCGAATGATCGCAACCTGCTGCGCGTCTTTCTGACCGAAGTACGCCATGTCCGGACGGGTCATGTTGAGCAGCTTAAGCACCACCGTGGCGACGCCGTCGAAGTGGGTGGGACGCGCGGCGCCTTCGTACATCGATGCAATTTCACCGACTTTGACCGTCGTCTGGAAGCCTGCCGGGTAAACGACATCACCGGTTGGTGCAAAGAGGATGTCGACACCTTCGGCTTCTAACATCGCTCTATCGGCTTCGAACGTGCGTGGATAACGCGACAAGTCTTCGTTTGCGCCGAACTGAGTGGGATTGACGAAGATCGTGGCGATCACCGTTGCGTGTTCGGCACGTGCTGCTCGCACCAGCGCCAGATGGCCGTCGTGCAGTGCCCCCATGGTCATTACCACCCCGACGGAACCGGCCACACTCCGTCGTGCCGTCTGCAGTTCGCTATGCGTCGTGATGACGCGCATAGTCGTCGGCCTCGTTCTCACGGCGCAGGGCAGCCAGCACGTCCGGACTGAGCTTGAAGGAGTTCTCTGGCGCGGGAAACGTACGTGCGGATACCTCAGCGGCGTACTGCCTCAGACCAGCGACGATGGACTCCCCATAGTTGCCGTACTGCTTGGCGTGTCGCGGCAGGAAGTCGCCGGCAAGTCCGAATAGGTCATGGAAGACCTGCACCTGTCCATCCGTATGCGGCCCGGCGCCGATGCCGATTGTTGGCACGCGAAGCTGTTCTGTGATGTACGCCGCCAATTCGGATGGCACAAGCTCGAGAACAATCGCGAACGCCCCTGCATCCTCGAGCGCCAATGCGTCGCGCAGAAGCTGTCGCGCAGGCCCGAGTTCACGCCCCTGCACGCGGAATCCACCCAACTGATTGACGCTCTGAGGAATCAGGCCAATATGCCCCATGACGGGGATGCCGCTGTCCACCAGACGCTGTACTGTCCATGCGATGTTCTCGCCGCCTTCCAGTTTCACGGCGCTTACACCGGCGCCTTGCATCAGATTGGCGGCATTCTCCATCGCCTGCTCAGGCGAAATCTTGTAACTCATGAACGGCAGGTCACCGACAACGAGCGCGCGAGACGTGACTCGCGTGACGATCTCGGCGTGATACACCATTTGCTCCGGCTTGACACGCACGGTCGACTCGTGACCTTGTACGACCATTCCGAGCGAGTCCCCGACAAGGAGCATAGGAATTTCAGCCTGCTCGGCGAGACGCGCCGAAGTTGCGTCATACGCCGTCACCATCGTGATCGGCTCACCGGCGTCCTTCATTTTCTGTATGTCTTGGATCGTTAGTCTTGCCATTGTTGTTCCCATTTTTCCAGTAGTGTGACGACGGTCGAAACATCGGCGCCGCGTGCGGCGAGCAGCGGAATGGCTGCGCGCGCGAGGCTCAGGTAGGTCGCGTAGCCCTCGCCCGATGCCTTGAGCGCGGCCAAGTGCCCCTCGACCGTCGATAGATCGCCTCTCGCCAATGGGCCGGTCAGCGCGCTCTCAGCCGATAGCCGGCTGAGATTGTCTACTGTTTTCCGCAGAAGCGGCAGGAGCGCTTGCTTCGCCAGCGCACGGTCAAGCCCGGTGTGCTCCAACATGCGCTCGGCCATCGCAAATAGCACGACGGTGAAGTTACTGGCCGTGCTCAAACCGGCGTGATACAACGCCTTCGACTCTGGACGTATATCGAACGGAACTCCTTTCCAAGCCTTTACCAGACTGTACAGCCATTGGCTTAGGCGCGGATGATTGGATTCGATCGCAAATACGACGCCTTCGAGGAGTGCTGGCGACTCTTCCACGGTGGGGATTGGCACCGCCGGATGCAGTCCGCCGATCGGGCGCGTTGGTTCCACGGCGTGGAGGGCGTGCATGGAATGAAAAACCGGAGGTATGAGCGATGGCCGCGGAGCTTTCGATCGCGGCGAGGTCCTGCGCTACCAACGCGATCGCGTCATCAGGAACCGTAAGTAGTACGAGATCCGCTCCGGCGACTGCATCGGCGAGCGATACCGGCGTTGCCGCGCCCAGTTCGGATGCAAGAACATCGGCCCGCCGCGACGTGCGGCTGAATACCGTGCAAATACGGCAGCCGGCCTGCGCCGCAGCACGCCCGAGCAGCGATCCGACGCGGCCCGCCCCCACAATTGCTACCGCCGGCATGGCGTCGTTCATCTAGCGTCCGCCGGGGGTTGGGGTCGGCGCCGATCGCCGAATGTAGATGGTTACGCTGCACGACTCGCGCAGGGTGTCGGTGATGTCGAACACAGCAAGGCGGAACTGGTACGTCCCTTCCTCATAGATGATCGGGTTAAACTGGCTGAGCACGCCAAGCGTCTCGACTGGCTGCGTGTAGCTTTCCATAGTCGCGTAGCTGCCGCCGGTCAACTCGCCGGAAATCTCCAGCTTGTACGTCGCAAAGTCGGAGGTGAATGCCGTACCTCGGACTTCGATCAGGTTCTGAATCACCTGACCGTTGGCTGGTATCTGCAAGAACGCCCCGGGAGAGGTGCACCCGACTGGACTTGGTGCCGGCTCAATCGTGCCGACTGGCGTCGCAGTTGGCGTGGGCGTGATCCGCACTTCGTTGTTGTCGAAGCCAATCAGCGGGACGGACTCCTCGTCGATATCGACCTGCGAGAGCGGCGCAGCGGTCGGCGTGTTGAAATCGATGTCGACGATGACGTCTTGCACCTGTGGCGCGAGATCGAGTGTCGACCTTAGTGTTGGCGCGACAGCAACCTGAATAGCGACAACAAATAGGATGCTTTCGACCAGCAAGACAAGCGTCGTCAAGGCGTTGGCGCGTGCGTACCGTGCGAGGTCGCGCTGCAGCTCGAAGCGCGTCGCGTGCAGCTCGTAGTTGGCGCGACCAAGCCGGCGCAGCGTGAGCAGGAGAGCGATGCCGGCGAAGATGTACAGCCCGATCGCTACCTGTTCGATAAGGAATACGACGAACGCCATGCGCAGCCTTAAATTCGCGCCAGTACACCACGCACGATGGCACTCAGCTTCGGCACGATGACCTTGCCGGTCTCGAGCACTTCTTCATGGTTGGCGTCTTGCGGGCTGTCGACAACGTCGATTCCCTTGTTCGTAATGGCCGAAAAGGCCAGCACACGCATGCTCATTTGACGGGCGACCAGCACCTCGTGTACGGTGGACATGCCAACGGCATCCGCGCCGAGAATTCTTAGCATGCGAACCTCGGCCGGGGACTCGAATGTGGGACCTGACAAGCACGCGTACGTCCCTTCATGAATCGCTAGGCCGAGCACGCTGGCGACGTCTTTGGCGGTGGAGCGGAGCACCGTGTCGTACGGAGTCGACATGCCAATGAACCGCTCGCCCAGCGCGTCGTCGTTAGGGCCGACAAGCGGGTTTGCACCAGCCATGCCGATGAAGTTGATATGGTCGTTGAGCAGCATGATGTCGCCGGCTTCGTACGACAGATTGATGCCACCGGCCGCGTTGGTCAAGATGAGCGTCTTGACGCCGAGAAAGTGCATCACGCGGATCGGAAACGTGATCTGCTGCGGGGTATACCCTTCGTAGAAGTGCGCGCGCCCTTGCTGGCACACGACTTGCTTGCCTTCGAGCGTGCCAAACACCAGCCGGCCGCTGTGGCCGTGCACGGTCGACCTCGGCCAGCCCGGAATGTCTTCGTATGACACGGCAATACGGTCGGAAAGCTCGTCGGCCAGCACACCGAGGCCCGAGCCCAAGACGAGACCAACGTCGGGAACGCGATCGGTAACCTTGCGAATCGCCTCCACGGCGGGGCCATAGTGCGGGTGAGTGGTCACGTTTAGTCGTCCTTAGGCGTTCGGCGAAGGCAGCATATCAAGGTAATCGGAAGTCACGATGTCGTCCGCCTCGATCGAGAGGATGTGCAGCATCTCCTGTACATGGGCGGCCTTGAAGTCGGCGTCTCGTGCCGACCACGTGCGCGACTTGACCTCGATGTACATACCGGGCTGGGCAGGCTGAAGCACCTGATCGACATTGATGTAGAACTGCACGCCTCGGTAGGTGATCGACCAGCGGCGGCGATCCTTGTCCAGCGTGCGCTCGGAGTCGGCTTGGAAATACTCTTTGTAGAAGCGCAGCGGCTGAGTAGCTGCGGCGATGAACCGAGATCGTGACAGCGCGATCGTCGAGTCGATCTGCCGGTCCTTTTCGGGCGAGGTGTAAGTCAGGCGAGTGCGTACGTCCTGAATCTTGCCGTCGTCGTCGACCTTGTCGTCTTCGCGATAGCGAACCCGGCCCGCTTTCGGGTCATCGAACATGAAGTATGTGTCGTGCTGACGATAGTGGGTCGTCCGCAGGACTTCGACATCTGGGTGATCAAGCAAGTTCTCGATGACCGACGGGTCGCGCAGCACCGCCTTCACCTGAATCTCGAAACTCTCGCCACGCTCCACGCCGACCGAAACGGCAATCAGTTTGCTCAACACGTTGCGCTGGTATTCGCCAAGGAATGCGCCGATGCGCGTCGAATAGCCAACCGCTTCGATCCGCAGTGCCTGTTCGTCAATCGTCGTCAGGCGCCGGTCGCGCATCAGGAATGCGCCGTTTACGAGCGTATGTGCGACATCGGACGCCTTTGACGCATAAACGATGCGCGAATAGACGTTGTCCGGGTTAAAGTCGTAATGCGGGACGTTGTGCAGCGGCTGTGAATCGACGACAATGATATCCGCTGCCTTGCCTACTTCCAGCGTGCCCACGCGGTCGGTCATGCCAAGTACTTTCGCGCCGCCGCGGGTCGCCATGGTGAGCGCCATCTTGGCCGGCACGGCTGTCGGGTTGAAGGTCTGGGTCTTGGCGAGCAGCGCGGCGAGGCGCATTTCCTCGAACATATCGAGGTCGTTGTTGCTCGCGGGGCCATCAGTGCCGATCCCGACCGTGACTCCGTTGTCGAGCAAGTCTTGAACGCTAGCAATCCCGCTGGCCAGCTTCAGGTTGGCACTAGGGCAGTGCGCAACCGCGGCGCCCTTCTCGCGGAAAATGCGCATTTCGGTTTCGTCGATCCATACGCAGTGCGCGGCAATGACCGGAATTCTGAAGAACCCGATCTTGTTGAGCCAATGCACAAGGGTCTGCTTGTAGGTATTGAGGTGATCCTCCGCCTCGGACCGGGTCTCGGCGATGTGGATCATCATCGGAACGCCGTACTCAGCCGCCAGCTCGACGCACTTGTCCAGCGTCTCCTGCGTGTTCGAGTAGGGGGCGTGCGGCGCGACTGCCGGCGTGATCAGAGGATGGCCTTTCCACGTTTCGATGAACGTGCGCGCGTAAGCGAGGCTCTCTTCGTAGCTCGCCGCATCCGGCGCCGGGAACTTGAGCACGGTCTCACCGAGGACGGCCCGCATGCCAACCCGCGCGGTTTCGGCCGCGATATCGGCCTCGAAGTAGTACATGTCGGTGAACGTCGTGACGCCGCCTTTGATCATTTCTGCGCACGCCAACTGTGTCCCGACGCGGCAGAAATCCGGGCTGACGAACTCGCGCTCGGTGGGCATGATGTATCCGTAGAGCCACACGTCGAGGCGCAGGTCGTCGGACAGCCCGCGCAGGAGCGTCATAGGAACGTGTGTATGCGTATTGATCAAGCCGGGCAGAATATACTGCCCTCGGCACGGGACGATCGTGTCGCTGCTGTAATGCGCGAGAATCTCGTCTGTCAGGCCGATCGCGGCGATCTTGCCGTCGTGTATTGCGACGGCCCCGTTCTGAAGGACGTCATACGCGTTATTCATCGTGACGACGACACCTTCAGTTAGGATCGTATCAACCCGCTGCATCGTGGTATCCTTTGCGGTGTTGCGCCGAGTGATGCGCGACATTATACATCAACTCCGCGTGACACCCGGGCGTGCGCGGACGAACGCCACAGTGAGGGGACGGCGTGACGGTATTCAATCGACTGCGCAGCATTCTCGAAGCCGGATTAGTCGGCCTGTTCTTTGTGCAAGCGCTGCGGGCAGCGGTCAGCTTCGTGTACAGCCGGACGGCCAGCGCGTCGATCTTCCCCGCGCTCAGCCCGGCCACCGTTGATCCGAGTTTGCCGGGTTTGGTGTCGCCGTCGGCTGTGCAATCGGAGCTGATCGTATTAGGGATCGCATGCGTATTGCCGCTCCTCGCGATTGGGCTGGGACGCTGGCGTTCGACACTGCTGCTCGCCGGGCTGGCCGTGGCTGGTGCGCGCCTCGTTATGGCGCTGCCGTCTGTCGGGGTGTCGCCTGCAATAGGCGCCTATCTGACGGTAGGTACCGGATTGTTCTGGGTGGCCGTCTTCGTTCGCCACCGGCACATTCACCTGCCATACGCCTTTGTGATTGGGTTTACGGTCGACCAACTCCTACGGGCCGCTGGTAACACCCTCGACCCATCGCTGTCGACCGGATACGGCTCAGCGCAGATTGTCCTGAGCGCAGTTCTGGTCGTCGTCACTACAGCAAACTTCATTCGGCCGCCAAGCCTTAACGTCGAAGATTCACGCGGGTTGTTTACGCTGTGGGGCGGGTTTGGACTGGGTGGACTGCTGTTCTTGCAGCTTGCGCTGCTAGCTTCGCCCAACGCCTCCGCCGCACGATCCGCCTACGATTACACGATCTTGGTACCCGCGCTAATCGCCGCGACAGCGCTCCCGCTTGTTCCCGCCGTTCAGCGTTCGGCTCGCGGGATCGTGTCGCTGTTCGACTCATCCGTACAGGGCTGGGTATGGATGCTGATTCTCGCCTTGTTCCTAGTGATCGGAACACGTGTTCAGGGCGCGGTGGGCGCAGGAGCCCTTGTCGCTGCGCAGTTCATTGCGTCATTGACGTGGTGGTGGCTCGTGCGCCCGCAGGCCGAGAAAGAGCGCAACGCCAGCGGCATGTGGATGCTGGTCACTGTCGTCGTTTTCGCGTTGTTCGTCGTAATGGACTTGTTCACCTTCGAATACGCGTACGTGCGGGAGTTCGCGGGTCAGTTCGAGTTCTTGAACCGGGTGATCACACCGCTGCTGCGCGGCTTCCGCGGTTTGGGCCTCGCCGTGCTGATCGTAGCGGTGGTCACGGCGTCCTTGCCGGTGATCGCAAGCCGGCGACGTGCGGCATGGCGAGACGGATCTGTCGTGTCTTCGCTGGTGTCGCTGCTTGTGGTGGCCGTACTGGTCGTTCTCGGGGCCTTCCTTTCGCGGCCACCGGTCGTGGAACCGTACGAGGGCGGCGAGTTTCGCATCGGCACGTATAACATACACGCGGGCTACAACGAATTCTTCCATACCGATCTAGAGGCAATTGCGCGCACCATCCAACAGAGCGGCGCAAATGTCGTTCTACTCCAAGAGGTTGAAGCTGGGCGGCTGACGAGCTTCGGTGTCGACCATACGCTTTGGCTTGCGCGCAAAGTCGGAATGGATCGGCGGTTCTACGCCACAAACGAGGGATTGCAGGGCCTTGCCGTACTGTCGAACGTCGAGATCGTGTTCGACGATGGGGTGCCACTGACCAGCGAGGGCCAGCAAACAGGCTTGCAACGCGTCGTGCTGCAACCGGACGACCGCCCGATCACGCTGTACAACACGTGGCTTGGCGTATTGCTGGAAGGCGTTGGCGGTACCGTCTCGGAGCAGGAACAGGATCAGGTTCGGCAGCTCAATGAAATTCTGTCGATCATGCTCGCTCACGGCGAGGGCAGCATTGTTTCGTTGGGGCGGATCGTTGTCGGCGGGACGTTCAACAACGTGCCATCGTCCGACCTCATTCTGAGGATGCGCCAGACGAACCTGACCGATCCCTTCGCCGATCAGCCGCAGGCGACCAGCCACACCTTCGTCCAGACCAGCAGACGCGCGCGGCTGGACTACTTGTTCACAAATCTGCTGCCCCTCGGTGCAGTCGTGATCGACTCGTCGGCTTCCGACCATCGTCTCGCGGTCGTTAGTCTCGCCTTGCGCTAATCGCCTCGTTCGGCGAAGTCCTGCACGGACCTGCCGCCGACTTCGAAGAGACGCAGGGCATTGGCCGCTGCGGCGTGGCCGGCCGTGCGAATCGTGCGCCCTGAGCCCGTCGCAAGCCGGTGGCCGTTCAGCGAAACCGCGACCATGTAGGTGCGGTCGTGGTCTGGCCCTGTCGATTGGACGACCTCGTACGCCGGCGCAATGTCCAATTCCGCCTGCGTCAGTTCCTGAAGCCGGGTGCGGGGATCCTTGTCGAGCGCATCCTGAAGCACGCGGTGTTGAAGCACGCTTAGCCGGGGGGTGACGACGGTCTCCGCGGCGTCCATGCCGAGGTCGAGGTACACGGCACCCACGACGGCTTCGAACGACCGGCACAGGATCGTGTCTCGCTCGCGCCCGCCGTTGCGTTCTTCGCCGCGGCCCATGCGCAGATACTCGCCGAGCTTGATCGAACGGGCAATCTCGGCCAGTGCTTCAGTTCTTACGAGTGCCGAACGGATACGGGTCAATTCACCTTCGGAGAGGTCGGGAAACCGATAAAACAGCATACGCGCCGTAATCATGCCGATGACCGCGTCCCCGAGGAACTCTAGTCGCTCGTAATCGACTACCTCATCATCGGGGTGCTCGTTGACGTACGAGCTGTGCGTGACTGCTTGCAGCAGCAGCAGCGGGTTGTTCATGCGAACCCCGAGGTCGTGCTGAAGCTGATCGAGGTCCATCCCTAGACTCGCCTGAATACGAGACTGACGTTGTGGCCGCCGAAGCCGAACGAATTGCTCATCACGACATCAATCGGCATCTCGCGAGCTTGATTTGGGACGCAATCCAAATCGCACTCCGGGTCCGGTTCTCTGTAGTTGATGGTCGGCGGGGCAACATTGTCGCGGATAGCCAACAGTGCGAACACTGCCTCGATTGCCGCTGTCGTGCCCATGCAATGGCCGGTCATGCTCTTGGTCGAACTCATCGGCACCTTGTATGCAGACTCGCCGAACACGGCCTTGATTGCCTTGGTTTCCATGGCGTCGTTAAGTGCAGTTGCCGTTCCATGCGCGTTGATGTAGCTAACCTGATCCGGCCGCAGAGCCGCCGTGCGAAGCGCCTCTCTCACTGCGCGTGCCGCGCCCAAGCCGTCGGGCTGCGGAGCAGTGATGTGAAACGAGTCCGACGTCGTGCCGTAGCCGACAATCTCGCCGTATATGTGCGCGCCCCGCTTGGTGGCATGCGCCATCTCCTCGAGGATGAGCACGCCGGCACCTTCACCGAACACCAAGCCTGAACGATCTTTGCTGAAGGGGCGGCTTGCTTGCTCCGGTGTGTCGTTGTCCCGGCTGCACGCCCCGATACGGTCAAACGCGGCAATCCCCATTGGCACGATCGGGGCCTCGCCGCATCCGGCGACTGCCGCGTCGATCCGCCCGAGCCGGATCATGTCTGCTGCATGGCCAATATTGTCAGCGCCGGTGGCGCATGCGGATGTCAACACATAAGACGGGCCGACAAATCCGTACTCGATGCTGATATGTGCGCTCCCGCCGTTGCCCATAAGCATCGGGATCGCAAACGGGGTGATTTGCCGCGGATCGCCGACTCTCTGAAGTTCCTGTACTTCTTCTACGAAGCTTGAGACGCCGCCGACTGCCGAGCCGACAAACGTTCCGATTCGGGTTCTATTCTCGTCCGTAGCGACCAAGCCGCTGTCGAGAATCGCTTCGCGCGCCGCTGCAGCGGTCAAGTGCTGGAAACGGTCACGCCGCCGGACCTCTTTAGGCGACAGCGCAATGGTTGGATCGAAACCCTTCGCCTCCGCGGCGATCTTCACGGCGTAGTTCGTGACATCGAAGCGCGTAATCAAGCCGGTGCCGGATCGACCGTTCTTGATGTTGTCCCATGTCTCTGCCGCCGTGTTGCCGCACGGCGATACGACGCCAATGCCTGTAACCACGACCCGACGGTCCATAATTCTCTCCCAAACACGGCCGAGTAGTATTCGAAATCTGCGGCGTATATACCACACACCGACCCGCTCGTGCTAGCCGTCAGCGCGCCGATCTGCGTCTCCCGGGATGTAGGTGCCCTCGATCCACGTCGCTCCGTCCTCGCCGATCTCCTGCTTCCAGACTGGAACAATCTGCTTGAGCCGGTCGATTCCGTAGCGGGCCGCTTCGAAGCAGCCGTCGTCCCGGTGTGGAGACGTGCACGCGATGAGCACCGTCGTCTGTCCGACGTCAAGGCTGCCGAGCCGCTGAACAATTGCGATCCCTACGACCAGCGGCCATTGAGTCCGGATTTCTGCGGCTACCTGCTGCATCTTGGCGAGGGCCATCGACTCGTAGGCCTCATATTCCAGGCGCGACGTCTTGGGTTGATGGCCGGGACGCGATGTCTCGCCGCGAACCAGCCCTGAGAACACGCATGCCGCCCCGACCGAAGGCGGGCTGATCTGCGCGAGCAGGTTGTCGATGTCGATCGGTGCGTAAGGGAGCAGATAGACTTCCGGGCGGTCAGTGCTGCCGCCGCTAACGGGCGGAAACAGCGCCACCGTATCGCCGTCGCGAAGCTCGACATCTCCCTGTGCGAATTCCTCGTTCAAGGCGGCGATCGCGTGGGCGATCGACCGCGCCGCTGCGGGATGCTGCGCTGCGAGGTGCGAACGGAGATCGCCGATTGCGGCGCCATCGCCGAGACTGACTGTCAGCCGGCCAGCCCCGACTTGGTCCTTGAGGGTAGCAAAGAGCAAGACGTTGATGTTCATCGGCGCATCTCCGCATCGTTAGCACGATAATCGCCGTGAATGCCGCCGGTTTTGCTCAACAGCCGTATTCCCTCAATGCGCATCTCGCGGTCGACGGCTTTGGCCATGTCATAGATGGTGAGTGCGGCGACGCTGACGGCTGTGAGGGCTTCCATCTCGACGCCGGTTTGCCCGACTGTCCGTGCTTCGGCCGTAATGTGAACGTACGGATCTGCGTCAGAAGACAGCTGGATGTCCACGTCGATCTTCGACAGTGCAATAGGGTGGCACAGTGGAATGAGTTCGGACGTTCGCTTGGCTGCCATGACGCCGGCGATCCGGGCGGTGGCGATCACATCTCCCTTTTTAAGCGAACCGGCGCGGATAAGGTCGAGCGTTGACGGTTTCATCGTAACGCGGCCCTCGGCGATGGCTGTACGGGCGGTCGAAGGCTTGTCCCCGACGTCCACCATGCGCGCGTTGCCCACCGAATCCAAATGGCTCAAGTCACTGCTCATCTCAGGACTGGTCCTCTCATCTTGTGACGGCTATCGGGCACTTGTATACTACTCGCAGTTATGTCCACTCGTAATCCCCTGAATATCTGACGGAGCAGTAGCGTGGGTATCTTTCGTCGCGGCATGTCAAAGACACGCCAATCGTTTTTTGGTCGCCTTGCGTCGGTATTGGGCGGCGGCGGCACGATCGATGACGACACTTGGGACGACATCGAAGCCGTTCTGATTCAAAGCGACCTCGGGGTGCACACGGCACAGGCCGTCGTTGAAGACTTGCGAACAAAGGCCAACCGCGAAGGCATTCGCGACCCGGAACGTCTGCAGGCCGCGCTGCGACAAGTGTTGAAGGAACGCTTGCGCTTCCCCCCGACCATGAACATCAGTGGACGCGAGCTGTCGGTCGTGCTGATCGTCGGTGTGAATGGCAGTGGCAAGACGACGTCGATCGCTAAGCTGGCACACCGGCTGAAGCTGGCGGGTCGAAAGGTCATGTTGTGCGCAGGCGACACGTTCCGCGCCGCAGCGATCGAGCAATTGCAGAAGTGGGGCGAACGAGTCGGAGTACCGGTCATCGCAGGGAAGCAGGGCGGTGACCCTGCTGCATTGGTGTTCGACGCCGTGACTGCCGCGAAGGCGCGTGGGATCGACGTATTGATCATCGATACGGCGGGAAGGCTGCATAACAACGCGAACCTGATGGACGAGCTTGCTAAGGTCAAAGCCGTGTGTAGTCGGGTGGTTCCGGACGCGCCTCACGAGGTGTTGCTCGTTCTTGACGGTACGACCGGCCAGAACGCGCTGGAACAGGCCAAGAAGTTCGGCGAAATTGTAAACGTCACCGGCGCGATCGTGACCAAGCTCGACGGTTCGGCGAAGGGCGGTATGGTGTTCGCCGTATTTGAAGAGCTTGGACTGCCCGTGCAATATGTTGGGCTGGGCGAAGGCATGGACGATATGGTGTTGTTCAATCCCGAGAACTTCACGCTCAGTTTGTTCGGAGAGAACTAGGCCGTCTGAGTTCAGCATGGCAGACGCAATCACCAGCCTCCAAAACCCGCGCATCAAACAAGTGCGCCGCCTGCGCGATCAGCGTGCGCGTGTCGAAGAAAGCCGCTACGTCATCGACAGCCGGCGTGATTTGGCGCGAGCACTTTCCGCCGGTCATCAGGTGGACTATGTGCTGGTCGAATCGTCTCTGTTCGGGTCGTTGAGCGATGTGCCGCTCGACGTGCAGATTCCCGTATCGGCGCAGGCGATGGACAAGGCCAGCTATCGGGACAACAGCGACGGGATCACCGCCGTGATGGTGCGGCCGGCCGTGCCCGGAGCAGCGGATTTTGCGCGCGCGTGGCGCGGCCCCGTACTCGGGCTCGTCGCGCTGGAAAAGCCCGGAAATGTCGGGGCGCTTCTGCGCACAGCAGATGCAGCCGGCTTTGGGAGCGTGGTCCTGATCGATTGCCCGATTGACGTATACAACCCGAACGTGATCCGCGCGAGCACCGGCGCAGTGTTTCTGAGAAACGTGTACGAGATGACGACGGCTGAGGCGCAAGAAGTTTTTTCGGCGTGTGACTTGCGCATGTATGCCACGCATCTCGATGCGGCGACTGACGCGTTCAGCGTCCGGTTCGTCAAAGCCAGCGTACTCTTGATGGGTAAGGAAGACGCCGGCCTCCCGAACGAATGGCTTGCTTTCGCGGACGAACGGATCATCATCCCGATGGCTGGTCAGATCGCGGACTCGCTCAACGTGGCGGCGGCAGGTGCGGTGCTCATGTACGAAGTGTATCGGCAGACGCGTATTCAGTAAGGGTGGCCCGTCGTGAGTGTCACAGTAGGGCAGTTCAAGGAACTCAACACCATTGTGGGAAACCTTTCGCGCCGCCTCGCGATTGCCGACTTGGCGCGCAAGGTCGCCGAACTTGAGGAGCAGTCGGGCGAGGCTGAGTTCTGGAACAGCCCGGATGCAGCGCAGAAGGTCATGCAGGAGATCGCGCGGCTTAAGGCCCGCATCGAGCCGTGGCAGAAGTTACAAGCCCGAATCGCCGATGCCCTGGAGCTGTCGTCCCTTAATGACCCTGACCTCGAAGGCGAACTCGACGCCGAGTACGCAGACTTGCAGATTGTCGTAGACCGCATGTCGATACAGGCGTTGTTGAGCGGGCCAAACGACCCGCGTGACGCGTTCCTAGCAATCCATGCGGGCGCTGGCGGCACCGATTCTCAGGACTGGGCTCAGATGCTCGAACGCATGTATCTGCGCTGGGCGGAAGACAACGGCTACAAGGTTGAGGTGATCGAACGCAGCGAAGGCGAAGAAGCTGGGATCAAGAGCGTGACGCTGGGCATACGCGGCAACTATGCTTACGGCTACCTGCGCAGCGAGCAGGGGGTGCATCGCCTTGTCAGACTGAGTCCGTTCGACTCTGCGAGCCGCCGCCACACGTCCTTCGTAAAAGTCGAGCTGTGGCCGGACATCCAAGACGACATCGACATCGAGATTAGCGAGAAAGATCTGCGCATCGACACGTACCGTGCCGGTGGGGCAGGCGGACAGCACATGCAGAAGAACGATACGGCTGTTCGGATCACGCATCTTCCGACCGGCATCGTAATTCAGTGTCAGAATGAGCGTAGTCAGGCGCAGAACCGCGAGCGTGCGATGATGATCCTCAAGGCCCGCCTTGCTGATCTCGAGCGGCAGCGGCAAGACGCTGAGTTAGCGGCCCTCAAAGGCGAGAACGTCAACGCAGAGTGGGGTAACCAAATTCGCTCGTATGTGCTTCACCCGTATCAGCTGGTCAAGGATCATCGGACCAACCACGAATCGGGCAACACCACGGCCGTGCTGGACGGACGCCTCATCGACTTTATGGAAGCTTACTTGCACATGAAGGTCGACCAAGCGAATAACGGTAAGTAGGCGACGCACTTCTTCAACTGATCAGGGAACAAACCGCTGAGCCATACCTCACATCAGTCAGTCGATCAAGCCTGCGGCCCGAAGATTCACGACGAATCGCAGACCCACCTCACTTCCACTGCGGAAGAATACGGCAGGATAGCCCATCGGGGCAGGGATAGTGATTGACTGCGGACCTTCGTACTCGATGCCTGTCCACACCTGAACCCAGCTACCCTCTGGCAGATAGACGACAGCCTCGTCCACATCAGGATCAAGTACCGGCGCAACAAGCAGTTCATCGCCAACCATGAACTGCTCAAAGACGAAGTCGTACGCGGCAGGGTCATGGGGGAACACCAGCATCATTGGGCGGACAACAGGTAGACCGGACGCAGCAGCCTCGCTGACGAGAGCGGATCGGTAGAACCCCCACGCCTCATGGATTCTCGCAGCGCGGGCGAACTGCTCGATTGACTGATCATCGTCGTAGATCTGGGCATTCTGGTCGGGGCGGTTTCCTTCATGGGTTCTAAAAACTGGCGTGAACGCATTCAGTTCACTCCACCGACCTAGCAGTTCACGAGTCCGGTAGTAGTTGGCGATCGGGTTAGTGATGGTCGTGTATCCTCCGATATCGCTGTGATTGAACGCGAATCCCGCAAGGCCAGACGAGAGCAAGCCCGTGACCGCTGACTTGATCCCGTCGTACGCGTCCCACGCGACCATTTGATCGCCGAGCCAGAACAGGGACGTGTGTGTGGGACTTTCGCGGTACCCGGACCGCATGAAATAGACAATCTCCTCGCCGAGGCCGGCCGCAAGCTCCTGGTTGAACTGCGCCCAGAGTACGGGGTAGTGGTTGTGTGCGGTGTCGCCACTGGCCCCGTCAAACAACACCGCGTCGACCGGTAGACCCTCGCCGAAGTCGGCCATCCAGCCCGCAGCGCCAGTGGCACGCACCTGTTCGCTCAACACGTCGCGATACCACGCCGACGCTTCGGGATTCGTGAAGTCAATCATTGCAGCGGAGAAGTCGGTGTTGCGAAGCAGATATGGCGATGCATCCTGTCTCCTAACGACGTAGCCCTTCGAGACCGCTTCTTGGTACAAGTTGCGACCGCCGCCTGGCTTCTCTGAGATATCCGCTAAGTACGGGTTGACATAGATCAGCAGTCGAACGCCGTCATTCGCCAACTCTTCGCTGAGACTGTCCCAAGCTGGATAGTGCATTGTGTCCAGCTGCCAGTTCCACCAGAGTTGGCTACCGAAGCTGGTCTCCCGTCGTCCGACCCAATCTTGTAGCCACAACGCGGTGACTGGCACTTCGTGTTCCCGCAGCCGGCTGTAGATGTCGCGGACACGTTCGGTCCCGCCCTGCAACCCGATGATTGCACCGGCGGTGATCCAATCTGGAAGGGGAGCCATTCGACCAATCAGCTCGGTATAGACGCCCACTAGCTCGGAAGGGGTCTCTCCGTAAAGGAGCGTCCCGCGGACCTCGTTGCTGTAGACTGTGACTTGAAGGCGATCGTCCGCACGCATGTCAAAAGCGCTGTATTCGTCATTCCAGAGCAGAAACCCACGCTTCTGATCGGTGAGAAAGTACGGAACAGGAGCATATGAGTCAGACCACGTCCCGCCGGCCCCGGCCTGCAGGTCGGCTCCTAGGGTGAGCGGCTGGATGCCACGGCCGATACCTTGTTCGCTGACGAATATCGGCACGTACTGACCTTTCATGTCAAGCAGCGTGTACTGAGTACCGAAGCCAAGGACATGTTCGTCAAGGGCGGTTGCGCTTGTCAAGTAGAGCCGATTCAGATCCTCCCGATCAACGGATAGAGAGAACTCGAGAGCATTACGGCTTCTCTCATAGAGGACGAGATGGTAGCGAGCAATCGTGCCATCGTCGCACGCAAGAGTCCCTTCGACGTGGGTGCCGGTGTCGGCCTGCGAAATGCGATCAACAGACTGGTCACCGCACAACAGCGTCCGATGGTCGGTCACCCGATAGTGTGCGCGTGACTCGTGGAATTCAGCCATGCCTGCTCCGGCGGCTACGAATGGGACGCCCGGCACGCTCTCCCAGACGATTGCCTCCCGATCGGGCAGATGCGTGACGCGAATTATCGCAGCGACGGGATCCCACTCGATCTCGAAACTGCCCTCAACATATTTGAGCGGCGCCGTGTTCTGCGTCCTTTGGGAAGCCGACTGCACCAGTTGACCTTCGACTGGCCGAATGCGGTAGTCGTCCGTGACGCGGACGGCGACCACATAGCCAATTGCCACCAACAGGACGATCACGGTCACCGTGAGGCAACCACAACCAATCTGACGCGCTTGTTTCATAGACGCGTTCCGCTCAACTCGACCAAACAACGGTTCGGCCACTATCACGATCGTAAGCCCGGTCAACGATCGGCGACAAGCGGCCATTAGCGCCACGTTTGGCGATGTGTGGACCGAGATTCTCGGCGAGCAGTCAAACTTGACGTGCTGGACCGCGAGGCGTATAATTCCCGATTACTGATGCGTAGCGTATGGTGCGATTCACCTAAGCCAGCGTCGCCTAATCTCGGCTGACGGCTGGCTTCGTATTCGTTAGCACCCCGATATGTTACAGAGTGGTCCCCGCAGGTTCTCGACCCGTTCCAATATGCTGTAGGAGGATGCGCCTTGGCGGCGAAAGATTTTAGCGCACTACGCGTGAGCCTCGCCTCGCCTGAAACGATCAAGAAGTGGTCGTATGGCGAAGTCACCAAGCCGGAAACGATCAACTACCGCCGACTGCGCCCGGAAAAGGACGGGCTGTTCTGCGAAGCCATCTTTGGCCCGACCCGCGACTGGCAGTGCTACTGCGGGAAGTTCAAGAACATCCGCTATAAGGGTGTCATCTGCGACAAGTGCGGTGTGGAAGTCACCCGCTCGGTCGTGCGCCGTGAGCGTATGGGCCACATTCTGCTGGCCGCGCCGGTCGCGCATGTGTGGTACACGCGCCGTGTGCCGAGCTACCTTGGTCTGCTGCTCGACATCAGCCGGCGCAATCTCGACCGCGTGCTGTATTTCGCGCAATATGTCGTGACGGGCGTCGACGAGGACAACCGCGAACGTGCGCTCAAGCGTATCGACCGCGAGATTCAAGCCAAAGAAAACGAGCTGGGCGACGACATTAAGTCGCAGATGGTCAACATCCGCGACGAACGCGATCAGCAGCTAGACGCCTTTGAACTTCGTGAAGCCGAGATCTCGCGCCACTACGAAGAAGAATTGGCCCGCCTCACGGATAAGCTGATGCAAGAAGCGCAGGCGGTTCAGGTTCGCGTGGAAGGTATGCGCGGACAGAAGGCAACTGCTGCGATCATGCTCGAAGCAGCCGACATGACCGTTGTTGCTAAGGGCGCAACGGTAACCAACGACCACCTCGTCACCGTCCAGCAGGCCGTCAATGACTACCTGAATGAACTGCAGCTCGAGATTGAGTCGCAGCGTCGTCAGGCGTTGGCCGACCTTGAAACCGAGCGGGACACGGTGAAGCGCGCCGCGGCCGAGGGCCTCGACGTACGTATGAGCAAGCTGCAAGAGCGCATGAGCGACGTGCTCAAGGCGGCTAACGATGCCAAGCGCGAGCTGCAGGACCTGCACGTTCTTCAGTTTCTGGGCGAAAACAAGTATCGCGAGCTCCGCGCCAAGTTCGGCCAGGTATTTCAGGCGGATATGGGCGCTGAGGCATTCCACAAGATCCTCAAGAGCCTCGACCTCGACAAGCTGGCCGAAGAGCTGTGGGCCGAGCTTCGCAACAACAAGAGCAAGCAGCGTCGCAAGAAGGCCACAAAGCGTCTCAAGGTGGTAGAGAGCCTGCGCCGCAGCCACAACCGTCCCGAGTGGATGATCCTCGAAGTCCTGCCGGTCATCCCGCCCGACTTGCGCCCGATGGTGCAGCTCGATGGCGGCCGCTTCGCGACGAGCGATCTCAACGACCTGTACCGCCGCGTGATCAACCGCAACAACCGTCTCAAGCACTTGCTTGAGCTGGGCGCGCCGGATGTCATTGTCCGCAACGAAAAGCGGATGCTGCAAGAAGCTGTCGACAGCCTTGTCGACAACAGCCAGCGCGGGCGGGCGCTCAGCCGCCGCGGCCGTCGCGAGCTGAAGTCGTTGAGCGATATGCTCAAGGGCAAGAAGGGGCGCTTCCGCCGCAACCTGCTCGGAAAGCGTGTCGACTACTCGGGCCGTTCGGTCATCGTCATTGGCCCGCGCCTGAAACTGCATCAGTGCGGCCTGCCCAAGACGATGGCGCTGGAGCTGTACCGCCCGTTCGTCATCAGCCGGCTCGTTGCCGATGGATACGCGCAGAACGTCAAGGGCGCCAAGCGCGTTATCGAGCGCGAGCGGCCGGAGGTCTGGGAAGCGCTGGAAGAGGTCATCAAGGCCCGTCCGGTCCTGCTGAACCGTGCGCCGACCCTGCATCGCCTCGGTATTCAGGCATTTGAGCCGATCCTTGTCGAGGGCAAGGCCATCCAGATTCACCCGCTGGTCTGTTCGGCGTTCAACGCGGACTTTGACGGCGATCAAATGGCCGTGCATGTGCCGCTGAGCGAGAACGCGGTTCGCGAGGCACGCGAGCTTATGCTGAGCACGAAGAACCTGCTCAAGCCCGCCGACGGCCAGCCGATCGTCGGCCCGGCTAAGGACATGGTGCTCGGAATCTACTACCTGACGATGGACCCCACCGTCGAAGTTGTCGCGCGCAAGGAAGACGCCGGCAAGTATCGCAGCATCGACGTCGTGTGGGACGACGATGTGCGTGTCGGCGTGGCGAAGCGGGCTAACGGTTACTACTGGGCGATGCGCAACGACGTCACGAAAGCCACCGTGTTCTCGGACATCACCCAGACTGACGAGCGTGGCCGGACCCGCGTTTCACGCAAGGCGACCGACGTGACGATAGATGCGCTGCTGGCCGGTGACATCGATGTCGCGTTGTTCAACGGCTACGAGATGGACAAGCTGATGCAGGAGCGCGGTCTGTATGACCGCTTGGAAATCACGAACCTGCACGAGCGCCGGTTGGTGTCAGACATCGATGAGGTCGAGTACCTGTACCGCCTCGGCGAAGTCAAGCTCCACACGCCGATCTTGCTCGGAAACATCTACGACAACCAGCCTGCACAGCCGCGACCGGAGATCACGACTGTTGGCCGTGCGCTGTTCAACCGCATCCTGCCGGACGAACTGCGCTTCGTCCAGAAGACGTGTGGCAAGAAGCAGCTTCAGGATCTGGTTGCGAAGTGCTTCCAGCGAATCGGCTCCGAGCGTACGACCGACTTGGTGGACGACATCAAGAACCTCGGCTTCTACTATGCGACCGTTTCAGGGACGACCGTCGCCGTTAGCGACCTGACCGTCCCCGACGAGCGCGAGAAGATTCTGACCGACGCAGACAACATGGTTCAGACCGCCGAGCGCGAATACCGCCGTGGCATGCTCTCCGAGGATGAACGGTATCAGCGGACGGTCGACGTGTGGCGCGAAGCCAAGGATGACCTCGAAAGCCTGATGAAGGACACGCTCGATCCGTATGGCCCGATCGCCATTATGGCGCTTTCCGGCTCAACGAAGGGTGGGTTCGGTCCAATCACGCAGTTGGCCGGTATGCGCGGTCTGATGTCCGATCCGTCGGGTCGAATCATCGACCTGCCGATCCGCAGTCACTTCCGCGAGGGACTGAACGCGCTCGAGTACTTTATCTCGACGCACGGTGCGCGTAAGGGCCTTGCCGATACGGCGCTGCGTACCGCCGACGCAGGGTATCTGACTCGCCGCTTGGTGGACGTTGCGCAGGATGTGATCGTGAACCGCACCGACTGCGGAACCAACCGCGGTCTGGCAATTCGCCGCAGCGACGATGTCGCCGGGCAGACGCTGTTCGAGCGTATCGTCGGCCGTTCTGCGTCCCATGACCTGCATGATCCGGAATCCGGCGTGCTGCTGGTTGCGCGCAACCAGATGATCGACGAGGATGTCGCTGAGCAAATTCAGAATTCGAAGGTTGAAGAGGTTCTGGTTCGCAGCCCGATGACGTGCGCGTTGATCCATGGCATCTGCGCGCTGTGCTATGGCCGCGACCTCGGTCGTGGCGACATGGTTGGGATCGGGTCGGCCGTCGGGATCGTAGCGGCCCAGTCGATCGGCGAGCCGGGCACGCAGCTGACCCTGCGGACGTTCCACAGCGGTGGTACGGCGCAGACCTCGGGCGACATCACGAGTGGTTTGCCTCGTGTCGAGGAGCTTTTCGAAGCTCGCAAGAAGCCCAAGGGCGAAGCGGTCATGACCGACATCTCGGGCACGCTGCACCTGATCAAGAAGGAAGGCGTGCGCTTCGCACAGGTGACCAACGCGCAGGTGTTCCGCACTGAGGTCAAGATCCCCGAAGGGTGGGCTATCGAGGTCGAGGAAGAGCAGGACGTGAAGTCCGGCGCTGTCCTTGCCCGTGCGCCGGAAGCCGACGGGGCGATTACCGCCGAGATGGATGGCACGGTCCACATCGAGGATCGCACGCTGTACCTGCGTTACGAAGTCGTGACGACGGAGGAGTACGAAATCCCTTCGAACGCACGTTTGATCCCGGGGATCGAGGACGGTATGCAGGTGCATGCCGGCCAGCAGTTGACGGACGGCGCCAAGAACCCGCACCGCATCCTGCACGTGATGGGCGAAGACGCGACGCAGTTGTACTTGCTGACCGAGGTGCAGAAGGTGTACCGCGCGCAAGGCGTGAACATCGCTGACAAGCACTTCGAGATCATGATCCGCAAGATGCTTTCGAAGGTGCAGATCACGCATGGCGGTTCGACCGAACTGCTGCCGGGTGAACTGATCGATCGGCTGCAGTTGATCGATCGCAACGAGCGCGTGATCGCCGAGGGTGGTGAGCCTGCCAAGGCGGCCCCCGTGCTGCTGGGCATTTCTAAGGCCGCGCTCAACACCGACAGCTTCCTTTCGGCGTCGAGCTTCCAGCACACCATCAAGGTGTTGGCTGGCGCTGCAATCGAAGGCAAGGTCGACCGGCTCTACGGCCTCAAGGAGAACGTGATCATCGGCAAGCTGATCCCTGCCGGCACGGGCTTCCATACCTATCAGGATCGCGAGCTGATTGCGCCGAATACGACCCTCGAGTCGCAGGGCGCGCTCGACCGTGACACCGAACTCTTCGACGAGTCGGACATGGACGAGAGCCTGAGCATGAACTAGCACGATCTTCGTGCGGAAGAATCAAACGGGACGGATCACAGCGATCCGTCCCGTTTTGTGTGCCGAACCTGTCTGCAGCTGACGATCGACTACTGTGGCTTTTGTGACAGAACGGACCCAATGTCGTCGCCACGGCGAACCGCCACGAACGGGATACCTGCGCTGCGCAGCGCGGCGCGTACAGGCTCGGCAGTCAGAAGCGAGTTGAACGACCCGGCATCGACCAGAACAACCGAAGGGCGAATACCGCGCCGCTGGAGTCGTGCAGCACGCGGAACCCACGACGGATCGACCGATGCCGTTACGATGATCAAGGTCGTGCCGCGCGTGAAGTACTGGGTCTCCATTTGCAGCATGCGCTCAAGCGTTTGCTCCGACAGACTGCGGGCAATAGACAGCGCCTCAAGCATGTCGTTGAGCTGTCGGCGTGACCGGTCGGGCTGGAGGACGCGCCGAGTCGGGATGTGAGCCATGAAGCCCACCGACCGGTCGCTATTCAAAAAGTGCGTGGCGATCGATGCGCTGCACACGGCGACGTACTCCTCGGTCGAGGGCGGAATGCCCGGCGCGCGCGGTATGATCGGGCCGATCCCGTTGATGCGATGGATTGACGGGTCTTCAACCAGTGTTTGCGCAGAAAAGTCGGCGAAAAGCCAAAGGTCGACGATCGGATCGATCTCGAACTCCTTGACGATCAGTTTTTCTTTGCGCGCCGTGCTGCGCCAGTGAATTCGGTTGATGCTGTCGCCGGGGACGTAGTCGCGCACGCCTGATGCATTGGTCGTAATGGTTGGCGAGCGTTTGCGCTGGGTTTCGCCACCCGATGCGAAACCGGCAGGCAGCGCGAACCGCTTCATCGACACGACTTCAGGGAAGACGACAATGCGCCGTTCGCCTTTGATCACGCGTGGCGAGACGAAGAACCCGAACGGATCGCCGCTCACGATGGTGAGGCCACCTAGCCGGAATTCCCCGCGCGAGACGCACAGCGTTTTGACGGTCCAATGGTAACGGCCTCGTGCGGGCAGCGCCGGAACAACGTGGCTGGCGCGATGATTCGGGAGGGTCGAGTGGTCCCGTATTTCGAGCCACAGCTTAGGTAGGAAGGCGGTATTGCGCACTGAGAACGCTTCTTCGATCGACTTGCCGACCTGAGCAGCTTGGGCATGCGTGCGTCGCGAAATCCGCACCCATCTCACGGCAAAGACCGCCCAGACAAGCGAGATGAATAACAGCCCGCCTAACAAATATGCTACGTTGAACAGCACCGACTCGCCGGTGAAAAGCCCGCCCAACAAGCTGGCGGAAATCATGATGTAGATAATGTTGCGGCGGTTGGAGTGCGTTGTCATCGCGCTTAGCGGGCAGAAGCACCCGGCACCGGCGTGTATTGCAGGACCTCTTGCACGATGATCCGAGTGTTCTCGTCGCGATCGTTGGCAATAATGCGATGCGCGAGCGTGACTTCGGCGAGCGCCTTGACATCGTCGGGGACGACATAATCACGTCCGGCCATCGCGGCGCGGGTCTGCGAGCAGCGGAACAGCGCCAGCGAACCACGCGGGCTTGCGCCGAGGTACACCTTCGGGTGATTGCGCGTCGCATTCACGATCTCTACGATGTACCGTTTGATCTCCTCGGCAACATACACATCGCGGACCGCCGCTTGGGCGGCAGCCAGCTCCTGAACTGTGACGACCTGCCGCATATTGTTGATCGGATGCTCGTACTGCTGGGCGCTCAGCACAACCAATTCTTCTGCCGGGCTCGGGTATCCGAGTTGAATACGGATCAGGAAACGGTCGAGCTGTGCTTCTGGAAGCGGGAAGGTGCCTTCGTACTCGATCGGGTTCTGTGTTGCGATGATGAGGAAGGGGTCGTACATCTGGTAGGTATGACCGTCAACCGTGACCTGCCGCTCCTCCATCGCTTCAAGGAGCGCCGACTGGGTCTTAGCAGTCGCGCGGTTGATCTCGTCTGCGAGTACGATCTGGGCGAAAATGGGGCCCGGGCGAAACTCGAACTGACGCGACTCCTGATTGAAGATGCTGACACCGGTGACGTCCGAGGGCAGCATGTCCGGCGTGAACTGAATGCGGCTGAACCGAATGCCCATCGAACGCGCCAACGCCCGCGCCAGCATGGTCTTTCCCACGCCGGGGATGTCCTCGAGGAGAATGTGGCCCTGTGAGAGTAGTCCGAGGACGGTCAGGCGGATTTCGTTGCGCTTCCCGAAGATGACTTGTCCTACCGACTGTACGATCCGTTCGGCGACAGTCTGAACTGTCGCAACGATGTTTTGGACGTCTCCGGGTGTGCGGGTTGCGCGATCATTCATCGTGTGCGTTCACTCGATATTCTGGCTTGCGACATTATAGTGGTAGAAATGCTTCGGGAGACCACGGTCTCCCTACGGCACGAGTACGTAAAGCTCACGTCTTGACCCCAGTATACCGCCTCGATTGTTTTTGCGCGCCGTCGGATTTCTGCTACAATGTGATGGTTATTTGCACCTAAAACGCATTCGCAGAAACCACTCGAGAACGGGAGCGGACGGCCAATGGCGAAATCGCGGACGGAGTTGATGGTAGATCGCTTGCGCGATCTGCACGCGGCCGGGCCCGGCATGGAAGCTTCCGCTGTGATCAGTGTCGATGGGTTGAGCATTGCCTCGTCGCTGCCTGTCGGCGTAGAGGAAGACCGTGTCTCTGCGATGTCTGCTGCGATGCTGTCGCTGGGCGAGCGCATTTCCGTGGAGCTTCAGCGTGGCATGCTCGAACAGGTTTATGTACGCGGGAAAAAAGGGCTGGTCGTCCTCGTTTCCGTAGGGAGCGAGGCGGTCTTGACTTCTCTTGTTCGGGAAGACGCCCGGCTCGGGCTGATCTTCCTTGAAATGCGCCGGGCAGCGGACGATCTCGCCGAGCTGATTTAACGCCCTCGGTCGCGTTCCCTGCGTCGTTCTAGCGTTTTCCGGCGGGCCCATGTGGCCCCGCCGCGTTTTTTGTGTAATGCGTAACGAGGCGTCTGCTCAATGTCGAATCCGAAGTACGTATTCCTTACCGGCGGTGTGGTGAGTTCCGTAGGCAAAGGTGTCACGGCCGCTGCCATCGGACGAATCCTCAAGGCACGCGGCCTGAAGGTCGCCATACAAAAGCTCGACCCGTATCTCAACGTGGACCCTGGTACGATGAGCCCGTATCAGCACGGCGAGGTGTTCGTCACGTCCGACGGCGCCGAGACCGATCTCGACCTCGGGCATTACGAGCGGTTTATCGACGAAGAGCTGAACAAGACGTGCAACGTCACCGCTGGCCAAGTCTACAGTCACATCATCGGAAAGGAACGGCAGGGCGACTATCTCGGCGGAACCATCCAAGTCGTCCCGCACATTACGAACGAGATCAAGCGGCGAATCAAGATGGTCAGTCTCGACAGCAGCCCGGACGTGGTGCTCGTTGAAGTCGGCGGCACGGTCGGGGATATCGAAGGGCAGCCCTTCCTTGAAGCGATTCGTCAGATGCGCCAGAATCTCCCGCGCGAAGACACGTGCTACGTACACGTGACGTTTCTTCCCCATATCGGGGCGACAGGCGAGCTTAAGACCAAACCGACGCAGCACAGCGTGCGCGATCTACGCAGCGTCGGTATCCAGCCGCACGTCATCATCGCCCGGACCGACTATCCTGTCAGCAAGGACGTAACGCAGAAGATCGCGCTGTTCTGCGATGTCGACGAGTCCGCGGTTATCCCGTTGGTGACAACCGATCTGCTCTACGATGTACCGCTGGCCTTGGAAGATGCCGGTTTGGGCGATTTCATCGTCAAGAAGCTTCAGCTTGATCGTGTTGCCAAGACGCCCGCGCTCGAGGACTGGCGCGCGATGGTGCGGCGCATGCGCCAGCCAAGACGCACGGTCAGAATCGGGATCATCGGGAAGTACGTTGAGCTCCATGACGCGTACATGAGCGTGAAAGAGGCCGTGTTCCACGCGGCAAGCCTGCTCGAAGCCAAGGCGGATATCGCTTGGATTCACTCCGAGAAGCTGGAACGCGGGCGTGATCTCGAAGAACTTGAGACTCTCGACGGGATCATCGTTCCCGGCGGATTCGGTCAACGTGGGATCGAAGGTAAGGTCCTTGCCGCTCGGTATGCACGCGAACACAAGGTGCCGTACCTCGGGCTGTGCCTCGGCATGCAGACCATGTGCATCGAGTTCGCGCGCAACGTGCTGCACCTCGAGGACGCCAACAGTGCGGAATTTGAGAGCACGAGCGAACACAACGTGATCGACCTCATGCTCGATCAGAAGGACGTGACTGAGCTGGGCGGTACGATGCGACTGGGGCACTATGTGTGTAAGCTCAAGCCGGACACCGCCGCGTGGGAAGCCTATCGCAAGCTCGAGTCGGTCTCCGAGCGGCACCGTCATCGGTTCGAGTTCAATAACGAATACCGTGAGGCGTTCGAGCAGGCAGGCATGGTCTTCAGCGGCCTAAGCCCGAACGGCACCCTCGTTGAGATTGCCGAAGTCGGAGACCATCCGTACATGCTCGGGTCGCAGTTCCATCCCGAGTTTGCGAGCCGGCCCAACAACCCCCATCCGTTGTTTGTCGGCCTTGTCCGTAGTGCCCTGCAGCGTCAAGCGATGCCGCAGAAACCCGCCGTAACTGAAGGATAAACTCCATGTCACTCAAGTCGTATATCGCCGCTATGCCCAAGGTCGACCTTGGCCTGACGTTCGAGGGCGCCGTTCCGCTCGCGTCGTGGCTGAGCCTCGCCGATATGAACGAAATACCGCTGCGGTCGAAGCAGGTCGCCCCGATCGTGAAGGTGCTCGAGTCGCCTGATCCTGCTTCGCTTGACGGGCTCTATAGCTCGCTTGGCGAATGGGTCTTCAACATCGAGGATCTCGTGCGATTGGTCTATGACGCAGGTGTTGCGCTGGCCAAGCAGAATGTCCTCTATGCTGAGATGTCGATCACTCCGACGCGCTACACCGCCAGTGATGTCACGTTTGAGTCGCTGATGGAAGCCCTCAGCGATGGCCGTCAGCGGGTTGAGCGCGGATGGGGGACGAAGATCGGCTGGGTTTTCAACATCCCGCGAGACGAGGCACGCCGTGCCGACGAAATCGTTCGTTCGGCAAACAGTCCGGCAGGCCGCAAGCATGCGGTTGTTGCGGTGGGGCTGAGCGGCGACGAGACCGATCAGCAGTTGGTGAATTACGAGCGTGCGCTCACCGGTGCCGAGCGGAAAGGGATCGCACGCGTAATCCGCGCAGGCGAGCAGACCGGCGCACTCGGCATCCGCGAAGTGCTTAACGAACTCCCGGTATCGCGGATCGTAACCAGCTTTCCAGTTGCATCTGATGCCGAGCTTCTAGCCCAGCTTGCGGGTTCGGACGTGACGGTCGATGTTGCACTCGCGCTCGCGGAAATGCTCGGTACGAGCGGCTCGGGCGTGAGCTACCCGCTGGCGGAGTTAGTCAATGCGGGCGTGTCCACCACAGTGACGGCATTGGCGCCGGCACGCTTGGGCAAATCGACCGGCGATGTGTTCGAAGCCGCCGCCGACCTCGGGCTGGATGTCGATCAGATTGATGCGCTGGTACTGAATGCGGTCGCTGCTTCCGGCCTTGATGACGACGAACGGGTGGCACTTGCGCAGCGCATCCGCGATGCGCAGAGCGCACTTCGCGCCGAACAGCTTGCTTAGGAGGACGCATGAGTCTGAAGGATCGAGTAGCCATCGTAACTGGCGCGAGCCGGGGAATTGGGCGGGCGATCGCTATGGACCTCGCCGCGCGTGGCGCATCGGTGGTGGTCAATTACAACGCCAGTCCCGGTGCCGCAAACGAGGTTGTCGAGGCGATTGCGGCAGCAGGGGGAAACGCGATCGCCGTTCAAGCCAACGTGAGCGACGAGGCGCAGGTTGAGGCGCTGTTCAAAGCCGCAATCGATACCTACGGCAAGGTCGACATCCTCGTGAATAACGCCGGTACGACGCGCGACAACCTGATCATCCGCATGAAGCCCGAGGATTTCGACGCGGTGATCGAGACCAACCTCCGAAGCGCGTGGTTGTGCTGCAAGGCGGCAATTGGCGCGATGATGCGCAAGCGGTACGGCCGGATCATCAACGTGAGCAGTGTGAGCGGTGTGGTCGGGCAGGCGGGACAGACCAACTACAGCGCTTCGAAGGCCGGCATGATTGGCTTGACCAAGTCGCTGGCACGCGAGTACGCCAACCGCGGCATTACTGTCAACGCCGTCGCGCCCGGGTTCGTATTGACCGACCTGACGAAGGACCTCCCCGAAGACCTCGTCAAGCAGCTCAACGCGGTCATTCCTGTCGGACGGTGGGGAACGGTCGAAGAAGTCGCAAGAGCTGTCGCGTTTTTTGCCGCAGAAGATAGTGCGTACGTGACAGGGCAAGTGCTCAACGTCGATGGTGGCATGGCGATGTAGGGTGCTGCCCGACACACCGTGCTTTGTGTCACGACAACAGGTGCGTCAGCGGACGCGCCTGTTTCGATTCAGTGCCTCGCTGAATTGGAACTTGTGTTCGCATCTCCTGGCAGGATAGCGTTACAATAGACACACTGAAGGAGGGCCAGCAGATGCCGTATCCTGCCTAAGATGTCAGGAGAGCGGCGCAGCTGGAAGTGAGGAACGGATGACGTTCGACCGTGATAAGCTGAAACAGCATCAGGCAAACCGCGAGGCATGGGAGCGCGAGACACTAGGTCCGACGCTTGACAGACTGCCTGAGCGGCGAGATCGTTTCGTCACACAATCGAGCGTGCCCATCAATCGGCTGTACACGCCCGCAGATGTGCCAGACCTCGACTATGAGCGCGATTTAGGCAACCCCGGAGAGTATCCATTCACGCGCGGGATTCACGCTACCGGGCACCGCGGGCGGCAGTGGACGATGCGTATGTTCGCCGGCTTTGGCACGGCAGAGGAGACCAACGCTCGCTTCAAGTATCTCATCTCGGAAGGCAACATGGGCCTGTCCGTGGCCTTCGACCTGCCCACCTTGATGGGGTACGATACGGACGCGCCAGAAGCATTGGGCGAGTTCGGGTCGTGCGGTGTCGCCGTGAGTTCCCTCGAGGACATGGAAATCCTGTTCGACGGTATCCCCCTCGAGCAGGTCACAACCAGCATGACGATCAACAGCCCGGCCGCCGTGCTGTGGGCCTACTACATCGCTGCGGCAGAAAAGCGCGGAATCAATCCGGCGCGGCTGCGCGGGACACTACAAAACGATATTCTGAAAGAGTTCATCGCGCAGAAAGAGTACATCTTCCCGCCAAGACCGTCGATGCGCCTTGTCACCGACACGATCGAGTACGGGACGCGGCATCTTCCCGAGTGGAACACGATCAGTATCAGCGGGTATCACATCCGCGAGGCAGGCAGTACGGCAGTGCAGGAGCTGGCCTTCACGCTTGCCGATGGGTTGGAGTATGTGCGCTGGGGTCTTGAGCGTGGTCTCGATATTGACGAGTTCGCGCCGCGTCTGAGCTTCTTCTTCAACTGCCACAACGACTTCTTCGAGGAAATTGCGAAAATGCGCGCGGCGCGCCGAATTTGGGCACGGGAGATGCGCGAGACGTTCGGAGCACGCAACCCGCGGTCATGGTTTATGCGCTTCCATACCCAGACCGCGGGCGTAGCGCTTACCGCACAGCAGCCGGAAGTGAACGTAGTCCGGGTGGCAATTCAGGCGCTCGCAGCGGTCCTTGGAGGTACACAGTCACTGCATACCAACAGCTTGGACGAGGCATTGGCCCTGCCAAGCGAACACGCGGTTCGGATCGCGCTGCGTACTCAGCAAGTCATCGCCGAGGAGACTGGCGTCGCGAACACCGTCGATCCGCTCGGCGGGAGCTACTTTGTCGAGGCGCTGACCGATCAGATCGAAGCCGAGGTCTACGCCTATTTCCGGCGAATCGAAGAGTTGGGCGGCGTGCTTCCCGCCCTCGATGCCGGGTTCTTCCAGCAGGAAATCGCCGACGCAAGTTACCGGCATCAGCAGGAATTGGATCGCGGCGAACGCACGATTGTCGGCGTCAATCGGTACGTGACCGATGAACCATTGCGTATCCCGATTTTGGAGATGGATCCGAACGGCTATCAGCGTCAAGTCGAACGCCTGCAGCGCCTGCGCGAACGGCGCGATGCGGGGCAGGTCGAGCAGTCGCTCAACCGGCTTCGCAACGCGTGCGACGATCGAAGTGAGAATCTGATGCCGTACCTGCTTGATGCGGCGCGCGCCTATGCGACGCTCGGTGAGACGATGGCCGTGATGAAGCAGGCATTTGGTCTGTATCAGGAGCCGATGTCGATCTGACATCAGCAGAGCCGCTACCGGTCGAGAAGCCGGCTTCGAGGTAATCGAGACGACACGATACGAGGGGGAACCATGCCGCGGATGATCCTGATCGACGGTCATGCGGTTGCGTACCGGCAGTTCTTTGCGCTGCCCGTCGAAAGCATGTCCACGCGCGGGGGAGAGCCGACTAATGCCGTCTTCGGGTTCACGCGCATCCTGCTTGACATCCTGCAGAAAGACCGGCCCGACTACCTTGCGGTGAGCTTCGACATGGGGCTGAGCGGGCGCGACGCGCTGTTCGAGGAGTACAAGGGAACGCGCGAGAAAATGCCGGACGAACTCCGGTCGCAGCTCGAGCGTATCGATGAAGTCGTGCGTGCCTTCAATATCCCTGTATTGACGCTGGATGGCTACGAGGCCGACGACGTTATCGGTACGGCAACCCTGCAGGCTGAAGCGCAAGACGTGGCGTCGCGGATAATCACGGGCGACCGAGATCTGCTCCAGCTTCTCAGTGACCACGTTACAGTTCAGCTGCCGTCGCGCGGGGGGCCGGACGAGATCTGG
Organism: Candidatus Flexicrinis affinis; assembly: GCA_016716525.1. NCBI lineage: Bacteria > Bacillati > Chloroflexota > Anaerolineae > Aggregatilineales > Candidatus Flexifilaceae > Candidatus Flexicrinis > Candidatus Flexicrinis affinis. Next base: position 1,390,310 of record JADJWE010000001.1, read on the forward strand.
GATGTCGGCAAGTTCGTCGAGAAATATGGGCTGCAGCCGGGGCAGTTGGTGGACCTCAAGGCGCTCATGGGCGATTCCTCCGACAACATTCCCGGTGTGCGAGGCATCGGTGAGAAGGGCGCTACGAACCTCCTGCAAACGTATGGGTCGCTCGATGCCGTCTACGCGGCAGTCGATGAGTTCAAAGGCGCGCTGGGGAAGAAGCTGGTCGAAGGGCGCGACATGGCGTACATCAGCCAGCGCCTAGCGCGCATCCAACGTGACGTGCCAATCACGCTCGATCTCAACAAATGCGTGGCACACGACTACGATGCCTCTGTCGTGCTCTCGGTGTTCGAAGCCCTGAACTTTCGTTCTCTGCGGGACAGGCTCATCAAGATTTCGACCCCGACGCAGCAAACACTGTTCGGCGACATGGAAACACCTGCCGCAGCATCGGACGAACCCGCCGCGCTGGACTTTGAGCCGCCCGCGCGCGCGGCCGACGTGGTCGAGACGGTGGTCGTTCGAAGCGAAGCCGCGCTTGCCTCGATGATCGAGGACTTGCGGGCGCGGGGTGAAATCGCCGTCGATACCGAGACTACCAGCCTCGACGCGATGATCGCCGAACTCGTCGGTATTTCGCTTTCAGGGGACGGGGTGCGTGCGTACTACATCCCCGTCGGGCACACGGCGACGGCACAGCTTCCGCTGGAGACCGTCGTTCGGGCGCTCAAGCCGGTGCTGGAGGACCCGCAAATCCCCAAGTACATGCACAACGTGACTTACGATCTCGTCGTCTTGCGCAGGCATGGCATCGACGTTCGCCCGATCGCGATGGACACGATGGTCGCCGAGTGGCTCCTCAACCCGATCAGCCGCAATCTGGGGCTGAAAGACCTCACGTTTGCGCGCCTGCGCGACGATAACAACCGTCCGATCTTCATGACGCCGATTTCCGACCTGATCGGCACGGGAAAGAAGGCGATCTCATTCAGCGATGTCGATGTCGAGCAAGCGGCGCCGTATGCCGCGGCCGACGCCGCCATGACACTGCGCCTTGAACAGCAGCTTTCGCGTGAGATTGCCGAGGGCGGGCTCAAGGAAGTCCACGAGGCACTTGAACTGCCGCTGCTGCCCGTCGTCGTGTCGATGGAACAGGCCGGCGTGGTGCTCGACACCGGATTTCTTGCGCAGATGAGCGAGCGCCTCGGCGAGCAGTTGGCCGGGTTGGAGCAGCACATCTACGAACTCGCCGGAACGACCCTGAACATCAACAGCCCGCAGCAGCTCAGCGATCTGCTGTTCGGCAAGCTCGGTCTCCCTACCAAGGGCATCGGTAAGACCTCGCTGGGCTACACGACGAATGCCGCCGTACTGGACGAACTGCGCGACGCGCACCCCGTTGTGGGCGCCATCCTCGAGTACCGCGAGTTGTCGAAGCTCAAGGGGACGTACGTCGACGCCCTGCCCGCGTTGATTAACCCGTACACCGGACGTGTTCACACCAGCTACAACCTTACCGGGACCAGTACGGGGCGTTTGTCGAGTAGCAACCCGAATTTGCAGAACATCCCGATCCGCACCGAGGTCGGGCGGGAAGTCCGCCGGGCCTTCATCGCGCCTGAGGGCCATGTGCTGCTGTCGGTCGACTATAGCCAGATCGAACTGCGGGTGCTAGCGCACATCAGCGGCGACGATACGCTGAAGCAAGCATTTTACGACGGCCAAGACATTCACAGGGCCACTGCCGCCGCCGTGAACGGGATACCGCTGGAAGACGTCACCTACGAGCAGCGCAGCTTTGCCAAGCGGGTGAACTTCGGCCTTATTTACGGCATGGGCGCGTTCCGCCTCGCCCGAGACAGTGGCTTGACGTTGGCTGAAGCCGAAGACTTCATCCGGCGGTATTTTGCGCGCCTTCCCAAAGTGCAGGAATACATTCAGGTGGCGAAGGAACGCGCACGGTCACCCGAAGGGCTTAAGACCCTCGCCGGGCGTAGCCGCACATTTCCCGCGCTGCTCAATCCACGGGCAAGCCGGCAAATGGTTCAGGCCGAGGAGCGCGCGGCGATCAATCTTCCCATTCAGGGGAGCGCTGCCGATATCATCAACCTCGCTATGATCAAGCTGTACCGCGCACTGGCCGCGGAACGATTGCAGTCGGTGATGATCTTGCAGGTGCACGACGAGCTTGTACTGGAAGTCCCTGAGGATGAACTTGGGCGGATCAAGCCATTGGTCGTCGACACGATGGAATCGTCGTATCAGCTCGACCCGCCGCTCAAGGCCAATGCCGAGGTCGGAACGAACTGGCGAGACATGGAGTGATGCCGGTCGCGCCTAGTTGGGAACGATCAGGTCACCTTCGCCGTACACTTTGCCGGGCTGGATCGTAATCGGCCCGCGCAGGTCAGGCGTGGCGAACAAGTCATAGGTTGTGGCACCGGTCACTCGAACGGGCACGATTTCGCCTACGGGCAGCTCGCCTTCGACGATGACGTAGCCGTCGATTTCGGGCGCATCACGAAAACTGCGGCCCACGGTGACGGTCTCTCCGTTGGGAACGTCGACTTCGTCCACGCCAATGTCGTAACCCTCGACCAAGATATCCATCGACTTCCCGACCCACTTCTGGTTCTTGGCCAGGCTGATGCCCTGCTGCAGCTCCATGAGGCGATGCCAGCGCTCCTCCTTGACGTCGTCATCGACCTGATTGGGGAGCGTTGCGCTGGGCGTGCCGATCTCGTAAGAATACTTGAACGCGCCAACCCGATCGAACTCGAGGTCTCGTACGAACTTGAGCAGCCCATCAAATTCCTCGTCGGTCTCGCCCGGGTAGCCGACGATGAACGTCGTCCGGACCGCGAGATGCGGGATCGTCGTGCGCAGCTTGCCGATGGTGTCGTAGACCCACTCGACGTTGGCCGGGCGTTTCATCCGCTTGAGCGTTTCGCGGTGGCCGTGCTGCAGGGGAATGTCGAGGTAGGGCAGAACCTGCGGGTGTTTTGCCATCGTCTCCATGAGCCGATCGGTGACGTAACCCGGGTACGCATACATGACGCGAATCCACGGGATTCCGGGAGCAGCCTCGACGATCCGGTCCAGCAGGTGAGCAAGGCCGTCCTTCAAACCGAGGTCGTAGCCGTAGTCTGTGGTGTCTTGAGCGATGAGCAGCAGTTCCTTAGCGCCGAGTTCCTGAAGCTTAACGGCCTCAGCGACGATTGACTCGATCGGCCGGCTGACGGCAGTGCCTTTGATCTTGGGGATCGCGCAGAATGCACAGGGCCGACGGCAGCCGTCCGCAATCTTCAGATACGCACTCGCGCCTTGGACACTGGCGCGCAGGACCCCGCGCTCGTCTAGGCCGACGACCGGCGCGTCGGTCGGGAGGTGATACAGCGGCTCGGGGTGCTTGCGCGCGCGAAGCCGGGTCACGAGGTCGAAGATGTCCATCCAGCGGCGCGTACCGATGACGCCATCGAGCCCCGGGACATGCTGTACAAGCTGTTCACCGTACCGCTGAGACAGGCAGCCTGCGGCGATGACCATCTGATTGCTTCGTTTTAGCCCCACCAACTCACGCAGCGCCGAGATTGACTCTTCCTTGGCGGCGTCGACAAACCCACACGTATTCACGATTAGGACTTCGGCTCGCGAGGGATTGTCCTCGGCATGCATGCCGTTAGCGGACATGATCTGAGCCATGCTCTCGGAGTCGACAGTGTTCTTGGAACACCCGAGGCTGAGCAGATAGTAATTGCCTTTGCGATTCCTACGCGACATGGACTGTTTCCTGTTGGACTGGCGTGATTATAGTGACAGATGAGCCGCGGTCTACGGGGACTTGGTCGCCGTGACATTAGGCGGCGTGACGCGCGGCGGCACAACCGCCGATGGGGTCGGCGTGGCAGCTGGTGTTTGAGTCTCGGTCGGCGGCGGCGGTTCGGTTGACGTTGCCGACACGGTCGGCGTATGTGTCTCGGTCGGCGGCGCGATTTCTGTCGCCGTGAACTCTGGCGTGACCGACGCCGTTGGCGACAGCGTTGGCGTCGGGCTTGGGCCGTCTGTCGGCGTTGGAGTTTGTTCGGCAAGCAACGTCGCAGCGAGCGATTCCGGGGTTAGTGAGGGCGTGGGCGTGACATTCTCAGTCGGTTCGAAGCCGGGGCCGGTCTGAATGGATACGCTGCCGTTAGGCCGGAAGACGACCTCAACCGCTTGCCCGCGGCCCCCGAACTTGGGTTGCGGAACACCGTTGTACGTGACGACGAGCGATTCGGCGTTGCTACTGCTCAAGATGATCTCGTTGACCGCGCGATATTCGAGCGTCAGCTCTTCCGGCGCCACTAGACCGGCGAATAGCTCGGCGCCGTCCACAACGAGGCGAACCCACGCGCGTTGGGTGAAATCGACGGTGACCAGCACCGGCTCGCCTTGATAGTTCTGCTGGCTGCGGACTTCCAGCGTTGGCGTGCGAACTGTTGTAGGGGAGGGGCGCGGCGTGAACGTCAGCGTCGGTGGTAGATCGGCCAGCTCGCCGCTGTTCGGGTCCTGCACGACATCCTCCGTAACGGTCGGTGTGCGCTGCAGCAGCTCTAGGGCGATAAACGCGATTACGATCAACGATGCTGCGGTGAGCGTCACGATGACCAGCACATTCAGCACGCCGCGACCACGGCGCGACCGGCGCGCTCGTCGACTGCCAAACGTTTCCGGGCGGGACGCGTTAGTAGGGTCGCCGCTTGCCAAGCGAGCGCTCGACACGGTAGGCGGCCGTGCATCCACAGAGGCCGGGCGAACGTCGGCCCCGTTGTTCCGCGTGCTCTTGCTGGGTGGCCGGGCGCTCGATCGGCGCCGGTTGCGGGTGGGACTCTGCGAGTCTGCGTAGTGCTGCAGGATTTGCTCGGCGTCCAAACCGAGAAATGTCGCATAGTTCGACAACATGCCGCGTATCTGCGCTGGCGAAAGCTCAGGGAACGTAAACGTGCCCTGTTCGAATGACTCGAGAGTCGCAGTGGGGATGCGAGTCTTCGCGCGCGCGTCGTCGAGCGTCAGCTCGCGCTCTTCGCGTGCTTTGTGAAGAAGTTGACCGAGAGAATACGAGTCCATTTGTGCCTAACAAAACAGCCCCGCGCGGTATGCGACGGGGCTATTCTATCACTTGAATGCGCCGAATTTAGGCGTCAGCACTGGCCTCGGTCGCTTCGGGTTCGACGGTTTCCGTATCGGTACCCTCCGCTGCGACTTCGAGAGCCTCTGCATCAGACGCACCGGAGGCTGCGGCTTCGCGCTTGGCGAGGAACTCGTTCAACTCCTCCTCGCGCACGATCGTAATCTTGAGCATCGGTGCAGTTTCGGTGCCGAGGCGAACCGGGACGTCGTGCGTGCCGACTTCGCGCAGCGGCTGCTGGCTGATACGGCGGCGGTTGATGTCGATGCCGGTGACGCGGTTCAACTCGTCGGCAATTTCCTGTGTCGTGACTGAGCCGAACAGCTTTCCGGTGCTCGCCGCGCGGCGCCCGAAAATCAGCTCGACACCGTCGATCAGCTTCGCCAGCTCGTTGAGGCGCTCTTCGAGCGCTGCACGCTTGATCGCCGCCTGTTCGCGCAGACGGGCAGCCCGCTTGAGTTCGCCTTCGGTTGCCTTCACAGCCCTGCCGCTGGGAATCAGGTAGTTGCGGGCAAAACCGTCCGCAACGTCAATGACCTCGCCCTCGACGCCGTGCTTGTAAACGTATTCCAGCAGAATGACCTTCATGCCCGTGTCCTCAGATGATTAATCGCCCGCATCCGGCCCGGAAAGCAGGCGCGATTCAATGGTCCCGTGCGAAACGTGGAGGCGATTATACTGGCACGGGGAGGCTGTGCCAACCCTAAACTGGTCGCTAACCCCGCGTGCCGATTTGTTCAACACCGATGCGCGTGATCGATGCCGTGCCAGCGGCGATGAATCGGTCGAGTTCGATCTGAACGGCGTTGTTCGGACCGAGATAGCGCTGGGGATTCCTAATACGCAAATCCTGCTCGGTGACCCGCATCGGGACGTACGTTCCGGTGTTCCAGTCGAATACGCTCAGTTCGGTGTTCTGAAGCTGCGCCGACCCGCGTTCGACACGGACTATGAGCTCGTCCACCTCAGCCAAGACGCTTGTCGGTACTGGTGTAAACCGATAGGAGACCTTGCCTCGGGCTAGATAGCTGATGAGATTTGGCGTCGATTCGGTAGCGGCCTCGTCCTCCAAGAGCAGCCAGGTAAACTGGTCGACCGAAATGCGATCGCTTTCGCCCGGTGCGGCTTCAAGGTCGGCATCGAGCTTCACGATGTACAGGGACGTATCGACTGCCTGCCGTGCGCTGCTGGAGACAATTTCTTCTGTGGGGGCCGACTCTGTCCAGCCGACGAGATAGACACCATCCCCGCGGGATGTCGTACTGAACTGGTCGACGATGAACGTCGACAAGAAGGTTTGACGCCGCTGTTCGGCCTGGTCGATCGTTGACGATGTCTGCGGGAGGCCGAAGAATACTGCGGAGCGGTATGATTCTGCGCCGATGATGTCGCGTGCCGTTTGATCTGGCCCGGTCATCGATTCTCGGCCGCGCGAGATGAAGCGCGATTGGGACGGCGAATAGTACGCGACGGCGTTCTGGACCGGCGCTGCCGGAATCGGCGTCGCAGGATTCCGGACAAGATCGACATCTATGAGCCGGATTTCGCCCGGCATGAGGGGGGAGTCTAGGCGGTGCGCACCGGCGCGTGTCAAGATCACTGGATCGAGCAACGGGACGGTAAGCTCGTTGCGTACCGAACCACGCACCTGCAAGATGTCTTCTGCTGCACGGCTGACGACCGAGACACGCCCATTGATGTCGGGTCGTTGAATTGCTCCGTCCGTAACGAAACCTGCCATAAAGCTTGCATCGACCGAAAAGTCCTCGGCCGAGAACGTATCGCTCTGAGAGATCTGTAGGGGGCTGGCCTGATTGGTGAAAAAGCCTCCGGCGGCTGTACGCAAGAGGGGCCGCAGGGCACGTCCGTCCTCGACAGACAAATCGTAGTTGGCGCGCCGCGGGCTGAGCACGCCGACAAGCTGCCGCAAGTGTGCGTCCTCGGCATCCGGCCACGATTCGATGATCGACAGCCGGCTGAGCGTGACATCGGTGCCGCGCAGGTTGAAACCCGTGACCCAAGCCGCGATTGTAAACACGGCAATCAGTCCCGGAACCGTTAGCCAAGCAAACTCGCGGCGGCCGATACGGGATAGGACAAAGTAGTTGACCGGGCCGATCAATGCGACGTAGGCCAGCAAGAATGCCAGCATAGTCAGCGCCTCAGGAAGCGCGGTAACGCCCGGCAGAATTTCGATTGCGGTGTAGCCTTGGCTCAGGTTCAAGAAACCGAGATTCCACGCCGGCCGTGGCGCGCGGCTTGTGATCATGGACAGCCACAGCGTGTCGAGGCCGGGCCATGACGTGAATGGGGCAGAGGCCGGGTCAAACGCGACGTAGTCCACGATGCCGGCGCCAAGCTCACGACGGGCGATCAACGGGATGCCGCTGCTGTCTGACACCAACACGCGGCCGCTTTCCTGCAAAGATCCCGTGGAAACCACCGAATCCGTCTGCGCGATGGCCACGGCCGAGGAAGACCACGCCCTCAGTGCCGCAAAATCGCTGCTCACAACACTAGAATCGGGCACGATCGGAAGCAGAGGTTGCAGTCCCGCTGCTGTGGGCTGCCACTGTGCCCCGCCCACAACGATCAGATGGCCGCCGTGCGTTACGTAATCCTCGATGGCATCTCGCTGACGGGTGGTCAGTGCGCCAGTGTCGGCCGCGGCGATGTACAGTACGTCTGCTGCCTGCAATCCGACCTGATGATCGGGCAGATTCTGCGTAAAGACATCCGACTGTGTGACCGATTGCCCATACGCGGCAGCAGCTGAAAGGTTGGCGGTGCGGCCCAGCGTGTCACTAACTCGGACGTATAACCGCTCCTGCGGCAGGACAGCACGTACCGACGTTTCGGCTTCGGCGGCAATCAAGCCTTCGTCGGTTACCACTTCAATCCGGACGGTATCGGCGAAAGAGCGCAGTCCGACGTACAGCGTGAGCGCCTGCTGCGTATCCGGGCCGATCGAAACGGGTGTACGTGACGTGTGCGTTAGTCCACGCGAGCGCTCCGGACGGGCAACGATTTCACCAGTGAAGCTACGTGTACCGGCATTCTCGAGGCGAATGGCGAGTGGCGTCCACATGTTGTCCCGGAAACGCCCGGCAAAGCCCGCTTCGACGTTGACCGTCAGCGTGACGAGCCCTGCGTTCTGCGCGCCAACCGGAGGCGCAAAGGACAGGATGCTCAGCAGGGCCAGGACAAAGATCAGGCGACGTTTCACGTGTTTACCTCAGACGCTTGCTCGACGGCATACTTATTCGCGCGGCAGTGGCGGTGGACCATCGAAGAACAAACTCCACCACATCTCCCACGTCTGCGGCTGATCAATACCGGACTCGAATTCGCCGGTGTTGATCGGTGGTGGCGTCGGGGTAATCGAATCCGCGGAGGGGATCGGCACGAACAGCTTATCGCCGGGCCGGATCATCTTGCCGCGGCCGCGCGCCCAGTTCTCGACGTAGAAGTCGCTCAGCGAGTAGTCGCGTTCAGCCAGCAGTACGGCCTGCTCGGTTTCGAGCTGGGCAATCTCCAATTGCACGAGTTCATATGCTTCTTGGAGAGGTCGCCCTTGAGCGATGCGCGCGCTGAAATTGATCGTGAGCAACAGGCCGACCGCCAACACCACTGCGAACATGATTTGCAGGCTCGACACCTGCGTGCTGGCGCGTGTCGCTGGTCGTTGACGCTGGCGCGCAGGCGGTGCCTGAACGGTGGGTGGGGGACTGTCGCTGCTCATATAACCATTCTACGCGCATCCCAGCGACCAAACAAAAACCCGACACAAGGGTCGGGTTTTCTGCGTGATGCCGAAGGTGGGAGTCGAACCCACACTCCCGTAAGGGAACTACGCCCTGAACGTAGCGCGTCTGCCAATTCCGCCACTTCGGCCTGTGTGTGCGCAGTATAGCAGAATTGCGCTTCGTGTCAAGCAAGAACAAGGCGTGGGTTGATCGTCTTGCTGGGCGGCTGTGAAATACCCTCAAATCGTGTAGTATTGAGAGCAGGCCGCAAGGCGGAAAAGCAAAGGAAGCCGAGATGATCAGACTCTTGCGACATGCGACTATGGGGCTTCTCCTGGTACTCAGTTCGATTGTCGTATCCGCACAGACGGCGACAGCCACGCCGGCCGCCACTGGGCCGACTTCGAACGTGGCGATCTTCTATGTTGCATGCGAAACGACAGGTGTCGTCAACTTCACCGGGCAGATGCAGGCGGGGTATGACGTCTATTACCAGCTGTTTTCTGGCGCGGGCGGCTCCGGCACTGCCCTGAGCGGGCTGCGGCGAGCAGTGGTCAATGGTGCCTATGCGTTTAGCGAAGTCGTAACGTACAGCGGCGGCACCGTCGCGGCAGGCGCAGTCGGAAGCGTAAATGTCTCGATCGCGCGCGAGACAGACTCGACACGTTCGATCTACTCGACGACGGTCAATGACCTTCAGGACGGGTGCGCATCGCCGCAGAATCCGGTCGGCACCAGTACCGATCTCGGTGACACCGGCACATCAACCACGACGCCGGTGAACACGACTCCGATCCTCTCTCCGTTCGGCGGCGAGCTCAACCCGGGCTACGTACCTACGTCTCCAGACACTGTCGTAATCGGCGCGCGCGACTTCAGCGATCCGCGGCAAGAGACGCCGGGGCTGATCTTCGCCGAGTGCGACGACTATCCGATCGCCAACCCGGGCCTAATCTACGACACGGATCGCGTCGTCGTGTTCTGGTCGTGGTTTGCCAAGACGCCCGAACAGGTTCAGCAGCACATTGACAACGCGATCTACGAAGTCGGTTACTTCGGGTCCAACCCATTCCTGCGGCCCGTCGTACGCACGCCGATTCAGCAGCGTGGCCGGGACTGGTGGGTGTTCTACTACGTCGATCTGGGCTTCGTGCGCCCGGGGACATACCCGGTCGCGTACGGTGTGCGCTGGGAAAACCCGATATCGGATGGGTATGACGATTACGGTCCCGGTACGGCGAACGAACGAATCGACAGCAACTGCGACTTCACCGTGGTACCGAATCCTTCGGGAATTACCCCGTCATACACGTTCCCGTGAATCTAGCCGATTCTGCACAGACGTTGTTTGGTGTCGAACTGACCGAGTCTCAGCTCGGTCAGTTCGACCGTCTCACGGCTGAACTGCTGCTGTGGAACGCACACACTAACTTGACCGCGATCACAGACCCGCAGGAGATCGTTCTCCGGCATTATCTGGATTCCCTTTCGCTGATCCCGGCGCTGAAGCTTGCGGACGGGATGCGGCTCGCGGATGTGGGCAGCGGGGCAGGATTTCCCGGCCTCGCGCTGCAGATTGCGATACCAAGGCTGTATACCACCATGATCGAGGCGACAGGGAAGAAGGCGAGATTCATCGCGCATGCGATTGATGCGCTCGGCCTTGATCGTGCCCGCGCCCTTGCTGCGAGGGCCGAGGACGCCGGGAGGAACCCGCATCAACGGGCGAAGTACGACATCGTTGTGGCGCGGGCAGTTGCGCGACTCCCCGTGCTGGTCGAGTATCTGCTACCGCTTGCCAAGGTCGGCGGGGTGTGCGTGGCGATGAAAGGGACAACCGCCGAGGCCGAGACCATGGATGCGCAAGGCGCACTAGCGACGCTCGGCGGTGAAGTCGAACGAATCGACCGGGTTGAGCTGCCCGGGCTCGATGACCCGCATTTCCTCGTCATCATGCGAAAGACCAAGGCAACGCCGTCGGGCTTCCCCCGCAACTCCGGCATTCCGTCGAAGAAGCCGCTCACATAGGCGCGCCCTTGCGGGCGTACGTGGTTCGCCAGCCCTCCGCTGGTATAATCCATTTAAGGTGAATAGAACGCTATTGGAGAGAATGCTCATGGGTGCAGTGGATCAGCTTGATTCCGCGCTTACGCCGTCGTTTACACCTGAACACGAGGCGCTTCAATCGCTTGTCCGGCGGTTCGCACAGGAGAAGATCAAACCGATTGCGGAGCAGTTCGACGAATCCGGCGAGTTCCCGCTTGAGACGATTCGCGAGATGGGCCGCCTCGGGCTGATGGGCATTGAGGTGCCGGAGGAATATGGCGGCGCCGGAATGGATACGCTGGCGTACGTAATCACGATGATCGAAGTCGCCAAGGCGGATGCTAGCCACAGCACGATCTTGAGTGTCAATAATTCACTGTACTGCCATGCGCTCATGGCTTTCGGGACCGAGGAGCAGAAGCAGCAGTTTCTCGTTCCGGTCGCCAGCGGCGAGAAGATCGGGGCATACAGCCTGACCGAGCCGATGAGCGGGAGCGATGCGGCGACGATGTCGAGCCGCGCGGTCTTGAGTGACGATGGCACGCACTACGTCATCAATGGGCGCAAGTCGTGGGTGACCAGCGGTCCGGTTGCAGATTTCATGATTCTCTTCACGATGACTGATGCGGAGCGCGGCAACAAGGGCATTACGGCGTTTCTGATCGACGCCGCGCAGCCCGGCCTCAAGCGCGGCAAGAAGGAACCGAAACTCGGCATTCGAGCAAGTGCGACGAGCGAAATTCTCTACGAAGACTACCACGTGCCTGTCGCGAACGTGCTGGGTAAGGTCGGTGAAGGGTTCCGCATCGCGATGCAAGTGCTGGATGCCGGACGCATCGGGATTGCGTCGCAGGCGCTGGGTATCGCGGAAGCGGCATACGAGACGGCGCTCGAATATGCGCGTATGCGCCACGCGTTCGGTGGCCCGATCGGGCAGTTCCAGATGATTCAGCAGAAGGTCGCTGACATGCGCACCCGGATTGAAGCATCACGACAGTTGATCTATCACGCCGTGCTGGCCAAGGCACGTGCCAAACAGACGGGCGGGCGTTACACCACCGAGGCGAGCATGGCCAAACTGTTCGCCAGCGAAACGGCCGCGTTCGTCACAGACGAGGCGCTGCAGATTCACGGCGGAATGGGATACTCCAAGGAGCTTCCGCTGGAGCGCTACTATCGAGACGCACGCATTACGCGCATCTACGAAGGCACGAGCGAAATTCAGCGCATGGTGATCGCCCGCAACGAACTGGGACTGCGGTAAATGCGTGGCAGCGGATTTTTCGAACACGGGCCGGTCGATGTCGTTCAGGTGATCGACGACCTGGCGGTACCCGAGCCCGGTCCGGGCGAAGTCCGGGTTGCGATCAAGGCAGCGGCCCTCAACCGGCTTGACCTGTGGGTGCGTGACGGGTGGCCGGGCCTCGAACTGCACATGCCGCACATCACCGGCAGCGATGGTGCGGGCGTGATCGACACGCTGGGCGCTGGCGTATCAGGGTATACCGCGGGTGATCAGGTCTGTATCGACCCGACGATTGTGCCAGCGGACAGCCCCGCGTTGATGACCGGCATGGAGAATCAGAGCCGCATCGCCATTCTGGGCGAACACGTCAGCGGCACGGCGGTTGAATACCGCTGCATTCCGGCCCGTAACTTGCTTCGGTTGCCCGATGGCGTGACTTTCGAAGCCGCTGCGGCGGCAGGGCTCGTGTACGTGACGGCGTGGCATTCGCTGATCACGCGAGGTGGGCTTCGCGCGGGTGAGACCGTCCTGATCGTCGGGGCGGGTGGTGGCGTGAATACGGCGAGTATTCAGATCGCCAAACTAGCCGGTGCGCGTGTCATCGTCGTGGGTAGCAGCGCTGAAAAGTGCGAGAAGGCGGCGGCGCTTGGCGCGGACGTTACGATCGACCGGAGTAACGTGCCGTCGTGGAGCAAAGAGGTCTTCCGGCTGACCGATCGGCTTGGCGTGGATGTCGTCGTCGACAATGTCGGGCAAGCAACGATGTTCGACAGTATCCGGTCGGCGCGAATCGGGGGTCGGATTCTCGTGGTCGGAAACACCAGCGGCCCGAAATTCGAGCTCGACCTGCGCTACATCTTCAGCAAACACCTGTCCATCATTGGCAGCACGATGGGGCCGCATCAAGATTACGTGCGGGTGATGAATCTCGTCTTCTCCGGTGCGCTCAAGCCGGTAGTGGGGGCGGTGCTGCCGCTGGAGCAGGCTGGTGAGGGGCATCGGATCCTTCAAGCGGGCGATACCTTCGGCAAGGTCGTCATTCAGGTGTAGACGGTGGGCGAGACGCTGACTGAGACCGAGATCAAGCTGTGGGTTGACGATGTCCAACCGGTACGCGTGCGGCTCGAAGCGGCCGGCGCCGAAATGACTGCGGACCGGGTCTTTGAGCGCAACATCCGATACGATGACGTCGACGGTTCACTGACCACAGCAGGAGCTGTGCTGCGGCTCCGTTATGATACGCGGGCGCGCCTGACCTACAAGGGGCCGGGCGAGATATCCGGCGGCGTAATCTCGCGGTTCGAGGCCGAGGTCGAAGTCAGCGATTTCGATATCATGAACCTGATCCTGACGCACCTCGAATACCGTCAGGTGTTCGCCTATGACAAATATCGAACTTCGTATCGGTTTGCCGGATGCGCGGTGACGTTGGACGAACTGCCGTATGGCCAGTTTGTCGAGATCGAAGGCGACCGTGACACAATCGAAACGTGCCGCAGGCGGCTCGAACTGTTGACCGCACGTCCCGTTCCACACAGTTACGCCGGTGCGTTCGACCTCGTGCGGCAGAACATGGACCTGCCGTTCGCAGACGCGACGTTCGAGGCGTTTTCAGGGCTCGTTCTGTCTCCCCACATCGGAGATTGGCTGACGGAAGGCGGAGATCACGATGCAGCGAAGTAAGGCCGATTGGGAGCGCGAAACGCTGCAGCCTGCCTCAAGGCGTGCGCCACTCCGCCGCGCGACATTTGAGACGACGTCTGGAATTTCAATTGATGACCTGTATAGTCCTGAAGACGTCGATGTGGATGTCGAGTTCCCCGGGGAGTTTCCGTTTACGCGCGGCATTCAGCCGGGCATGTACCGGTCGCGCTTGTGGACAATGCGACAGTATGCGGGCTTTGGCTCGGCAGAAGAAACGAACGTGCGCTATCGCTTTCTGCTTGCACAGGGACAAAGCGGCTTGTCAGTGGCGTTTGATCTGCCGACCCAGATCGGCTACGACGCCGACGATCCCATCGCTGCAGGTGAGGTGGGCAAAGTCGGCGTGAGCATCAGCAGCATCGAGGATATGGATCGGCTGTTCGACCAGATACCGCTCGATCAGGTGTCCACCAGCATGACGATCAATGCGCCGGCGGCGATCTTGCTGGCGATGCAGATCGCGCTTGCACGGCGGCGGGGTATCGATCCGTCCAAACTGCGCGGCACGATCCAGAACGACATCCTGAAGGAGTACGTCGCGCGGGGAACGTACATTTTTCCGCCGGCTCACTCTATGCGCCTGATCACCGACGTGTTCAAGTACTGTCGCGAGCACGTGCCGAGCTGGAACACGATCAGCATTTCCGGCTATCACATTCGCGAGGCAGGCAGCACGGCGGTACAGGAAGTGGCGTTTACGCTCGCGAATGCGGTCGCGTACGTGGAGGCGGCAATCAGCGCCGGGCTATCCGTCGACGAGTTTGCGCCGCAGCTCTCGTTCTTCTTCAATGCTCACAACAATCTGCTAGAAGAAGTAGCGAAGTTTCGGGCGGCACGCCGGCTCTGGGCGCACATCATGCGCGATCGATTCGGCGCGCAGAATCCGCGTAGCTGGATGCTTCGCTTCCACACTCAAACCGCGGGCAGTACATTGACCGCGCAGCAGCCTGAGAACAACGTCGTTCGTGTCGCGCTTCAAGCGTTAGCGGCGGTCTTCGGGGGCACGCAGTCGCTGCATACCAACAGCATGGACGAGGCACTGGCGTTGCCGACCGAGAAGTCGGCACAAGTGGCCCTTCGCACACAGCAGGTCATTGCGCACGAATCCGGCGTTGCCGACGTTGTCGACCCCTTTGCCGGGAGCTATTATGTCGAGCACCTGACCAACGAGATCGAAGCGCGTGCGAAGGATTACATACAGCGCATCGACGAGTTGGGCGGTGCGCTTGCCGCAATCGAGCGCGGGTACATCAACGCGGAGATAGAGTCTGCCGCCTATCAGGCCCAGCGGGCGATGGAAAGCGGCGAACAGATTGTCGTCGGGGTGAACGAGTACGAAACCGAGGAACTGTCACCGCCCGATCTACTGCGCGTAAGCGCCGCCGTGGAAGAGAACCAGAGGGTTCGCCTAGCAGACCTTCGGGCGCGGCGAGACAATCAGTTGGTCGCTCAGAGACTCGATGCCGTCCGAGATGCCGCACGCAGCGGGGACAATCTTATGCCGGCATTTGTGGACGCGGTGGATGCCTACGTTACCCTCGGCGAAATCTGCGGCGTACTACGTGCCGAATTCGGTGAATACCAGCAGAAATCCTACGCATAAACGTGACCGGACAACAAACGAGGCCGCTGAACCCAGCGGCCTCGTTTCGTTCGCGGCGGAGCCGTTGCCTACTCGTCCGAACCACCGTGTGGCTTGTACGACTTGATGATCGGCTCGGCAATATTCGACGGCACGCGATCGTAATGAGAGAACGTCATCTCGTAGATGCCACGCCCGCCGGTCATTGAGCGCAAATCGTTGCTGTAGCGCAGCATCTCGGCCAGTGGTACCTGCGCACTGACCACGCTCTTGCCGGTCTCGGTTGTATCCATGCCTTGAACGCGCCCGCGCCGGGTGTTGAGGTCGCTCATGATGTCGCCCATCATCGTTTCGGGAACGGTGATCTTGACATTCATGATCGGTTCCTGCAGCACGGGACCGGCCTCGTGGAATGCCTCCTTGAATGCTTCGCGTCCGGCGATTTGGAAGGCGATGTCCTTAGAGTCGACCGGGTGCATCTTGCCGTCGTAAACGACAACGTGGACATCGACAACCGGGTACCCGGCGATGACACCGACCGGCAGCACTTGCTGAATGCCCTTGTTTGTCGAGTCGAGGAACTGGTCGGTAACCGCGCCGCCGGTGACCTTGGTATCGTAAACGAAACCGTTGCCGGGATTCGGCTCGATGTACAGCGTGATTTCACCGAACTGGCCGGCGCCACCCGACTGCTTCTTGTGCCGGTACGTAGCGTCCGCCTTGCGGGTAATCGTCTCCTTGTAGGGGACCTTGGGGATCTCGGTGATCACGTTCAGCCCGAGCTTCTCGGCCCGGGAGAGCGCGACCTGAACGTGGATCTCGCCCATGCCCTCAAGCACGATCTGGCTCGTATTCGGATCGTTGCGCCATTTCAGCGTTGGGTCGGCTTGCGTCAAGATACCGAGGACTGAGCCGATCTTGGTTGCGTCTTGCTGCGTCTTGGGCTGAAGCGCCACGGAATACAACGGATCGCTGAAACCCGGCGAGACGATCGTGAAGTTCTTGTCACGGTCACCGATCGTATCGCCAGTCTGTGTATGCTGAAGTTTGGGAACCACACCGATGTCGCCGGCGTGCAGAATCGGCAGCGGGATCAATTCCTTGCCGCGCATAGTGCTGAGCTGGCCGAACCGTTCCTCTTCGCCTTTGGAGTTGTTCCAGTTGCGGCTGTCGGACCGCAAAACACCCGAAAACAGCCGGACGAACGACTGCGTGCCGACAAAGCGGTCATTGACAGTCTTGAAGACATACGCGGCAAGCGCACTGTCGTCCGACTGCGGCGGCATCATGTATTCGATCTCGGTGCTTTCGCCGCGATGCACGCCCACACGGCGGATCGACGGCGGAGACGTGTAGGCAACCAGCGCCTCAAGTACGGGATAGGTGCCGATGTTCTTGGTGCCGCTGGTGACGAACACGGGTACGGTGTTCAGTTCGTGATTGCGAGCAGCCTTGCGCATGCCGTCCCGGATTTCGTCGCTGCTGATGACTCCCTCGGAGAAGTACTTCTCCATGTATTCATCGTCAGCCTCGGCCGCGGCTTCCATCAGCTCACGATGGGCCTCTTCGACCAACGAGACCATGTCGGCCGGGAGATCGGAGCGATCTTTGCCGGCGTCATAGTACGCTTTCTGCGTAAGGACGTTGACTACGCCCTTGAAATCATGCTGCTGCCCGACCGGCAACATGACCGGGATGAACTTGTGATCCGCGAACGAAGCGCGCAAACCTTCCAGCGTGCGTTCGAAGTTCGCATTTTCGCGATCCAGCTTGTTGATGACGACGATGATCGGTTGTTGGAACTGTTTGGCATACTCCCACGCCAATTCGGTTCCAACCTCGACGCCAGCAACCGCGTCCACGACAACTATGATCGAGTCGGCAACTCGGATCGCGTTGCGGACTTCGCCTTGAAAGTCGGCAAAACCCGGTGCGTCGAGGACGTTGATCTTGTAGTCGTTGAATTCGATCGGGATCAGCGAGGTGGAAACAGAGATCTGGCGCTGTTGCTCATCGTCATCCCAGTCGGACACGGTCGTGCCGTCTTCGATGCGCCCGAGGCGGGTGGTCGCGCCGGAGTTGAATAAGAGGGCTTCCACCAAGGACGTTTTGCCGCATCCTTGGTGGCCCACTAAGGCGACGTTGCGAATCTGATCCGTTGTGTATTCCTTCATAACAAAGGTCTCCTGAATTTTGGGGGTGCGGGGGCACCCGAACGCGATACATTTTATGGCCGCGTTAAGGTGTTGTCAAAAAGGGAGGATGAATGCAGTCTGCCGTACGTGACACGTATCACATCTGTGCCAGAAGTACTGGAATTGAGACGGGAACCCCGTCTGCGGCGCGCCCCAATTGCGGGTATACTGCGAAGTGATGCCGTTACTAGGTTACTGCTCACGCCCGCACTGAAATTCCTTAGCACTTGAAGAGGAGACAATGGCTCGGGTCATGCACATCGCCGAAGTGGGGCTGCGGGTGAAAGATCTAGCTGGAGTGGTCGCCTTTTACCAGAACGTGTTGGGGTTGGAACTCGTACACTCCTCTCCTAACTTCGTCTTTATGAAGGCGGGTGATTTGGATTCCCCACTCGGTCGAGGCGGACATCCACAGTATCTCGTTCTGTTTGACCGTGATGTCGCGCTGGATGTTACTTTGTCCACGCTCGACCATCTGGCCTTTGAAATTCCGCTCGAACAGTTTGACTCAGAACGGGCGCGCCTAGAAGCGATGGGCCTCCTCGAACGGGTGCGCGTCTGGAGCGGTGTTGGTTCATTTCTGCGGGCACGCTCGCTGTTCTTCAGCGACCCTGAAGGCAACACCATTGAATTGATTGCCCATGACCCATCTGTAACCTAGACGATTGTCCGAGCCGATTTCTGAAGGCGCTGCGCCGTGTTCCGCCTCGATGGTGCAAATGAAGGAGGCGAGGCATACGCCTTCGTCAGTGTATCTGTGAGCCCAGTAGGATTCGAACCTACAACCAACTGATTAAAAGTCAGCTGCGCTGCCATTGCGCCATGGGCCCGTTCCTTTGCATTATAGAGATGCACACCGCTTGTGGCAATGCAGAGCCTCAAACTATGAGGGAACATCATGGCCGTCGATCCGATCAGCCTGCAAGTGTTTGCGAATGTATTCGCGGCGGTACCCGAGGAAATGGGCGCTGCGCTAAGGCGCGCGTCCTTTAGCCCAAACATCCGCGAACGGCTTGATTTCAGCTGCGCCATTTTCGACTCGAGTGCGCGTATGATCGCTCAGGCGGCGCACATTCCCGTTCATCTTGGCAGTATGCCGGCATCGGTGTTGTCCGCGATTGACACGATCCCCGAGTGGATGCCGGGCGACACGGTGGTCGTCAACGACCCCTACCACGGCGGGTCACACCTGCCGGACATCACGTTAATCTCGCCCGTGTTCGTCAACGATCGGCTAGAGTTCTTCGTCGCGAGCAGGGCGCATCATGCCGACGTCGGTGGCATGTCGCCGGGTTCGCTTCCGCTCAGCACCGAGCTGTATCAGGAAGGAGTCATCATCCCGCCTGTTAAGCTGGTCGAACATGGCGTGCTAAACGCGGCGCTGTTTACGCTCCTGACGGTCAACGCGCGGGGTGGCGACGAACGCACCGGTGACTACGAGGCGCAGTTGTCCTCCAACCGGACAGGCGCTAAGGCGCTCGAAGACCTCGTTGCTACGTATGGGCTGGACCTATTGCGCGAACATGCGGACGCTCTGATCGAGTACACGCGCCGGATGACCGAAGAGGTCATTCGCGGGCTGCCGGATGGGACGTATCGTTTCACCGACTACATGGAGGGCGATGGAACGTCGGACGACCTCCACGCTATCTGCGTCGAACTTCGCATAGAAGACGATCGGATGATTGTGGACTTCGCCGGATCGTCCGCCAGCGTGCGTGGAAATGTCAACACCGTGGAAGCCGTCGTGAAGTCTGCGGTGATGTACTGCATTCGACTGCTGGCCGGGTCCGATTACCCGTTTAATGCCGGAGCCTTCGAACCCGTTGACGTCCTCGTTCCACGCGGGTCGATGCTGAATGCTGAATTTCCCCGTGCCGTGGCGGTAGGCAATACCGAGACGTCGCAGCGGGTGGTCGACGCCGTGCTTGGTGCACTGGCTCAGGCCACACCGGATCGTGTACCTGCGGCAAGTCAGGGCAGTATGAACAACATCACGATCGGCAGCGGCGGGCTCGTATACTATGAGACCATCGCAGGCGGAATGGGTGCGGGGCCGTTCGGACATGGAGCGAACGGACGCCATAGCCATATGACCAACACGCGCAATACGCCGGTGGAGTCGCTAGAACGGTCGTATCCGCTGCGTGTGCTTCGTTACGGCTTGCGGGACGGTACTGGCGGCGCTGGCGTGCATACTGGCGGGGCAGGGATTGTGCGCGAGTACGAGATCACTACAGCGGCGACAGTTACGATCAATTCCGAGCGGCGGAAACTGCAGCCTTACGGAATGCAGGGTGGCGCCCCCGGGGCGGCGGGCAAAAACCGGCTGATCGGAAACGACGGCACAGAAACGGCCCTTGCCGCGAAAGCCACAGTATCAGCGGTTCCCGGCGACCGAATCATCATATGGACGCCCGGAGGTGGCGGATGGGGCATGCCGAAGGACGCATGACTGCGCTGAATTGGGTCGAGCAGGGTTCCGGTCAGGTTGAGCGGCGCGGGGACGGAGAATACCGCATGCAGATCTCGCCTCAGACTGCGAATGGCTATGCCAATGCACAGATCGCGGACTATGCCGATCGACGAGGCCTTTGCCTGACGCCCCCGATCGAACTGGAGCTTGATGCGCGCTTCGACGGTATTCCGGTGGGCACGGCAGGGTTCGGCTTCTGGAACGCGCCATATGGGGCGAAGGTCACCGATCTTCGGTTGCCAACCGCGGCGTGGTTCTTCTTCTCTTCAGAACGGTCGAACATGGCGCTGGCGGTGGACCGCAAGGCGAACGGCTGGAAAGCCGCAGTGTTCGCGCCGCGCTTGCCGCTGCTCCTGCCCCTGGTTCCAGTCGCGCCGGTGGGGTTTCTGCTGATGCGCATTCGCCTGCTCCATCGCATATTCTGGCCGCTCGGCCAACACGCGCTTGGCGTTGCAGAGGTTGACATGCCACCCGATACGATGTTTGAGCGCACGCACTATCGGCTGCTTTGGCTGCCTGACCGTACCGAGTTCTATGTTGGCGGAGCGCTGGTGCTCACCGGAGCGTCGCCGCGTGGTCCGCTTGGATTCATTGCGTGGATTGACAATCAGTACGCCGTTGTGACGCCACAGGGCCGCTTCGGTGGCGGAACAGTCGATATCTCCGGGGACCAGTGCTTGACGATCGACGGTCTCAAGATGCGCGTCCCATAAACATATCTCACGCGACCCTAAACCGAAAAACGCGGCGATTCCGGTATACTGAGCGTCCTTCTCCACTGGACAGTTGCCGTGAGCTACCGCGACTTCGACGAATTCCTCATCCGGCTTGAACAGGACGATCACGTCGAGTCTGTCGGTGACGTTGGCGGCAAGCATGCTTCGAGACGACGCGGGCGCACACCGGTCGCGGTGTATGTCGATCAAGTGAGCGGCGCCAAGATCGTCCAGCACGCATTCGCAACCCGTCGACGAGTCGCGTGGGCGCTTCAGGTCGAACGGATCACGGAGGTCGCCTCCCGGCTTGATCGCATGCTAGATTTGTCGAAGCCGCACACGTTCTCATCGCTGATGGACCGGGCTTCGGACATCATGTCTTCGCTGCGGATCATGCCATCCGTGCGACGCCGGACGAACAGCGATTTGCAGTCGATTGACGTCAAGACCGTTCACCGTGTTGCAAGTGTCACGGATGAGCCACTGGTCGGGACGGTGTTTCTCGAACGCGACAATCGCCCGTATTGGGGTGTCCAAGTCGTTCCGGGCAATTTCGTTGACAGCGTGCTGGTCCAAAGCCCCCATCGCTTGGACGTAGGAGAAAGTGTAGCTGTCACGCTTGGCGGCGATCCCGGCGCGTTGATCGCCGCGCTAATGCCGCTTCCATCCTCAGTCCACCGGAGCTACTTCACGGGTTGGCTGCGCAAGCGACCACTTGAGACGGTGCGCCTCGACGATCCGCCGGTCGATGTGCCGGTCAACGTTGACGGAGTGCTGGTCGGTACCGTCGAGCGTGTTGAAGCCGCCTCGCATGCGTTCGCGTTTCCAGAGAAGACCCAATACGCGGCATCAGTCGCAGTTCGTGATGTGCGGCTCAATCCCAATGCCGTGCTGGTCTCGCTCAGCGAGCGTGATGCGACCGTCCTTAGCGACGCGATGATCGAAATCAGTCTGCCGCTGATTCGCCTCGCCGTGCCCGAAATGCGCGCTGTCAGTGTTCACGGCGGTGTGGCCCGCATCGAAGTCGATGGGGACGAAAGCGCGGCGCTCCGAAGTGCATACACGTTTCTCGCTAGCCCGTTTGCCGACAATGTCCGATGGATTGTGACGACCGTATCCGGTGACGATAACTCGCGCGTGCTGCCTGACGCCCTTGTCCTACAGCGCAAAGCGACGGTCGCGCATCCGGAACATGGCAGGAGTGTCACCGTGTTTGTGGCAGGGAAGTCCCCGGCAAAGTCGACAAACGCCGCTGCGTGGATGCCCGAGTATGAGTTGGCTGTAACCGCTTGGCGTGATGCCAGCGATCGATTGGAGGAATAGCGTGGGAGCGCAGCTTCAAGGCGAAGAGAAGTCCAGCTACGTTCAGAACATGTTCGGACGGATTGCTGAACGATACAACCTGATGAACCGTCTCATGACACTGGGACAAGACCAGCGTTGGCGGCGTTTCGTCGTCAAGCAGGGCAACATCCCGGACGCCGGCGCTGTGCTCGATCTGGCCACAGGTACGGGCGATATCGCGTTCGAGGTCGCGAGTTCGCATCCGAGTGCACAGGTAGTAGGTGCCGACTTCGCTCTGCCAATGATGTACGTCGGGCAGCGTGACCCTCGAGGCGGGTGCGTTCAGTGGTGCGCGGCAGATGCGATGAATCTTCCATTTCCGGACCGCGCGTTCGATGCGGTGCTGTCAGGCTATCTGGTCCGTAACGTCGTGGACATACATCAAACGCTGAGCGAACAGGTTCGCGTGCTGCGCGAGGGTGGGCGCGTCGTGATACTGGACACGACGCCGCCGCGGGGACCACTCAGGCCGTTCATTCTCGCGTACTTGAAGTACGGGATTCCACTGCTTGGCCGCTTGATTGGAGGACGCAACGCAGCCGATGCCTACCGTTATCTGCCGGAGTCAACTCAGGCGTTCAAGACGCCTGAGGAGCTGGCCGGCCTGATGGAAGCGGCAGGGATGGTGAACGTCGGATATCGAACCTTTATGTTCGGAACGATGGCCGTGCACTGGGGCGAGAAACCCACTCGCCCCGCGCGCTGACCCCTTATTCGGAGGACGCCGGGCCGCGTCCATCGCGGTGGCGAAACACGATGCGTCCGCGCGACGGATCGTAAACGCTCATCTCGACTTTGACTTTGTCGCCCGGGGCGATGCGGATGTAGAACTTGCGCATCTTGCCGGAGAGATAGGCGAGAATGCGGTGCTTGTTGTCCAGCTCGACCATGAACTGGGCGTTTGGCAGCGCTTCGATGACGGTGCCTTCTACTTCGATCTTATCGTCAGCCATAACACTCCTATGTTGCAGATTCGGGGCTAATGCAATAGCCGCTACCGGGACACCCGGCAGCGGCACTGGATCAGAGACTTGGGATCGGCGCGCAGGGCTAGCGAGTGCTAGCGGCCGCCGACTTTCACCTGACGACGGCGGGCGCGGCGAATCGCCTTCTTGTGCTCGATACGGCGCAGTTCACTCTTGCTGATGTGCCAGCGCTTACGGCGGACGGTGCTCAAGATGCCCGCGTTGGTCACACGCTTGCGGAACCGGCGCAGGAGTTGTTCCTGTGATTCGTTCGGCTTCAAACGGACAGTTGCCATGTACTCTCACCCCCTTTCGTCAGAATGTGTGTCGCTTCGTTTGCCGATAAGCAAACGAGCAGATTACGCCTCGGCCTCTTCAGCAGCCTCGACAGGTTCGGCGGCTTCAGCCTCCGCGGCGTCGTCGGCCGCCAATTCTACTTCAGGCTCTTCGACCACGCTATGGTTGACCTGAACCGAGCCCATGAGCGACGACAGAGGCCGTTCGGGGTTCTGTTCCTGCCAGCGGAAGCGTTCTTCTTCGGTGACATCCTTTAGGCTCAAGCCCAGGCGCTGCTTGTCCGACTCGATGCTGATGACGCGCATCAGCAGGCGTGCACTCTCGTAGATGACCTGGCTGGGATGCGTGGGCGGGGTGTCCGCAATCTGGCTGACGTGCAGCAGCGCTTCGATACCCGGATCCATGCTGATGAACGCGCCGAAGTCGGCAAGGCGGGATACGGTGCCTTCGACGAGCTGGCCGACGTGATACATTTCTTCGACCATCGACCACGGGTTGGGCTGCAGGCGCTTCAAGCTGAGGCCGATACGCTTGCCCTCGTCATCGAGGCGAAGGACATACACCTGGACCTCGTCACCGACTGCCAGCACTTCCTTCGGATGCTTAACGCGATGCCACGCCAGCTCGGAGATGTGGATCAGGCCGTCGGCGCCACCGAGATCGACGAACGCGCCAAAGTCGCGCAGTCCGCTGACGATACCACTACGGATCTCGCCTTCCTTGAGTTCGCCGAGCAGCGATTCCTTGCGCGCGTCGCGGCTGTTGCGCTGGGCTTCGCGCTGGCTGAACACGAGGCGACGGCGCTTGCGATTGACCTCGATAACCTTGAGGTTGATCGGCTGGCCAACCAGACGTGATAGGTAAGCGCGGCGATCGTCTTCGCTCAAGCCACGCGGCAGGTCTGCGACGTGACTGGCAGGTACGAAACCGCGTACGTTGCCGAACAGGATGATCAGGCCGCCGCGGTTGGCGTCCGCCACGAACCCGGGCCACACTTCCTGCGATTCGAGCAGCTCTTCTGCTTTCTTCCAGTCCTCGCTCTGGCGAGCTTGTGAAACGGACAGGACGAGATTACCGTCTTCGTCTTCGATGCGGATGATCGTGACATCGATTTCCTGCCCGACCTGAAAGTCCTCAGGATCGGCACTCATCTTTTCGAGGTCGTTGCGATCGACGAAGCCGTCGCGTGCGGATCCCACGCCGACAATCAGCCCTTTGTGGCTGACCGACAGCACAGTTCCAGAGACGGTGTCGCCGCGTTCAAACTCCGCAGCGGCATAAGACTCTTCTAGAAGCGCTTCAAAATCGGAATCGTAGGTTGTAGCGAGTGCGTTCTGCATGGGTGGCCCCTCCGACAAAATGGTGCTCGGCCTGCAGGCAATAGAAAACTCGGTCAATCCAACCCGATAGGCCGGACTGCCGAGCAAGAGCGTGCACCTTGATAACGGAGAATAAATCCAGCGAATCAAAGCGCAGGCCTCACGTCTGCGCGTCCTCTATTGCCCCCCGAGGATCGGGCGGAATTCTACAGAAATGCTCACGCAATGTCAACGCTGTTTCCCCCGTATTGGCACTAATTGGTAGCTTGGCGTCTGCTACGATTGGACGTGCGCCACGTTCACAAAAATGAAGACGAGCATTTCCGGGAGTATCTGCGTTGACAATCCAGCAGGACCTCGACCTGCGCTGGCTTGCGCGGCGAGTGATGAAACACCGCAGGGCGGCACTGCTATCGCTGTTTTTCGGGATGGTTGGTGGTGTGACTACCGCGGCAGAGCCCTATCTGGTCGGCACGCTTATTGACGAAATTCGCTCGGGCGCCGAGCAGGGAAGACTGCTGGAGTTCGTATTGCTGATTCTGGGCATCGCTGCCGTGAACCTGTTGGCCTACAACATGCTGCGGCTGTACAGCGGTGAGGTTGCATACTCGGTCGATTACGACCTGCGGCAGACCGCGTTCGAGAACATGGTCCGTCTCGATCAGGACTTCTATCAGCGTTATTCCAGCGGCGACCTGCTCTCGCGAGTTCACAACGACATGAACGTGATCTGGCGCCTGAACGCCCTCACATTCCTGCGCCTTGGCACGGCCGCGTTCATGCTCGCGACAACGTTCGTATTGCTGGCACAGATTAGTTTGGGTTTGTCCCTGATCGTGTTCGTCGTGCTGACAATCTCGACGATCATACAAGTCAAGGCGGGTCTTGCTCTGCGCGTCATCTTCGAGGACGTGCAAGATCAGGGCGGCGTGCTGTCGGGGTTTGTCCAAGACTCGGTCACAGGAATCCAGACAATCAAGACGACCGGGCGCGAAGAAAGCGTCGCGGCTAAGTATTACGACGAGAACATGACGTACCGCCGCAAGTGGTTGCGCTTCCGGCGGCGCAACGAGCCGGTCGGCATGCTGCCGAACATGGTGAGCGAATTGACGGCCGCCATCGTAGTGATGATCGGTGGGGTCATGGCGATCGACGGCGCGCTGTCGGTTGGGGACTTCACCAGCTTCCTGCTTTACCTCGGGGTTACCAGCGTTTGGCTGTTGAACCTCGGCACGGTGTATCAACGGTATCAGCAAGCCAAAGGCGCACTGAACCGCATCGCGCCGCTGCTGCAAGAATCGAAGATCCAGTCGCCAGAGCATGCGATCGTGATCGATGAGCCGGAGGGCGATATTCGCTTCGAGGGCGTGAGTTTGACGCTCGACGGCACCCGCGTACTTGACGACATAGATCTGCATATCGCCGCAGGCGAGTTCGTTGCGATTGTCGGCCCGACCGGCTGTGGAAAGTCGCAGTTGGTGAACTTGCTCGCGCGGATCACCGATCCGACCGAGGGCAGCGTGCTGATCGACGGGCATGATGTCCGTACGCTCGATCTCGAGATGCTGCGCCACATTGTCACGTACGTTCCCCAAAGCACGTTCTTGTTCAGCCAGCGACTGGACGCGAACATCGCCATGGGAGAGACGGACGTGAGCGAAGACGACCTCGAGTCGGCAGTGGAGCGGTCGCGCCTCAGCAACGATCTGCCGCAGCTGACGCGCGGCCTCGAAACACTCGTGGGCGAGCGAGGTGTGATGCTTTCAGGTGGACAAAAGCAGCGGGTTGCCATCGCGCGAGCACTCGTGCGTGACCCCAAGATCCTCGTGCTCGATGATGCGCTCTCAAGCGTGGATACGCATACCGCGGCCGAAATCCTCGATGAGCTTGGCGAGGTCTTGGAGCAGCGTACTAGCATCGTCATCGCGCATCGTGCCGCCACAGTGCGTGACGCAGATCGAATTGTCGTGATGTCGCAAGGGCGCATTGAAGCCGTGGGAACTCACGATCAACTGCTCGGACGAAATGCGTTCTATACGCAGTTGGTCGAACGTGAAATGATGTTGGAGAACTAGCTCGCCATGACGGTAATGCAACCGATCGCGTCGGTCGAGCGCGCAGAAGGAACGACGTTTAGCGACAGCTACCTGCTGTGGATGTTGGGTAAGTTCCTGCGTCCGTACGTGTGGCATTTGGCGTCTATTGGCGCGATGTTGGTCGGAGTGACGCTTCTCTCGCTTATTCCGCCGCTGATTATCCAGCGTGCGGTCGACGGACCCATTGCTAGCGGCGACACCTCCGGTCTCGTGCCGCTCGCCATCCTGTACACGTTGTGTGTGCCTGGGATCTTTGGCCTTCGTTTCCTGTACACCTACGTACTGCAGACTGTGGGTCAGAACGCACTAGCGGCGATTCGTCAGCGGCTGTTTGAGCACGTGTTGTCTCTTGACTCGCGTTACTTCAACACCACACCGGTCGGCCAAATCGTTTCGAAGCTGACAAGTGATGTCGAGACGCTCACTGAGCTTCTCTCGACCAGCATCGTAATGGTTGTCAGCAACGGGGTAACGCTGCTCGGCCTTGTTGTGGCCATGCTGCTTTTGAACTGGCAGCTCGCCGTAATTGGGCTGGGCGTTATTGTGCCGATGGTGCTGGCAACGATCTACTTCCGGCGTGGAATCCGACAGTTGTCTTCCCGCCTACACCGCATCGCCGCCGATTACCTGGCGTTCAACAACGAACGGTTCGCCGGCATGTTGGTCGTGCAGCTGTTCGGTCTGCAGAAGAAGAGCATCGAGCAGTTTGACGAGCTGAATCGCGCGCACCGGGACACACACATGGTGCTGCGTGATACCTATACGCGCTACTCATCGTTCAACATGGCGATGTCGGCGATAGGGCTAAGCCTTGTACTCGTCGGCGGCGTAATCGGGATTGCGAACGGCTGGGCCACGGTCGGAATCCTGCTGGCCATGATCCAGTATTCGCGGCGCAGCTTTGAGCCGATCTTGCTGCTTGCGGACCAGTTCTCGCAAATCCAGATGGCGCTGTCGGCCGGGGAACGCATGGCGCGCTTACTCCGCGTTGAAACCTCGATCCCCGAACCGGCTCAGCCGAAGCATGTCGTCGGCACCGAGAAGGAAATCACATTCGAGGACGTCACGTTCTCGTACGAGCCGGGTGCTCCGGTGCTGCGCGGGGTCAACCTGCACATTCCGGCCAACCAGCGGATCGCCATTGTCGGCGCGACAGGGGCAGGCAAGACGACTTTCGCGGGCTTGATCTCGCGGTTCTACGACGTGGATGAGGGGCGCATCTGCATCAACGGCGTCGACGTACGAGATTTGAGCAGTGCGGAACTGCGCGAGCTCGTAATGGTCGTCCCGCAAACACCGTACTGCTTTCACGGGACCATTGCCGAGAATCTGAAGCTGTTCGATCCGACAATTGACGACGATCGGATGTATGAGGCTGCCAAAGCCGCCTACGCCGCTCCGTTTATCGAGGCGCTTCCGGGCAGGTACAACTTCAAGTTGATGCCGGGTGGGGCGAATTTGTCGCAGGGACAGCGACAGCTTCTGGCGCTCGCCCGCGCACTTCTTCACAGCCCGCAAAGCATTCTGGTGTTGGATGAGGCGACCAGCAACATCGACACGGAGACCGAAATGCTGATCCAGCAGGCACTGGATGTCGTGCTATCCGGCCGAACCAGCATTGTCATTGCGCATAGACTGAGCACGGTCAAGAACAGCGATCGAATTCTGGTGATGCAGCGCGGCGAGATCGTAGAAGACGGGACACACAACGACCTGATGCTGCGCGGCGGCTTGTATCGCGCGCTCTACGAACGGCACTTCATTGACGATGCGGTCTAGGGTTCACGTCGACAAGATGAGCGGTTGAGTACTGTCTGCATACGGCATCTAGTGTAGGGCGAATATTCCAGTACAATCGGTCAAGCTTCCGGCATGAGTGAGAGGTTGTTCCCATAATGCGTCGATGGCCGCTGTTTCTGATTCTTTGTGCGGTGTTGTTGGTGACACCCGCTGCTGCGCAGCAGACCGGGGCGGACGCGGCCGAGTATGCCGAGGCGCCTGCAATCGTGACATCTGCCGGGACACCGGCGGAGCTGTGCGACTCGTATGAGGCCCCCGAGCGCGCGGCCGAGCAGTTCACCACTGCCGAAGACGTCCTCGAGCCCGGCGTCGACTATCGAGCCGTGTTTTGCACGGATGCCGGTGCGATCTATATCGACCTGCTTGAGGACCTCACGCCGCTGACGGTCAACAGCTTCGTGTTCCTCGCCTACAACGACTTCTACAACGGTACGATCTTCCACCGTGTCATTGCCGATTTCATGGCGCAGGGCGGCGACCCGACCGGCACTGGGGCAGGTGGCCCCGGCTATCAGTTCGCTGACGAGCCAGTGCCGTTTCTGTTCTTCGACCGTCCGGGTTGGCTGGCGATGGCCAATGCCGGGCCCGGAACGAACGGATCGCAGTTCTTTATCACCACGGCGACGGCACAGCATCTGGACTACCAACACACGATCTTCGGAGAGGTGTTGGAGGGGCAAGACAACGTCGACTCCATCCTGCTCCGCGATCCCGAGGCCGGTGGCGACGCGACGACTCTGAACGCGGTCCTCATCGTCAAAGATCCCACCCTGGTTGAATCGACGTACGCCGTACCTGAACCCCTAACGAGCGAAGCTATTGCGACGGCGCTCGGTAGTGACAGCGTGATCGCTGCCGCGGCGTCGTTGTTCGGGAATTTTCCGGCGCAAGAGGTCGCGGTGACGTCGGATAGTCAACCGGTCGCAGACGTCGCTGCCGCGCTGCCTGCGGCGGCGCGTGGGGCGCTTGTCGAACTCGCGGAGCTTTACGAGATCTCAACGGTGTTTCGCTCGGAAATGGCCGCAGTGAATTGCAGCCTCGACATCATCCCGTTTGTGTCGATCGGCTACACGCTGTACGAGACGCCCGATGCAGAGACGGCTGCCGCTGCGCTCGAAGATCCGGCGTTGACGACACTAGGAATTGCCAATGGGCAGACGCAGGTGGCCGGTTTTGCATACGGCAGCCCGGTGTATGTGGGTGAAACGTCCGGCTGTGATGCGACGGCGACGGCAGGGCGGGTGTTCTACACACGCGGGCGCTACATCGTGGAGGCCGAGACGGTGCTTCCAGCCGACTCGCCTTATACACCGGACCTGATCATCGGACGCCTCTCGTCGATCATCTTCGACCGCGCCCTTTCCGACGTCATGCGGTCCGACATTCGGTAAGTACCGCGCATCACTGAGACTGAAAACGGGGCCGATCGGCCCCGTTTTTTTTCGTTGTGGTAGTTGCGACTACTTCGTGCTGGTCGGATCGAACGCGTCGCGGACGCCGTCTCCGATGACATACAGGCACAGCACCGTGACCCAGATGCACAGCCCCGGCGGCAGGATGAGGTGAACGCCTCCTGCGCGGACATATTCCTGCGCATCGGTGAGCATATTGCCCCACGTCGCCTGCGGAATCTGAACCCCGAAGCCGAGGAAGCTGAGACCAGCTTCTGCGAGCATCAAGCCGCCAATTGAACGCATCAGCACGATAACCGTGATCGAGATCAGGTTCGGGGCGATGTGGATGAACATGATTCGCCAGACCGACGCGCCGAGAGCGCGAGCGCTCAGGACGTAGTCGAGATTGCGTATCTGAAGCGTTTGACCCCGTATCAAGCGCGTGACGCCTGTCCAACTGATTAACGCAATTACGAAGATCAGCGACTCGGCAGTCGGGCGGAAGAGCGCAGCGATGAGGATCAACAGGTACAGCGCGGGGATCGAGTCCAGCGTCGTGATGACCCAGTTCATGATGTCGTCGACGATGCCGCCGAAGAAGCCCGTGATCACGCCGAGGGTCAAGCCGACCGAAATCGAGATGATCGCGCCGAAGAACCCGATACCGAGGCTGACGCGCCCAGCATGCAGCAAACGCGCAAGCTGATCGCGACCGAGATCGTCTGTGCCCAGTATGTGGCCGGGGCTGCCCCAGCCCTGCATGCGGTTAAACGCATCGGTCGTGTTCGGGTCGATCTGCAGAATGTGCTGGGTGATGAGCGGGCCGAACAGAGCCAGCGTACTCAGCACAAGCAAGACGATCGCCGCGAACATGGTAAGCCGGTCGCGGAGCAATCGGTATATGGCACGCTGGAACAACGACTTGCTGACAATCGCCTCTTCGAGATTCGGCTCACCGAGCTGTGTGATCGAGGTGGCCTTAGATGTGGATGCCATATCGCGGGTTCCTCGCCACTAGTCGAAACGAATACGGGGATCGATGATCCCGTAGAGGATGTCAGATAACAGGTAGCCCAAAATGGTCGAGATCCCTGCGAACACGGTAGCCGCCATCACGATCGGGTAGTCTCGACTCGTGACTGCGGCGACGACCGTACGCCCGACGCCGGGCCAGTTGAAGATTGTCTCGGTGATTACGGCGCCTCCCCAGATACCGGCAATGGCCGGGCCAAGGAATGTCGCAATCGGGATCAAGGCGTTACGTGCGCCATGGCGCAGCCAAACCGTGCGGCTGCTCAAGCCTTTGGCCCGCGCTGTGCGCATGTAGTCCTGTGACACGACCTCCAACATCGATGCGCGCATAAACCGCGAGTAGGCGGAAATACCGCCGGTCGCAAGCACAAACGTTGGGAGGATCAGGTACTCGAGCCGCTGGAAAATCGGCGGACACGATGGATCCAGTGTTACGCGACATCGGTCGCCGAGTGGCAAGATCTGAAGCTGCGCACCGAAGATCAGCAGCAGCAAGATTGCCAGGAAGAAGATCGGAACGGCGTCAAACACCACGGCGAGGATGCGCGTGATGTGATCGAACCAGCGATCATGGTAGACCGCGGCGACCACGCCGACCAAGACGCCAATGGATGCGCCCACGACCAGCGATGCGACACCGAGTTCGATCGATGCGGGCAGTCGTTCCAAGATGATGGGTAATACTGCACGGCTTCGAACAAACGAGATGCCGAAGTCACCGCGCAGGATGCCGCGCCGGTCACCGGGGGGTAGGGGTTCTCCGTTCGGGCCAGTATGCCCGATCAAGAAACTCCGGTCGGCAATCTTGTCACCGTCCGTGTCCCAGCGCAGCCAGTCATCGCCTGCGAGCCAACGGAGGTACTGCACGGGGATCGGGTCACTGACGCCGAGCTGGATCTTCAGCGCCTCGACTTCGGCCGGCTTGAGGTTTGCACCGAATGCGAGTGCAGCGACTGGACCGCCGGGCGTGATCGCCATGAGAAAGTAGGACAGGATCGTAATCCCGAAGAAGATCGGGATCGCCTGTATCACGCGGCGAAGTACGTATTTATACATGGTTCGAACCCTAACACTAAACCAACAGCACAGCAAAAACACCCACCTAAGGGCATCCCCCCTCCACAGGTAGCGGAAGGGGGATGCTGATGCTCAGATTAGGCGCCTAGACCGTGCTTACGGGGCGACGAACCAGGATTCTTCATTCCACAGAACCTCGAGCGAAGCCTGTGGGCGCGGGTCCCAACCCTCGATGCTTAGCTGACCAACGGCAAGGGTCTGAGCGATACCAATCCAGATCCACGGGCTTTCATCGTGGAGGATGGTGTACGCTTCGCCGTACAGGGCCTTGCGCTCGTCGATATCGCAGCCGGGCAGGGCCCGGGCGGTATCGAGCAGCTCGTCAACACGGGCGTTGTAGTACGAGCCGGTGTTGAATCCGCTGCCGGGGATATCGGCTTGCGTCGAGAAGGTGGCGCTGACGCCGTCCGGATCAAACGGGAAGCCGAAGCCCCAGAAGATCATGATCGCATCGTAGGTCTGGCCGGTCAGGTCGTCGACGAGCACGTTGAAGTCGATCGCCGAGAAGTTGACCTTCACGCCAAGACGGCCCCACTGATCCTGCAAGAGGACGCCAAGGGCTTCCTGAGAGGTGTTGCCAGCATTGGTCAGCAGTTCGAATTCCATTGGCGAACCCGCGAACGCCGGATCGACCGACAGGTAGTCGCAACTCACGCATTCACGCACGCCATCACCGTCTTCGTCGACCCATCCGGCCTCGTCCAGAAGCTGGTTGGCCATGTCAGGATCGAACGGATAGACCTCAAGGTCGGTCGGGAAGGCCCAGTCATCAGGGCGGCTGTGGGTCGGCATCTGGATGCCAAGGCCTGCGAACACGCCTTCATTGATCTCCGCGAAGTTCATGCCGTAATTGAGCGCCTGGCGAACTTTCAAGCCGCCGGGGGTCGCAACGCCGTCAAGGGTGTAGCCACCGAAGATCGGATGCTGGCTCTGATCGAGGCGATTGCCTTCTTCGTCAAGTGCCGGCTGCGGGTTGTTCGGGTCGGCCATGTTGAAGCTGAGGAAGCGGGTGTTTGCGCGGGTGCTGTAGTGGCCGTAATACTCGCCGTTGGCAACGCGCTCGCCAAGTTCTGGAACGCGGGCAGTCGGAACGCCCATGTAGGTCAGCTGACCAACAAGGAACTGCTCAGTCTGAACCGTCTGATCTGCAACGTTCTTGTAGATCCAGCCCTGAGGGACCACGACGCCATCGACCCACTCAGTGTTGGCGGCCAACGTGACCTGTTCGCCCGGACGGAAGTTCAGGAAGTTCCACGGGCCCGCAGTCACCGCCGGGTTGAGGTTTTCTTCGCTGTCGTTCATGTCAGCACGCTCAGGGAAGATCTGGTTGTAGTAGTGGGCCGGAACAACCTGCAGGGCACCAGCGCTATCGATGGCGTTGCAGTCCGGGTTGTTGAACGTGACGACCACGGTCGTCGCATCGGGCGACTCGACGTTGGCGATGATATCGCGGAGGTCGACGAACGAACCGGAGAGGTTGACCGACGGATCCTGCACCGAATCCCAGAAGTACTGGACATCGGCGGAGGTGACGGGGGTGCCATCGCTCCAGAACAGGTCGTCGCGCAGCGTGAAGGTGTAAACGAGGTTGTCATCCGACACGGACCAGTCGGTCACGAGCGCCTGTTCCGCGCCGGGAGCCCAGAAGCCGGTCTCGTCATCGAGCCCGATGAAGTCCGGGAAGATGCGGCCGATGATCGTGTTAGAGGTTCCATCGTTCGACAGAATCGGATTGAACGTGGCGGGGTCAGCGCCGAAGTTCGGCAGGATGAGCGGAGTGCCGGAGGCGGCAGTCGGCTCGTCCTGAGCGGCGACCGGCACAACCAATGCTGCGATAAGCAGCATCAGCATGCCTGCAACCACGATGCGGGAAAGATGCTTCATGTGACTTTCTCCCCATGTACTTGAGACTATAGGTTCGGCGCCCCAGTGCACCGAATGCGCCCGGCAAACCGGGCGTGGACTTACAATATGGCACCCACGATGATCCACCGCAGGCGTCCCGTACGAAATCCACGCTAGAAATTAACACATCCGGTTGGGTTTTCCAGCGAAAACCTGTTGGGTTTCTGTTAGTTTACACGCTCAACTGGGCTTGGGATGTCCATCTCAGGCACTGCCACGGGGTTCGGAAGCGTGAACTCGAAGCGTGATCCCGCGCCAATACTGCTCGTTACCGAGACTTTGCCGCCATGAGCCTCTACAAGCTGCCGCACGATCGATAGTCCGATGCCGGTGCCTCCAGTGGCACGGGTACGGGAGGGGTCGGCGCGGTAGAAGCGCTCGAACACGTTCGGCAGGTGTTGCGGTGCTATGCCTGAGCCGTTATCGGAAACGCTCACGGTAGTCTCTGAGGCGCTGCTAACCAACTCCACCGTGATTGTGCCACCTGCCGGTGTGTGTTCAACGGCATTTGACAGCAAGTTCGTCAGCACCTGCTTGATCCGATCAGGATCGATGCGATGAAACGCGGGGAAAGCTGTGTCGACGTGCATACGAAGCTTGTGCGATTGACCACGGCTGTCGCCGAAAGACGTGCATACTTCGAAGATCAGTCGGGTGACGTCGCAGATCTCAGGCCGGAGATGGAGCTGACCGGCCTCAGCGAGTGTGAGTGTCTGCAGGTCTTCGACGAGACGCGTCAGAAGCTGAGACTCGCCATACAGCGAGTCGAAAAGCTGCACGCGAGGCTCGATAACCCCATCGCGCAACCCTTCCATGTAGCCCTGAATGTTTGAGAGCGGTGTACGAAGTTCATGCGCAACGTCGCTCACCATATTTCGGCGAAGCCGTTCGGCCCGTTCAAGGCTGTCGGCCATGTTGTTGAAGGACTTTGCGAGCGCACTGATTTCGTCATCCGCTTTGACGCGCACGCGCTGGTCGAGGTGACCATCTGCCATTTTTCGCGCCGCAGTGGTCATCTCCTCGATGGTAAGCAAACGAGGGAGCAGCAGCAGTGTAACAAGCGCGAGCGCTACAACGCCGGTAATGATGACGACGATCGTAATTACGCGATTGACGGACGTGACGTATTCCTGCTGTAGGCCGGCGGTCGCCTCGTCGTAATACACCTCGACCACGAGACCCTCGCCAAAATCAGCGCGGGCGATGCCTTGTCCGATCTCTTCGACGAACAAATTGCGGGCTTCGTCGGACTGGATCAGGAATCGCTCAAAGCGTTCGGTGACGCTGGTAGAAGCCAGCCAACCCGACAACGCCGACGTGGCCGCGATGATAACGATGGTTCCGACGGTGATCTTGAACCTAAGGCTTTTGAGGAGCGGGACTGTACGTGAACCGGTAGCCCACGCCAAAGACCGTCTGAATGCACTCTGCAATATCTCTGTCATGCTCGAGCTTCCGCCTCAGATTCATGATGTGATAGTCGACCGTACGCTCTAGGCTCTCGGTGTCGGAACCGAATGCGCCCTCGAGCAGCTGCTGCCGGCTAAAGACCCGGCCGGGCTCGCGCGCCATCAGCACGAGCAGCTTGAACTCGCGTGGTGTCAGCGTGATTTCCTGGTCGCGAATACGGACTTCGTGCCGGGCGAGCGAGACGGTAAGGTCACCGAACTGCAGCAGATCTTGCGAGTCTCGCTGAAGCGAGCGGTTGCGTCGCAGGACAGTCCGCACGCGCGCGACGAGCTGCCTCGGGCTGAATGGCTTCGTAACGTAGTCATCGGCTCCAAGCTCAAGGCCCAGCAGGATGTCGTCTTCAGTCGAACGGGCCGTTAGCATCACGATCGGAATGTCGTGGTTTGTCCGGAGGATTCGCGTGACATCCAGACCGTCGACGCGGGGCAGCATGAGGTCTAGCACGATCAAGTCCGGCTGCTTCTCGCGTGCCACGTCGAGAGCGTCACGACCGTTGTCCGCGGTCAGCACTTGCCAGTGCTCTTTTTCGAGATAGGCCTTGATGAGGTCGACGGTCATCGGATCATCGTCGACGACGAGGATACGTGGTGTGGCCATGACGTTGTTCGGCTTTCAACTTCCTTGGGATGTTGTGAATGATTATACAGCCAGTTTCACGAGGGCAGGAATTCGGGCTTGACTTCCGCGTACGTCTGCTAGAATCCTGCGCACTGGCCGAGAACGACCTTACACCCTCCGAGGAGCTACAAACCATGCTTCACCCCCATGTTGTGGTGGCTGAAGGCGAGACCATTCACGGTAAGGGTTTGGTTGCGGTTGCGTTGATCAAAGCGGGCGAGTTCGTAAGCAAGCTGGAACCCTTCCAGCCCCACTATGACATAGCTGATGTGATGGCAAAGAGTCCCGAGGACGTTGATCACATACTGCACGTTGCGTACCAGAATTCTGCGACGACTCTGGTTGCCGAACAGGGCGACGAGCGGTTCATGAACCATAGTTGTGATCCGAATACGTGGTGGGCTGACGACAATACGATGGTAGCCCGTCGCGACATCCTTCCAGGTGAAGAACTTACTTACGACTACGCCACAACGGACATCACGATACCGTTTGTCATGACGTGCCACTGCGGCGCGACAAACTGCCGTGCTGTAGTCACAAACCGCGATCACGTGAATCCCGATTGGCAGCGCCAGTACGGCGAGATGCTTCCAGCGCATACGCTTGCTGCAGTACGCGCGGCTTCAAGCGCCGGGCAGGACGTCGCTTAGTGGACTAGTGGGTGAGGACGCGCGTGCTGTCGCGGCCCCAGCTCAGGACGACCGCGTCCCGCTCCTTGAAGGATGTCGTACGCTGGCCGAGTACATTCTGTACCCGCACGTTGACCGTCTGCCCGCCGCCTATGCGCACCATGTAGCGCGTATCGGTGCCCATATAGTGCACGCTGATGACATGACCGGCAACGGAGTTCACGGCATCGACGCGCGCCGGGCGATCTGAGTCGCCTGAGGCCTCGTTGTAGGGCCGAATCGCGATGCGTTCAGGACGTACCGCGAGCGTTACTTGCTGCTCAGGCTTGACAGTATCTTCCCACGCGCCGGCGAGTTCGGTCTCCCCGTTGATGTCGACGTACGCGTAGTCGTCATCTGCGATGTTGACAGTCCCACTCAGGAAATTCGTTTCGCCGATGAAATCGGCAACAAAACGGGTCGCCGGGGACTCGTAAATCTCCTCGGGCCGCCCCACTTGCAACAGCTCACCGCCGTTCATCACTCCGATTCGATTTGCCATCGTCAGCGCTTCTTCTTGATCGTGCGTGACATAAACGAACGTAATGCCGACCTGCTGCTGCATTTCCTTAAGCTCGAGCTGCATTTCGCGCCGGAGTTTCAGGTCGAGCGCACCCAATGGCTCGTCGAGCAGTAGGACTTTCGGCCGCTTGACGATTGCACGGGCGAGCGCGACGCGTTGCTGCTGGCCGCCCGACATCTCGCGCGGTTTCCGGTTCATCGCGCTCGGAAGACGCACGAGTTCGAGCGCTTCGACTGCGCGCTTCTGTGCTTCCTGTTTCGGCACACGATCCATCTGCAGCCCGAACATGACGTTCTGCAGAACGGTCATATGTGGGAAAAGCGCATAATCCTGAAACACCGTGTTGACCGGACGGTAGAAAGCGGGAACGCCCTGCATCGGACGGCCATCGATCAGGATCTGGCCGGACGTGGGCTGCTCAAACCCAGCAATCAGACGGAGTGTCGTTGTCTTGCCGCATCCGCTTGGCCCCAAGAGGGCAAAGAACTCGCCGTCGTAAATATCGAGGTTCAGGTTATGAACTGCTCGAACGGCGTTGGCTTCGCCAGCACGGATGGGGAATTCCTTATGTACGTCAATGAGCTCGACTTTTGCGTCTGCCATGGGTTTGTCCTGTAGTGGTATGAGCTTGCGCGCATCAAGAGGGGCGAGGTATCGCGTACCTCGCCCCTCGTAGTAGGTTTCGGGACGACTAGCTACATGCCAGTCATGATGACGACTTCGTCCCAAGCGTCGTTGTAGAGCTGCTCCGCCTCTTCACCGACGTCGAGGATGAAGTACATCGAGTCCAGCGTCTCCTCCGGCGGGTTGCCAGCGGGGTTGGCAAGGAAGTCCGGATCGATCAGGTCGCCCTCAACTGCCTCGCGATTGGGCGATGGATAGTAGATCGTGTTGACGATGGCAGCATGGACATCCTTGTCCATCATGTAGTCCATGAAGACCTGCGCCAGTTCAGGATTCGGTCCGTCCGCCAGCAGCACGATACTTGTGAGATCACGGATGGCGCCGACCTGCGGGACGGCGTAGCGCAAGTTGTCACACTCGCACTCGGAGATCTGCTGGAACACATCGCCGCCGTATTCGACCGCGATATCGACTTCACCCTGCGCGAGAAGGGCATCCCCGTCGTCGCCCGCGATGGCGACCACGTTACTGCTGTTGTCGATCAGGAACTGCTTGGCCTGATCGATCTCGTCGGGGTCAACCGAGTTCGGTTCGAGGCCCAACACACTCAGCGCGATCGAGAGCATCGCGCGTGGGCTGTCCACCCACGCGACGCGACCCTCATAGGTGAAGATCTGTTCCCAGGTGGTGATTTCTTCGCCGGTACGGTCGATGTCGTAACCGATGCCCGTTGTGCCCCACACGTAGGGTACAGAGTGCATGTTGCCGGGATCGAAGTAGGGATCAAGGTAGATCTCGTAGTTATTGGCGAGGTTCGGGATGTTGTCGTGGTCGATCTCAGCCGCCAACCCCTCGCGAATCATGATCGCAACGGCGTAATCGGTCGGGAAGGCGATGTCGTAGCCCGGGTTGCCTTGACGCAGGCGGGCAATCAGCGACTCGTCGCTGTCGTAGACGTCATAAAGCACGGTCACACCGCACAACGCCTCGAAATCTGCTACGGTGTCATCGCCGATGTAGGTGGCCCAGTTGAAGATGCTGAGCGTCTGTCCTTCGAAGCCTTCAGGGCATGTCCACGCGGTGTCGACGGCGGTTTCGACCGAGTCTTGTGCCACTGCTCCTGTCAGGAGCGTGGCAAGAACTATGAATGCAACGAGAATACGCATGGGTTTCCTCCTCTTGATGTGGGCTACTGGCGCGTGTACGGGCGATCGGCGTAACGGTTCTGCAGCATGAGGGATACGCCGACGACGATGGTTGAGAACACCAACATGAGCGTCGACAGGGCGTTTACCTCGGGCGTGACGGCCGTCTTGATCAGACCATACACAAACATGGGCAGGGTGGTCGTGCCGACGCCGGCGTTGAAGAACGTGACCACCAGATCGTCCATCGACAGCGTCAATGCCAACAGGCCGCCGGCGACGATGCCCGGCATGATGAGCGGCAGCGTAATCCGACGGAACGTCTGCCACGTGTTCGCGCCGAGGTCGTTGGCCGCTTCTTCGAGCCGCGGATTCATGTTGGCAAGGCGCGCGCGCACGACAATCGCGACATACGAGATGTTGAACGCGACGTGACCGATGATGATCGTTCCAAAGCCGGGAGTCGCCCGCATACCCGCGGACGTGTCAAGGAAATCGAACACGATCTTGAAGAAGATCGCCAGCGATACGCCCTGAGTGATTTCCGGTATGACGACCGGCAGAAACATGAGACCGTCTACGATTCGCTTGCCCGGGATTTGGCTGCGCGCGAGGCTTAACGCGATCATCGTTCCGAGCACGGTCGCGATCAACGTGCTGACCAATCCGACCAGCAGTGTGTTCGACAGCGCCTGCATCATCAGTTCAGTGGAGAATCGCGCCTCGGTGCCCATGACGCCGCTGAAGATATTCGTGTACCAGCGCAGCGTAAATCCCTGCCACGTGTCGACCGAGCGGGAGTCGTTGAAGCTGAACAGCACGAGGAGCAGGATGGGAGCCCACAGGAAGAAGTAGGCCGTGAGCGGAGTTGCGACAAGCCCGACCTTGCCGACCGACCGAACCACCATACCGAACCGCACGTTATCCGCACGGGTGATAGCGGGGCTGTCGACGGCGGAGCGCGTAATCACAGAGTTGCCCACGTTACTTCTTCTCCTCACCGAAGCGCGCATAGACCAGCAGCGCGACGACAACGACCATCATCATTACGACCGATAGTGCGGCGCCGAGCGGCATGTTTCCGTTCCCGCTGTACTGGTTCTGGATCAGGTTGCCGATCATCAGTCCGCGGGTACCGCCCAGCAGATCGGACGTGACAAACGTCCCGATTGCGGGAATGAACACCAGAATGCAACCGGCGATCACGCCCGGCATCGTCAACGGGAGCATGATGCGCCAGAACGACGTCACGTCGTTGGCACCGAGATCGTTCGCCGCCTCGATATACCGGTGGTCAAACCGGCTGAGGGACGCGTAGATCGGCAAGACCATGAACGGCAGGAATCCATACACCAGACCGAGGACGACCGCGAACTCCGTGTTGAGGAGGTTGAGCGGCTCGGTGATGATGCCGGTGTTCAGTAGTGCGCTGTTTATGAGCCCTTCACGACCCAAGATCACGCGCCAAGCGTAGGTGCGGATCAGGAAGTTTGTCCAGAAAGGCAGAATGACGAGAAACAGCGCAAACTGCCGCCCGAAAGCGGTCTTGCGACGCGTGATGAAGTAAGCGAGCGGGTATCCCGCAACGAGGCAGATTGCCGTAGTGAGCAGCGCGACCAGAATACTGCGCTGAAGGACAATCCAGAATGTGTCGAATACGCGGGTGTACTGATCGAAGGTGAATGGCAGTACCGCTGAACCGCCTGATCCCCGGCTCATCAGGCTGATGATGAGGACGATGATTAGCGGCAGAAGGAAGAAGAGGCCCAACCAAAGCAAGGCGGGCAGGGCAAGCAGGATGCCCCCGGCCTTATTTTCGCTGTGAGTCGTCACTCGGGCGGCCAAGTTCCGTGCTCCTGATTGTAGATCAACTTGCAAGACAACATGATGAATTCTCCCGTCTGGAGGCGAAAGGATGTGTCGCGTGGCTGAGGGGAATATCTTAGCGCATGATGCGCAGGATTCAAGTTAAAACATCGCCATTTTGACCCGTGGCAACGTTCAATACGATATTGTGCGTCGAATACATTGAAATTAGGTTAGAATCAGCATACGCATGATCTTCGACAAGAAACGATTCTCGAAACTGGTTGGACAATCCACTTACGTGATGAATGAAGCACAGACCACGGCAATCGAAGCGGCCGTTTCGGGTCATGTGTTCGCGTCCGGGCCGGCAGGCTCCGGCAAGACGACAGCGGCCATAGAAGTCGTTCGCCGCTGGGTTCACGGCGGAGCGCGAACGTTCGAAATCGTTGTTATCGTGCCGCAGCGAACGCTGGGCCAGCGCTACCGCGATGCCCTCCCTGACGTACGTGTAGAGATCACGACGTATGCCAGCATCGTGCGTCGTGCGCTAGACCTGTTCTGGCCCGCTGTGGGAGATCAGTGCGGACTGGGCGTCGTGCGCGAGCAGCCGCTCTTCCTCACGAGCGAGACGGCCACAGCGCAGATGGGCCTTCTGCTCGATCCCATGATTGACGATCGACGCCTGTTTGACAGCGTACGAATGCCACGTCTTCGGATCTACGGCCAGGTCCTCGATAACTTAAACAAGTCGGCGCTGGTCGGTTTTCCGCACGACGAGATCGGCAACCGACTGAAGGGGGCGTGGCTGTACGAAGATCAACAGGCACGCATGTATGACGACGTTCAGTTCGCCGCTTCGACCTTCCGCGCATACTGCATTGAACATGGCTTGCTAGACTACTCGCTTGCTGCAGAGCTGTTTCAGCGCCACGTTGTTCCGCTAAAGTCGTTCCGAACTTGGGCCGAGCAGTCAATGCGCAGGATCGTGTACGACAATCCGGAAGAGGACGTACCTGCTGCGCACGATTTCGTGCTCGGATTCCTGGAGTCGGCTGCGGCATCGATTGTTGCTTATGACAAAGGTGGAGGAATTCGCCGTTTCTTGGGTGCCGATGAAGTCAGCGCAGGGCGCTTCGCCGCGTCGGCCGACGTGCAAGTTGAGTTCGTCGAGCCGGTGACGCCGGCACGGCGCTTCGAGCCATTGGTGTCCGCGTTAGAGAGCTACTTCATTGGCG
Source organism: Candidatus Flexicrinis affinis (assembly GCA_016716525.1). Lineage (NCBI taxonomy): Bacteria > Bacillati > Chloroflexota > Anaerolineae > Aggregatilineales > Candidatus Flexifilaceae > Candidatus Flexicrinis > Candidatus Flexicrinis affinis. The sequence goes on from JADJWE010000001.1 coordinate 1,432,494, forward strand.
CCCGATCGGTATCGAGCGAGGCGGGGTCCGGCGACAGCGTTGAACTGATCGCATACCGGTTCCTTCCGGAGATGTTGGACGGTACGGTGCGTCAGATTGGCGATCTGATCGATGTCGAAGGCGTGGATCCAGACGACATCTGTGTCGTCACTCCATATTTGAGCGATGTCGTCAGATTTGCGCTGGAAACCCGACTTCGGACGCGGAACATACCGTTTCGGTCCACCCGTCCCTCGCGCCCGCTGAACAGCGAGCCGATCGCGAATGCGGTGCTGGTGGCGGCGTCGACTGCGTTCCCAGCTTGGCACATGCCGATCGAACGCACGCAGTTCGCCGCGGCGCTTGTAGAACTGATCGATGCCTGCGATCCAGTACGCGCCGGCCTGCTGGCGGCGACGCTGCGTGTCGGGAGGCCGTTGGCTGAAGCTGACAGCCTTTCGGATCAGCTTCGGCGGAGATTGCCCGACTCGGTCCTCGAAAGTTATGAGCGAATGCGCGTGTGGCTGGTCGATGCCGCCCACCGACACGACGCCTCCTCAGAGCTTGCCACGCTGCTTGGTTCGTTCTACTCCGAAGCACTGACACAGCCGGGTTTTCGGCTGTATGAGCGGCCTGAAGCCGGTCACGTGGTCGCAAACTTGATCGACGCGCTTGCGGAACATATCGAACTTGCAAAGGCGATGGACCGCGATGTCTCGGGGGCGGATCTGTTCGGTGGGTTCCTGTCCGGACGGTTGGGTCAGCAGGGGCTGGTCGATCCGCGCGGAACACTGACACAGCCTTCCGTACTCGTGGGTCCGGCGCACACGTTCCTGATGCTGAATCGAGCCGTTGCCCATCAGTTCTGGCTGGATGTCGGCAGCAGTGGATGGACCGAGCGGTTGCATCAACCGTTGGGGCAGCCCTATGTCCTTTCTCGACAATGGCCGGCAGGGCGCGTATGGACCAGTGTTGACGACGCAGCGGCCAACGCGCTCGGCAGCGCGCGACTTGTCAGTGGATTACTCCGGCGCTGCACGGAGCGGGCATGGTTGAGCTACTGCGTCTACAGCGAACAGGGTATCGCGCAGCAGGGGCCATTGCTGAGCGCACTGCAGGCCGTGCGCCTTGAGGCCGAAGTGGGTGGGGGAGGCGCATGACGACAGCTGACTTCATACCACGCAGTGGCCAACTCGAGGTGCTCCGGTATCGCGGAGGACGCCTCGCGGTGGCGGCCGTTCCCGGAAGCGGCAAGACCCGGACGCTGGCGGCGCTCGCCGCCGACCTGATCTCGGAGCGCGCAGTCGGACCGGGCCAAGAAGTCCTGATCGTTACGATGACCAACTCAGCCGCCGAAAACTTCGCTTCTCAGGTTGCGGGCTTTGTGACGGCGCGCGGCCTGATTAGCGGCGTCGGATATCGTGTCCGGACAATTCACGGTCTCGCAAACGATATCATTCGCGACCGGTCTGCACTGGTAGGATTGCCGCAGTCGTTTCCGATCCTCGACGAAGCCGGTGCTGAACAGACTTTGCTCGAAGCCGTCTCAGAGTGGCTGCGCGCCAATCCGAACTGGTTTGTGCCGTATTCTGCCAATCAAGACCCCGGCTCCGGCGCACGCCACGGCATGCGCTGGCGCGATCGCTTCGAGCGTATGGTGCGCGCCTACTTGCGCGAGGCCAAGGATCTGCAGCTCTCGCCAGACGAAGTCGCAGGGCTGGCCGACGAGTCGGATCCCGCCTTCGCGGCGCTTAACGCTGCTAACGCCGTGTATCGGCTGTATCAGGCTGCCTTGAATTATCAGGGTGCGGTCGACTTTGCCGACCTGATCCGCCTGGCGCTCGAGATTCTCAATCGTGACGCAGACTACCGCGCCGTGCTCGCCAAACGTTGGCCGTTTGTGTTGGAAGACGAATCACAGGACAGTTCGCGCCTTCAGGAGCTTCTTCTGCGCAGATTGACCGAGACGGACGGGAATTGGGTGCGGGTGGGCGACCCAAACCAGGCCATCTACGAGACGTTTACGTCGGCAAGCCCCGAATTCTTGCGGCGCTTTCTGCGGGAGGCAGGCGTCGCAGTTGTCGAGATGGCGTACTCGGGCCGGTCGGCAGAACCGATTATTGCCCTCGCAAATCGCCTGTCCGTATGGTCGCGAGAAGATCATCCGTGGGACGAGCTGAGGGCGATGCGTCCGCTCGAACCGCCGCTAATCCGGCCAGTTCCCGACAACGACCCTCAGCGAAACCCGGCAGCGGAGTCTGCCCGTATCTACCTCGATGCGGAAGCACGGACGCCAGATGAGGAACGTGAACGCGTTGTAAGTTCGGTGGTTCGCGCGATCGAGGCGGATTCGAACACGTCGATCGCCGTTCTTGTGCCCAGCAACAGTGACGGCGCCAAGATGGTCGAATTGCTTGGCCAGCGTGGTGTACCGTGCCGGGAACTGCTGAGGACGACATCGAAGACCCGGACTGCGTTGGCAGCGCTGGTTAGTCAGATCAAGGCCATTGCAAAGCCCTACGAGACGCGGCCGCTGAGCGAAGCGTTCTTGGCATACGCCGATCTCATGCAGACAGTGCCATCCGACGAGCGACGTGCGTTGGAGCAGGCGGCAGATCGACTGCTGTCGGTTCAACCGGAGGATGTGTTGTTCCCGCAGAACGCCGAAGCCTTTGCGATTCCTTCTGCGGTTGAAGAGGTGCTGCAGTCTGCACCTGGCGCGCTGGCCCTACTCATACAGTTTCTGGAGAATCTGCGGTCATGGCATTGGGCTATCGTGCTCCCGATTGATCGGCTGTTGCTGACCGTGGCGGTCGATCTGTTTCGCGAGCCGTTTCAACTCTCTGTCGCATACTCGGTAGCTGGTGCACTACGACGGGAACTTGAACTTTCAGGCTCGGCGTCGATTGGCCATGCTATCGCATACCTGAGCGACATCGTGGACAACCGGCGGACGGTGTACGGTATCGGTGATGACGCGGTCGATCCGACTGCTGCGGGGGTAGTCACCGTGGCTACAATGCATAAGGCGAAAGGGCTTGAGTGGGACCGCGTCTACCTCATGTCTGTAAGTAACTATGAATTCCCGGCTGGCGACCCGGACGACATCTATCGGGGTGAGCATCCGCTTGTACGTGACAGTCTGAGCCTTGAAGACGAGATTATAGCGCAGGTGCAAGCCCTTCACTCTGACGTGGATTATGTCGAGGGGGCGGCGTCACTGCGTGCGCGCTTGAACTACGCTGCGGAACGTCTCAGGCTGCTGTATGTTGGGATTACGCGGGCACGTCGGGAGTTAGTCATAACGACCAACAGCGGGCGCGGCCAGGCACGTCCGGCCGTGCCTCTCATCGCGCTCGAGAATTGGCTGCGGAACCAATGACGAACACGATTTCACAGTCAACCATTCGGGATTTCTTGACCTGTCGTTACCTATATCTATTGAAACATAAGCGGGGTCTCGTGCCTGCCACTGAAGACTCTGCCGAAGGGAGCGAGCGGCAAGTTGCAGCACGGCGAGGACAGCAATTTCACCGTGCGGCACAGCAGTACTTTTCAGGACTCGATAGCGATTCAGTGCAGTCTACGATACAGGACAGCGCGGTCCGAGCTTGGTTCGAGCAGTTCGTTGACCGCGGGATCATCGGAGTGCCCGACAATCGAAGCGTTGAAGCATGGGTTACCGCACCCCTTGCGGACCGCGTGCTGGTCGCACGCTACGACCTGATAGCGTGGGACAGTGACAGACTCGTGATCTGTGACTGGAAGACCGGTTCACGACCGTCAGAGGACCCGCGCACGCAGATTCAGACCATAGTCTATCGTTATGTAGCCGCCCGAGGCGCACGCGCCGCAACGGGTGTGGCATACGCACCAGATCAAATCGAAGTTCGCTACTGGTATGTGAGAGACTCGGCGCCGGTTCTTCAAATTGCGTATAGTCAAGAGGAATTTGAGCGTGATAAAGCACACCTCGAGGCGTTGATTGCTGAGGTCGCCTCCTGCACTGACTTCCCCAAGACCGAGAATCTCGAAGCATGCGGGGCCTGCTTGTACAGGGCCGTGTGCCGTCCGGATGTCCCGGCCCGTGCGTGGCTGCCTGACGACGACGATTCCCTCGTGCCTGATGACGCAGGATGGAGCGAACTCTAGACACAGAATCAGCGGCCCGCGGGCCGCTGATCTGCTAGTCGACGTTCGAGATGACCTAACGCTCAGGCCTGTACCGTAGGCTGAGTGATGAGGTCGAGCCGTTCACCCACAATCTTGAATGCCGCGAGCGCCCTGTCGAGCTGGTCGTGCGAGTGGCTTGCCATGTAGCTGGTGCGCAGCAGGCTCTGGTTGGGTGGGACACCCGGCGGAATCACGGGGTTGGTGTAGACGCCTTCTTCGATGAGTGCTCTCCACGCCAGAACTGTTCGGAACTGGTCGCGGATGATGATGGGGATAATCGGCGTGTTGCTTTGGCCGATGTCGTAGCCCAGTCCACGTAGACCGGCGCGCATGTATTCTGCGTTGTCCCAGAGTCGCTCAACAAGTTGTGGTTCGTTCTCCATGATGTCGAGTGCCGCCAGCACGCTTGCTGCAGCGGGCGCAGGCAGTGCGGCGGAGAAGATCAGCGACCGTGCATGATGTTGAATGTAGTGGATAACCTCGGCGGAACCTGCGATGAATCCGCCAATTGAGGCAAACGACTTGCTGAACGTGCCCATGATGAGGTCAACGTGCTCGGTAACGCCGAAGTGTTCGGCCGTTCCACGACCACCGCCGGTTACACCGATGCCGTGCGCATCATCAATCATGATTCGTGCACCGTAGTGTTTGCAGATCTCAACGATTTGGGGTATCGGAGCGATATCGCCACCCATACTGTACACGCCGTCTACGATGACAAGCTTTCCGGCTTCGGCGGGCAATTGACTGAGGACTTGGTCGAGCGAACTAATGTCACTGTGGCGGAAGCGCTTCAACTCGCCGCGGCTGAGCATACAGCCATCAACGATGCATGCATGCGCATCTTTGTCGATGATGACATAGTCGCCTTTACCGACGATGGCAGAAATGGTGCCGACATTCGTTTGATAGCCGGTCGAAAAGACCAGCGCCGCTTCTTTGTTCACAAAACGTGCAAGGCGGCGATCGAGTTCGAGGTGCAGTTCCAGCGTACCGTTCAGGAAGCGCGATCCGGTGACACTTGTACCGTAGCGATCCAATGCGTCATGAGCGGCGGCCCGTACCCGTGGATCGGTCGTCAGGCCGAGGTAGTTGTTCGAGCCGATCATGACCACTTCTTTGCCTTCAAAGGTCGCGGTCGTACCTTCGGAGTCACTGAGTGCGCGGAAGTACGGGTAAATGCCAAGCTCCATGGCTTCTCGGGCTTGGGTGAAGGCGGCAGCCTTCGCGAAGATATCGGCCACTATGTTTGACTCCCTAGCAATACTCAGACGGGTGTACGCCCCGCTTAGTCGGGGCGTTGAGACATTCCTCGCTTGCTGAAGAATGGCGAATGACGAAACAAAGGGGAAGTGTAGCGTATGTTCATTTGCCATTCAACTGACGGGTTTTGGTTTTGCGCTTGCGGGGCGGCGCGATGCGTCGGTACAATACGATGCGTGAGTACCGGGTGGAAAGAGGAGACCGCTGGATGTCATCGTTGTTGTTTCGGCGCATATTGGTGTGGGTGATCGGTATGGGCACGGGGTTTGTGCTCGGCCTGTTGATTATCACATTCCTGCTACCTGCGCTGAGTCCGGATCCGAACGCTCGCGCCATTTCGATTCAGCAGTATGGGATCATTTACTTCCTGACTACAGTCGTTCCGCTCGGGTTGATGTTCGTAACGATCCTGGATCGTTATCTGGATACGCGTATTCTGCCCGACTAGTTGCGGTGTAGGTCGTGGGGCTGGCGAGGGTCGGATTATCCGGCCCTCTTCCGTTTCCGGGCCACGTGTGAACGTGGCATGAAACAGATCTCTAAAATTCGCATAGTCATTGTGGTTTGCGGAGGTGAGAGGTTTTTGCAGGTAGGCATACCTACAGTATTTTCATGACTAAAACGTCTCAGGTAAGCAAGTTCTACAAGCTACCCATTGAGGAACGGCGTTCGATCGTAAGTGCGTTCGCCGGGGAATCATTACCGTTCGATAGCGTATTGTCGCTGCCGACTGCCGACCACATGATTGAGAATGTGGTTGGGGTGTACGGCCTTCCGTTCGGCATCGCGACTAACTTCGTCGTGAACGGAGTGGAGCGACTGGTCCCGATGGTGGTTGAAGAGCCATCGGTGGTGGCAGCAGCGAGTTTTGCTGCGAAGTTGTTTCGTGCAGGCGGGGGGTTTTCAGCACAGGCTAACGATCCCATGATGATCGGTCAGATCCAGGTTCTGGACGTGCCCGATCTGAGTGCTGCAAGCGAATCCGTACTGTCGAACAAGGTAATGCTGCTTGACGCTGCGAATCGATCCGCAGGTAGTTTGGTCCGGCGGGGTGGGGGTGCTCGGGACATTGAAGTTCGTCCGTTCGCAGATTCGCCAGTTGGTCCGATGCTGATTGTGCACCTCTTGCTTGACACCGTGGATGCAATGGGTGCCAACGCGATCAACACAGCGTTGGAAGCTATTGCACCGGATGTCGAGCGAATTACTCGTGGACGGGTTGTGCTGCGGATCTTGAGTAACCTTACCGATCGGCGCAGGGTCCAGGTGAGTGGTCGTATCCCGGCTTCGGCGCTTGGCGATAGCGTGGAGAGTGGCCGTGCCGTTGCGCGTGGTGTTGTCGAAGCGTGGGCGTTTGCGCATGTCGACCCGTATCGAGCCGCTACGCACAACAAAGGCTTGATGAACGGCGTCGATGCGGTGGTGATCGCGACTGGTAACGATTGGCGTGCGGTCGAGGCAGGAGCGCACGCCTTTGCTGCACGTAGCGGCTCGTATACTAGCCTGTCGCGCTATCGCCAAGATGAACATGGCGATTTGATCGCTGAGCTCGATATGCCGCTTGCCGTCGGCATCGTAGGTGGCGCGACGAAGGTTCATCCGATGTCCCAGGTCGCCTTGCGAATCTTGGGCGTCGAGACCGCGCGAGAGCTTTCGACGGTAATCGCATCCGTCGGATTGGCTCAAAACTTCGCTGCGCTGCGTGCGCTGGCTACTGACGGAATTCAGAAGGGGCACATGCGGCTCCACGCGCGCCAACTGGCAATCGCTGCCGGTGCGGTCGCGGAGGAGGTGGAGCATGTGGCTGACGTACTGCGTAAAGACGGCGAAATTCGCCTTGAGCGCGCCATCGAAATTGTCTCGTCATTAAGGGAGTCCTGAGTATGGAACACGGAGCGCGCGCAAGCGCCCAGACGGACGGATCGCTTTTGATGCGGCCGATTCAGCAAGTTGGGATTGTCGGCTACGGTGCGTACGTTCCCCGTTACCGGCTGCCCGGCTCGGAAGTCGCCCGGGTGTGGACCAATGGTCTTGGCGGATCACCCGTGACAGAAAAGGCTGTGGCTGGGCTTGATGAGGACGTCACGACGATGTCCATCGAAGCGGCACGCAATGCGGTCGCCCGGGCAGGTGTAGATCCCCGCCTGATCCGTGCAGTGTGGGTTGGAAGCGAGAGCCACCCGTATGCTGTGAAGCCGACCAGTACGATCGTTGCCGAGAGCATCGGGACCTCCGCAAACATACAAGCCGCGGATTGGGAATTCGCATGTAAGGCCGGCACCGAGGCGGTTCAAGCCTCGATTGGTATTGTCGGCAGTGGAATGGGAGCCTATACGCTTAGCATCGGCATGGACACCGCACAGGGCCGACCGGGAGATGCGCTCGAGTACACTGCTGCTTCCGGCGGTGCGGCGTTCCTTATTGGGCCGGCCTCGGAAGCCGTCGCTGTGTATCAGGGCAGCTACAGCTATGTCACTGATACACCGGATTTCTGGCGTCGTTCAGGAGAGACGTTTCCGAGCCATGGCGACCGCTTCACCGGCGATCCAGCATACTTCAGCCACACGCTGTCGTCCGCCGCGAAGCTCATGGAACTTATGGGGACCAAGGCTACCGACTACACGCATGCTGTATTCCATCAACCGAACGTGAAGTTCCCGTCGCGCGCAGCGCAGATGCTCGGATTCACGCAGGAACAGATCAAGCTCGGTCTACTCGCCGGCGAGATTGGCAACGTGTATTCCGGCTCGTGCATGACCGGGCTGACCGCGATTCTGGACGAGGCGAAACCCGGCGATCGTATTCTCATGGTGAGCTACGGTAGCGGGGCGGGTTCAGACGCATTCGACTTGCTCGTTACCGACCGCATCGAGCAGGTCCGAGGGCGTGCGCCATCCACCCGTGATTACATTAGCCGGCGCACGGTGATTGACTACGCTACGTACACCCGCTATCGCGGCAAGCTGAAGGACTAGGGACATGACAGATGTAGCAATTGTCGCAGCTGCACAGACTGAAGTCGGCGAACATTGGTCGGCCGGCCTGCGTGACCTCGGTTCGGACGTCATCGGACAGGTGTTGGACACCGCGGCAGGGCTTCGGCCGGACCTCATGATCGTGGCTAACGCATTCGGGTCTACCATGAGCAGCCAATCTCAATTGGGCCCACTGCTAGCGTCAATCAGCGGCCTAACCGGTGTAGAGACGTTTACTGTAGAGGCAGGGGATGCCAGCGGCGGCGCGGCGCTGCGTGCAGCCTATCTGGCAGTCCAATCGGGAGCGGTGGAGACCGCACTGGTGGTCGGTGTCGAAAAGTCGACTGACAGCATCGCAAGCGCACGTGTCGCTGCGCGAAGCGTCGCTCTTGATGCGGACTTTGAGGCCGCGCACGGGCTAACACTGTCCGCTCAAGCGGGCCTAGTGATGCGTCGCTATATGCACGAGTACGGTGTGGGCCTTGAGGCCTTCGAAGGCTTTTCGATCAATGCGCACGCAAATGGCCGGACAAACCCGCGTGCGATGTTCCGAAACGCGTTGAAACCGGGCGCGTTCTCCAAGGCCGGCATGGTTGCTGATCCCGTTACACTGTTCGACGGCGCCCCAGACGCAGACGGTGCAGCGGCGGTTCTGCTGACACGAGTTCGCAACACCGCCTCGGGTAAAGTTGTCATTGCAGGAAGTGGGGGAGCGAGCGACAGCCTCGCGATCCACAATCGCAAGACACTGCTGTCACTCGAGGCAGTAACGAAGTCAACACGTGCAGCCTTAGCACAGGCCGAAGCGTCACTCGAACAGATCGATCTGTTTGAACTGCACGACTCGTTCACTATCGCGTCGGTACTGGCGATAGAAGCTATCGGCCTCGCCGAGGCTGGGAATGGATGGCGCCTTGCAGCAGACTCGGGTACGCGGCTGCGGCCGACAGGTGATGTTCCGATGAGCACGTTCGGCGGGCTCAAGGCGCGCGGCAATCCCGTGGGCGCGACCGGCGTATATCAGGCTGTAGAGGCTTACACACAACTCATGGGACTTGCAGGTGACAATCAGGTTCCTGATGCAGAGTTTGCGCTGATTCAGTCCGTAGGTGGTTTTGGTGCATCTGTATTCACTCATGTGCTGCGCCGTACAGACTGAGAGTGTGTGATAGTCGACACGGCCGCGGTGAGAGCTTTTGAGAGCGGCGACCGCCTATCGTTGAACATGAAGTTGCGAATGGAAGAAGTGAGGACAGTATGCAGATTTCCCGGCATTGGCGACTGAACGCAAACCGCTACCGTCTGGAAGGCTACGTGCTCGCGGACGGTGAGACCAGTCTTGAACCACGCAAGACGGTCGCTCCGGCTGAAGCTATTGCTGAAGAGCGCGACTCGCATCAGACTGAGGTCAAACTACCGGCAGTCGAACGCACTGCAGCGTAGGCTGATCATGACGACTGCTGCACCTCTGGTCACGCCGGAGCGCGTGCAATTTTCGGGCCGTGGGGTGGTGGAGAGCTTCACTGTTGTGATGGAACCTCCGACCGGCTTCGAAGATCAAGCACCGTACATGATCGCGCTCGTACGCTTAGACGAAGGCCCCATGGTGACCGCCCAGTTGACGGATGTCGACGGAAAAGTCTCCATCGGAGATCGCGTCGAAATGGTCACGCGGAAGCTCTCCACCGAGGGAGAACGAGGCATGATCATCTACGGTTACAAGTTTCGGCCCGTCCTCAAAATATGGAGAGTCGGGAACCACAGCCAATAAGAAAGAGGCGCTCGTAAACGGAGCGCCTCTTTTTGTTCTGACGTGCTGGCTGCGGAACCGATCAGCTCATGTCGGCAAGCGAGATCTTCGTGTCTGCATCGAACAGGTGCATGTTGTCGGTAGCCAGAGCCACACCGAGGCGATTGCCAACCGACGCTTTCGTGCGCGGGTCAACGCGTGCGATGAAGTTCTTGCCCTGCTCCTCGAGGTAGAGATTGACTTCGTTGCCCATTTGCTCGACAACTTCGACGTTGACCTCAATCGTGGCAGGGGTGATGCCTTGCGGCTTGAACTCGACGTCGTGAATGTCCTCAGGACGGATGCCCAAGATAACCTTCTTCCCGGCCGCCTTCTCGAAACGTGCAAGCTTCGCTGCGGGAACCGGGATCTTGAACGCGCCGAGATCAACGATGAGCTGCCCGTCGACCTTGTTGAGTGTACCGTCAAAGAAGTTCATGGCAGGGCTGCCGATGAAGCCGGCAACGAACAGGTTGTGCGGGTGGTGATACAGGTTGAACGGCGAATCGATCTGCTGCAGCTCGCCAGCGTTCAGCACGCAGATGCGCGTACCCATCGTCATAGCTTCGACCTGGTCGTGGGTCACGTAAATGAACGTGGTACCGAGGCGCTGATGCAGCTTCGAGATGAACGAACGCGCCTCGACGCGGAGCTTGGCATCCAAGTTCGAGAGCGGCTCATCCATGAGGAAGACCTTCGGCTCACGCACAATCGCGCGACCGACGGCGACACGCTGCCGCTGACCGCCCGAGAGCTGACGCGGGCGACGATCCAGAAGCTGCGCAATACCGAGCTGGTCGGCCGCTTCCTTCACGCGTTGATCGATCACGTTCTTGGGAGTCTTGCGCAACTTGAGGCCGAACGCCATGTTGTCGTAGACCGTCATGTGCGGGTAGAGCGCGTAACTCTGGAATACCATCGCGACGTCGCGATCCTTCGGGGCAACGTTGTTCACGATGCGATCACCGATCCAGATTTCGCCTTCGCTGATTTCCTCCAAACCGGCGAGCATACGTAAACTGGTCGACTTGCCGCAGCCCGAAGGTCCGACGAATACGAGGAACTCTTTATCCGCAACCTCAATATTCAGATCCTTGACAACGGCATTGTTGCCATAACGCTTGTACACATGCTTGAACGAAATGCTCGCCACAGTATCCTCCAGAGACTAAGTGACCTATGAACATCCGGCTGGTTTGTGCAACATGCACAGACTTGTTGCATTCTGCATAACTACGTTTCCAACCACAGCAGATTATAATTGCGCGAGTACAAGAATTGCAACAAATCCGTCGAAAGTGATCCAATCTCATGACCCAAACCATCAACAGCGAGTTGATTAGTGTCGGCACCGAGATTCTACTCGGTGAGATCACCGATACGAACTCGGTCTATCTAGCACGTTTCCTGCGTGATTACGGCATCAACGTCCTCTACATGACATCAGTCGGTGACAATCGGGCAAGGATTGCTCAAACCGTGAAGATGGCGATGGCTCGTTCCAACATCGTGATTATGTGCGGGGGGCTTGGGCCGACCGTCGATGACATGACACGCGAAGCGGTCGCCGATGCAACGGATCGCGAGCTGGAATTCCATGAATACCTCTACGCCCAAATCGCCGACCGTTTCCGCAGTTTCCACGCAGTGATGAGCGAGAACAATCGGCGGCAGGCCTACGTGCCTGACGGGGCAATCGTGTTGGAGAACGCCGTGGGCACGGCTCCTGGGTTTGCCGTCGAACACAACGGCAGCCTCGTCGTCGCGCTACCCGGCGTACCGCGTGAGATGAAGTTCCTGATGAACGACAAGGTGCTGCCGCTGCTCAAGTCGCGTTATGACTTAAGCGTGATCCTCCCTCGCGTTCTGCATACGGCGGGGATTGGGGAGAGCGCGCTAGACGAGCTTATCGGCAACGAACTGCTGGAGAGCGGCAATCCAACCGTGGGGCTGGCGGCGCATAACGGCCAGGTAGATGTGCGAATTACGGCCAAGGCCGCGACACGCGCAGATGCCGAAGCGATGATCGAAACGGTCGAAACCGACCTTCGTCAAAGAATCGGCCGTTATGTGTACGGGGTCGATAGCGAGACGCTTGCCGGAACACTCCACAAGCGCCTCGAGCAACGAAATATCGGCGTCTCCCTAGTGGAGTGCGGAATTGCCGGGCTTCTAGCCGACTTGGGCACCGACGTGGTTGATCGTAAGGCATATCCCACAGTCGCGGCACTACTGAGCGAGTTGCCAGATGCGCAGGACGTATCCTATCGCAGCATAGCCGAGGCGGCGGGCCGTGTGCTCGCCGATAGTGGTGAAGGCACAAGTAATCGTGCGTGTGTTGTCGTGGTCACGGCTGAGGATATCGATGAGGCTAGCGATCAGCAACCGGGTACGTCCGTCTACGTCTCATATGGCGGCCGCACAAGGTCGCGCAGCTACGGATTCGGTGCTCGGTCCGAACTTATCCGCAGTTGGGTCGAGACATGGTCGATGGCTCAGTTGTGGTGGATGATCGAAGAACAAGCGGCTCATGCGTGACATAAGTGACAAGGTGCACGGTATTGCGGCGCAGAAGAGACTGCTTGCGCTGTACATCTCGCCCAGATTCGACTACCTGCCGATTGAAGCGCAGCGGTATGACGAACCACTCCTCCCGTACGGCAGGCTGATACTCGAAGCGACAGGGGAGTATCTTGGGGCGGTTGTGTTCGACCTGGCAGCGTATGCGCGGTTCGGCGGGACAGGAACAGTCGCTCTGGAACGCTCCATACGCCTCTTCTCCGAGTCCGCGCTCACCGTGATCGACGGCCCGTTTGCGGATCCGGCGTTTGCGGCGCTGCTCGACGATCTTTCGTTCGGACCGGATGCAATCACCGTCGTCGGCGATTCGTGGGACACTTTTGTGCCAAATGCACGATTAATCGCGACAGCCAACAATGGATTCAGGACTGTCAAATGGTTCGATCTACATATCGGGAGCGCGATGTTTCAACTCGCCGGCTCGCCACTGCTAGACGAAGCACGCAGCCTCGACTTCCGCACATCGCTCAGGATTGCCGCCGCTGAGTTTCTCAGCCAACCCAGAACCGGCTAGTCCTCGTCATCGAGGCTGAGCAGCGCCATGAACGCATCCTGCGGCACCTCTACGGAGCCGATCATCTTCATGCGCTTCTTGCCTTTCTTCTGCTTCTCAAGCAGTTTCTTCTTGCGCGTGATGTCGCCGCCGTAGCACTTGGCAAGCACGTCTTTGCGCATGGCACTCACGTTCGCACGTGAGATCACTCGTTTTCCAACCGCCGCCTGAATAGGAACGACGAACATCTGCCGCGGGATGAGCTCCTTCAAGCGCGATACCAAGCGCTGGCCCTTGTGGTAGGAGTCCTCCCGATGGACGATCAACGCCAACGCGTCGACCGGTTCGTTATTGACCAATACGTCCAGCTTGACCAGATCGCCCGTCTCGTACTTGTCGAACTGGTAGTCGAGGCTCGCATATCCCCGTGTGACGCTCTTGAGCCGGTCGTAAAAGTCGATGATGAGTTCGGCAAGCGGAAGACGGTAATGCAGCACCACACGAGACCGATCCAGATACTCGGTTGTATCGTAGATCCCGCGCTTCTTGATCACCAGATCCATGATTGGCCCGATGAACTCCTGCGGGGTATACACCTGAATCTTCATCCACGGTTCGCTGATCTCTGCGATGACCGACTCGTCTGGCATTTGTGCCGGACTATCAATCTCGATCGTTTCGCCGTCACGCTTGACGATGCGATATTTCACACTCGGGGCTGTCGCAAGAATATCGAGATCGTATTCGCGCTCAAGCCGCTCTTGAATGATCTCCATGTGGAACAACCCCAAGAAGCCCACACGAAATCCGAAGTTCAGTGCCTGAGAGCTCTCCGGTTCGAACTGCAGCGACGCATCGTTGAGCTGCAGTTTCTCCAGGGCATCACGAAGCTCACCGTACTCGTCATTGTTAGTCGGGTAGATTCCCGCAAACACCATCGGCTTGACCTGCTGATAGCCGGGCAGCGGGTCATTCGCCCCGCCCACGGCCAGCGTAACTGTATCGCCGACCCGGCACTCTTTGACGGTCTTGAGCCCGGTGGCGATATAGCCGACTTCGCCTGTCTGCAACTGATCGACGGCCAGCATGCCCGGGCTAAAGACGCCAAGTTCCACGGGTTCGAACGCGACGTTGGTCGCCTTCAGGCGCAGTTTTTCCCGTGACGACACCGATCCGTCGATCACGCGTACATACGCGACCACGCCCTTGTATGAGTCGTAGTGGCTGTCAAAGACAAGAGCGCGCAGAGGTGCGCTGGCGTCGCCTGAAGGCGGCGGAACGGCGCGGATGACCTTCTCGAGCACGGTGTCGATGCCGATGTTGTTCTTGGCTGAGATCGGAACGATATCCTCGGCCGGGGTACCAAGCAGTTCTTCGACCTCGTGGGCGATTTCATCGGGACGAGCCGCGGGGAGATCAATCTTGTTGATGACGGGGACCAATTCGAGATCCTGCTCGAGCGCAAGATACACGTTGCTGAGTGTCTGTGCTTCAATGCCCTGACTGGCATCAACGACAAGAATCGCGCCTTCGCACGCTTGCAGCGCACGGCTCACTTCGTACGTGAAGTCGACATGCCCCGGCGTATCGATCAAGTTGATTAGGTATTCGGAACCGTCCTGCGACTGATAGTGCATACGCACGGCGGACGCCTTGATCGTTACGCCGCGTTCGCGCTCAAGATCCATGCTGTCGAGCACTTGTGCCTGCATCTCACGGTCGCTGACCGTGTGTGTGAGCTGCAAAAGCCGGTCGGCGAGCGTTGATTTGCCATGATCGACGTGAGCGATGATGCAGAAATTTCGGATATGGGATTGGTCCATGATTGGGCCGGATCGACGTCCATTACTGTCTGCTGAATGTGGCAAGCAGTATATCAGAACGATGGCCGGGCGTCGCTACCGGTCTGCCGCGAGCGCTTGCTCGATGAGCGCTTTGGAGTCGCTGCTGGACTGTTCGCCAGACAGCCAGACGAGAAACTCGATATTGCCCGCAGGACCGACAAGCGGTGATCGCATCAATGCCCGCGGGTAAAGGCCGATCTCAGCCGCATACGCGAGGATCTCCTGCAGTACACGCCGATGTACCGCCATGTCCCGCACAACGCCACCTCTACCGACATCTCGACGCCCTGCCTCAAATTGCGGCTTGATCAGCGCGATCACGCTGCCGGTGGCTTTGAGCCACCGGATCATTACGGGAAGCAGCAGCTTCAGGCTAATGAACGACGCGTCCACAACAGCAAGATCAACCAATTCATCGAGCTGATCGACGAACCGGGCATTTGTGCGCTCCATAACGACAACGCGTAGGTCACTTCTTAGGCGCGCATCGAGATGACCGTAACCAACATCGATCGCGTAGACGCGTGCAGCACCATGTTGGAGTAAGCAGTCCGTGAAACCGCCTGTGCTTGCGCCCACATCTGCGCAGACAAAGCCCTGAGGCGCAAACTGAAACGCAACCAGTGCCGCATCCAGCTTGTCGCCGCCGCGCGAAACGAATCGCGGCTTGGCTTTGGTTGAGATTGTGCTGTCGATCGGAACGCGCATTCCGGGTTTGTCTCGCACAACACCGTCTACGGACACCTCGCCAGCCATGATCATGCCGCGGGCTTTTTCGCGGCTAGGTGCTAAGCCCCGGCGTGCCACTTCGATGTCGAGTCGTTCGGTCTCCGCCACGGTCAACCTTTGGTCATGTAGATGTCGATTTCCAGCGGGTTCGCGGTCGTCTCGTCTACGACTATACCGTCGGCGGTAATTGGTAGATAACCGTCCGTGGTGATAATGATGCTGTACGGCACGTCGTAGCGGAGCAGGTCGGAGAACTGATAGCGTCCGTCACGATCCGTAGTGGCGATCGTGAAGACCTGATCGGCCAGTGCGAGATAATCTTCGACCGAAAATTGTTCGCTGAGAACCACGATCGTCACATTCTCGACACCGAGACGTGAATCGGCATCGATCACTCGACCACGCAGCAGCACGCCGGCGCCCTGTGCGAAAATGTCGATTGGGAGCTGACCAATGCCGACTTCTGCTTCGACGCGCTGGAGGAGAATGCCGTTCATCTGCAGGTCGAGGCGATAGCGTCCGTCAGGCAAAGCAGTGTTGGCCGTGAGTTCGATCCAGTAGCCGGCGCCGTCTTCAGGCAAGGTCCACGGGGCGATTCTGTCGAACAGAACGCGGTCGTCCACGCTGATTGTCACCTGCCAGAGCGTACCGACTGCGATCGATTCCCAGTCGAAGACTGCGAACAAGCGCTGAATCGTGTTTGTGACCGAGGTTGCCGGTCGCGCACCGATGGCGTCGGCGGGTGTGTCGGCTACCGCAAAGCGCTGACGACTGAACACGCGCGGGCGCAGTTCTTCCTGTATTCCAGCGACGGTGAAGTCTGCCAAGGCACTCAGCGTCCCTTGGATGTACAGCTCGAGTCGATAGCGTCCCGGCAGCAGCCCGCCGGGCACGGTGAATGATGTCGACTGCGAGCCGTTGGCTTGGCCGGTGTTCCATTGGCCTCCCACGCGAGGCTCGAGTTCCTGCCCGCCGAAGTACCAGACCCCAGCCCATTCAAGACCGTCCACCATATTGTCATACGTGAACTGCGCAGTCACGGTCGATCCACGGCCAAGGATGTAGCCATTGCCAAAGGCCTGATTCTCACCGGTAGAGACGAGAAATGCGATGCTGCGAAATGTGGGCCTCGGTTGGGCACCGCCGCCAATACGTATCGTCTTTGGATCACCCGATACCTGCCCATCAACCAAGAGCGTAAATGTATACTCGCCGTTGGGCAGCGCCTGACCGGTAAGCCCGATATACCACAGGCCGGCTTCGCCGCCGCTCCAACGCACCGGCGGAAGGCTAAACACCGTGCTCGTCACGCCGTCGACGGCGACGCGCAGTTCGTACACGGTGGTGGGCCGCATTCCGCGGTAGTCGAAAAACAAGTACAGACTAGTCGCGCCGGCAGGCATGTCAGCCAACACCGTCGTCGGCATCCCGTTGGTAACCGAAGGGGCGAAGAACAAGTTCGAAATCTGCGGGACCGGTGAACTCACAAGAGAAGTCTCGGTAGTGGTGCGGATCGCAATCCCGAGCTGCGCGCTTTGGAGAAGCGGAAGCGCGAAAGCGACAGGACGGATGGTGTTGATCGAACCTCCCAACGGCACACACGCGTCCTGCAGCGTAATCAAACCGTCCTGATTGGTATCCTGAATCTGGATACAGCTTGTCGAGTCGGCGGTACGGACCAGCGGGGCAATGGTTGGAATTCCGACGAGCAAACCGCTGCGGTTGTACGCGCCGCCACCCGACATTGGGCCGCTGATGGTCACATCGCCTTGAACGGCGCGTACCTTGAGCCAGGACTTTTCAGCGCGAGGCTCCGCAGCAAATCCCTGCACGCTGGCCTGCACTACGGTAGTAGGGTCGTCACCTATCCCAGGAAATCCGACCACGTACACGGTCTCATCGAGTATGACATCGCTAGGTCGCGCTACCTCCGTATAAGGAAGGCTCAGCGAAGAACTGTCGATTGGCTGTCCATTCAATTCCGCGACGATCTGAAGTAACGCGATGTCGAGACCGTTGTCGGCCTGAATCACCTGTGCCCGGAAAGTCGGAACCGGCGGTTCGCCGTCACGCACGCTGATGGCGACGATCAAGAGATTGCCGTCGCAACTCTCGTTATGGACCGTGCCGTGCGCATTCGTCAAGATCAGACCGGTCGGTGTGACCAGACTGCCTGAGCTGACACATGTGATTTGTGTTCCTCCGCCAGCCGTACGGGCCTGCATGATCTGAACGGTCGCGCGTTGCACACGGGCAAGGTCGAACGATACTGCTGGGACCTGTGCAGTGACCTCAATGGCGAGAGTAATCACGAAAACGAGTACGGCTGCGAATCGAAACATTGGGGCTAGAATTCCAACGTATCCAGAAATCGTTCGAAGACTGCCAATTCGCGTTCATAGACGCGGGCATCCGCTTGAAACGTCACGAGGATGACCTGATTTCGCCGTTCAATCGCAACGTCGCGTCCTACGACGACGGTTGGAACCGAGACGAGGAAAGGGTCGTTCAAGGCGCTGACGAACGTATACTCGTTAACGATGACCTCGTCTTGCGAACGGAGCAGGGAAGGGAACGTGGTCAGGCTGCGATAGTAGGGCAGGGACTCCCGCCGCTTAAACGTCAAGTCGTCGATGATGTTGCGTGCGCTCATACGGGTTCCAAAGGGCAGCACGGATATTTCGATGACGGTCTTGAACTCGCGTTGGCTGACGTCCGTAGCGCGCATTACGCTGCCGCTGGTGTCGAGCAGCCAGTTTGCTGGATAGTAGGCGACAATACCAACCTCGGCATTGCTGAACCGCGTCGTAGCGAACAGAGAGGAATCGCGCAGGCCAAGCGCAACGATGAGCGCGAGCACCATGTAGATTACGGTGAAGTAGTGGGCGAAGCGAACACGCCGCGATGTCGTATCGATGTCGTCGAAATAGGCCGCCACGAGCTACTCCGGTGTTCCGAGCCGTCGTTCGGCCGACTGACGCTCGGAGAATCGGTAAAGAAAGTGCATGACGAAGATCAACCCGGTCAAGAAGGCCCCGACGAATAGGATGGCGAACAAATAGCGCGGCAGCGATGTGCCGCCGGCCGAAAACGACGCATTAAGGAATCCCCCGAAGAGGGGGATCGACACGCCAACTACGGCCGCTCCAACAGCGAGAATGATCGGCTGGGCCAGCGCCGACACGCTGTCAATTGTAACGGCAGCAATGCCATAGCCGACGACGACCAAACCCATCGTTAGCGTCGTGACCCCGGCGGCCGTATGCAGCGCGACGACATACGCAAGCGGATTGCCCGTAACAGCAAATTCGATGTTTGGTATGAGTGTGTATCCAAGCGCGGCGACGGCAGCATAGGCGACAAAATCGTAGCGTGACCGTACGTTGTTAGGCCACACAATCGCGCGAATGACGAGATAGCAGATTCCTACCTCAACGAGTCCCGTCGTTAACGAGTATCCTGCAATGCGCGTCAGCGCCGACGACAGCGGCAGCCACTCTTGGACGCGAAGTACATCGTTGATCAGAGGCCTTCCGACTGCCTGACTCAACAGCCCGGACATGAGGAAGATCAGAATCAAGCCGGACCGGGGTTGAGGTGCGCGTTGTTCCGGCACGTACGACCAGATCAACCACAACACGACTGGAAGCACTGCCAGAGCGACATTGATGGGCAGGGATAGCGAGTCTGGAGGTGCAAAACCCAGAAACACCTGAACGGCGAACGTGCCTACGACAACCGCAAACATCCCGTACTGCTCGAAGATCAGGCTTCGCCAAACGGGCCGGAACGGACTGCGCTCTTCCTCTTCACGAGGCGGGGTGAGAAGCCCTGAACGAAATGCAGACAATCGGCCTCCGATGGCTCCGCGCGGCATGGTAGAATCTAGCCGCTCCATTTTAGTGTAACGGCCTAGATACTGGAACCATGTCTCTACGCGTACCGTGGAAACGCCCCGTTCTCTTCTGGTTGGCGCTCGTAGTGGCCTGTGGAATTGTCACTGCGTGCGCGTCCAATCCATCGACCGCCGTGTCGCGCAATCGAATCGTCTACGGCTTGACACTCTCGCCAAGCGGGTTCGACCCGCATGTGAACCAATCATCCGAGATCGGCATCGTGCTCCGGCAGGTCTACGACACGCTCGTTTATCGCGATCCGGACACCGGGCAGTTTGTGCCGGGGCTCGCTGAATCGTGGATGGTGTCGCCTGATCAAACCACGTATACATTCACGTTGAAGCAGGGCGTCACGTTTCACGACGGGACACCGTTTAACGCCGCGGCTGTCGGTACGACATTATCCCGTATCACAGCACCGGAAACGCGGTCTCAGGCAGCACTCGGGCTGCTCGGGCCTTACGCCGGGTACGAAATCTCCGACGATTACACGATCTCGATCATCTTGGCTCAGCCATTTAGTCCGCTGCTCGATGGACTGAGTCAGTTCTATCTCGGTATCGCCAGTCCCACGGCCTTGAGCACCTATCCGAGCGAACGGTACCAGTTCAATCAAGTGGGGACGGGGCCCTATACGTTCGTCGAGTACATCCCCGATGAGCGAATCGTCCTGCGCCGAAACCCGAACTATGCGTGGGGTCCGCCGTTCTATCAAGCGCCGAGCGCGAACCCGATTGAGGAAATCGAGTTTCGTTTCTTCGTCGATCCGTCCACACGCCTCACTGCGCTGGAACAGGGGGACGCGCAAGTCGTCGGCGAACTCCCGCCTAGCGACGCGCGTGTCGTTGTCGGAAGCAGCGTGATTGACCTCCAGACCGTACGCATTCCCGGCCAACCTGACCAATTCTTGTTTAACGTCCGGCAGTTTCCTACGGATAATCCGACATTTCGGCAAGCCCTATTGATCGGCCTTAATCGACAGACGATCGTCGACAATATCTATCAGGGCTTTTCGCCGGCAGCGCAGGGTCCGCTAACACCCGGAGTCCAGTTTTATCTCGACGTCTCGGTCGAACAATACGAGTTCGACGTACAGCAGCCGCGTGCGCTGATTTCCACATTGGGCTTTGTGGATGCCGACGCGAACGGCTATTGGGACGACGCCGGCGGCGATCTGACAGTGCGTGTGCTGGTACCGCCATGGGGAGAATACCGGCAGATCGTGCAGGTCATTCAGGATCAGTGGCGTACGATCGGTGTGCGTGTTGAGCCGGTGGCGGTACCGGACTTTCCGTCGCTCGTCAGTGCCGTGGACAATGGCGAATACAACCTAGTGTCGCTCACATCGTACGGGGTCGATCCCGCCTTTTTGCGGACATACTTCACCACCGACGCGGCACGAAATTGGACGGGCTTTGCGAGTCCAGAATTCGACAACCTGATGCGTGAAGCCGTGCAGCAGCTTGACCCGGGTCTGCGCGCCGAACGATACGGCGCTATCCAGCAAGCGATCATGGATCAGGCGCTCATCGTGCCCATCCGGCACAAGGTGAATTTGAACGGCGTGTCGAGCCGCGTGCGAGGTCTGCGCTTCGACGTCTACGGCTGGTATCCGATTATCTACAATGCGAGTTACGACCCTAGCGGCTAGAGTAGCATACGCGCTGGTAACAATCGCTGTCGCGGTGACCATAGCGTTCGTGGGCGTGCGTTTGCTGCCTGGCAGTGCTCTACGCGCGCAGCAAGTCGAGTCCGGGTCGAACGATGCGTTCCCGTCGGCTGACGGCACCGACGCAAGTCTCAGCGATCCGGTCGCGGTTCAGTACGCTGCGTATGTCGGTCAGCTCGTGCGTGGCGACCTCGGGGTATCGTTGTACGGCGGTCGTCCTGTGTCGGAACTGATCGGTGAGCGGCTTCCGAGCACCGTGGTACTCGCCTCGACCAGCCTGCTCTTTACGACTGCGTTCGTCGTGATCGCAGCGGGCACCAGTGCGAACCCTCGACTTCGGCGCATCGTCAGCTCGCTGTGTATCGTGGGCTCGGCAGCGCCGACGTTCATTACTGGCACACTGGCAATCGCGGTACTCGGAATTCCCAGTCCCTCGTCGCTTGAGAACGTCGTGGCAGCGGCGGTGGTGCTCTCGTTCTACGTAGCGTCGACGATAGCGATACCGCTTATCGCCAATATCGCCGATCTCGAGAAGCGCAGTTTTGTCACAACGGCGCGCGGCAAGGGGTTGCGGCCGCGCCGGGTCTTTTGGATTCACGTCATGCCTAATGCGATGCGGCCCCTGCTGGGATTGATTGCCGTGCAGTTCGGTTTCCTGCTCAGCGGCACAGTCGTGACGGAAGCTCTGTTCACGAGGGGCGGAGTTGGCCGGCTTATGCTCGACAGTGTAATGCGACGGGACTATCCCGTCGTGCAGGGACTGGTGTTGTACGCCGCCAGCCTCTATGTTATCGGACAGACGATTGCCCGCATGGTGGCCGGCAGGGATGAGCCGGGGCGTCTCGATGCGTAATCGCGCTGCCGCGTTGACTTTGATCTGTGCTTTGGCTGTTTTGATCGCGCTGCCCATGTTGCACAACGCCGATCCGTATGCAACCTTCGTCTTCGACCCGCGCTTGCCACCGAGTGCCGATCATCTGCTGGGCACGGACGCGCTTGGCCGGGACGTTCTTGTTCGGCTTGTAGCGGGTGCGCTGCCGACGTTGGCCGGGAGCGGCGTTGCTCTGGCTGTCGCACTTGTGGGTGCCGCCCTGCTTGGCGGGATTGCTGCATTTGGGGCGATGCCCTTCGTGCGGCGTGTGGGCGACCTAGTGATCGAAAGCCTGCTTTCGATGCCGTCAATTGTGGCCGCAATGGTGATCTTGACAGCGCTTGACCGTACGGGGATTTCAGTTGCGGTCGCCGCGGGGCTGAGCCATATCCCGTTGGCTGCAGTCGTGTTTCGGGATCAGATTCAATCGACGTCCGGGCAGCTTCACGTTACTGCCGCTCGTTCACTCGGCGCGCGTCGCTGGCGCATTCTCGTCGTACACATCTTGCCCGTGTCGAAACCCGTGCTGCTGGCCTATTCCGTCACGGCTTTTGCGTCTTGTCTGCTGATGATCACCACCCTGTCGTTTCTTGGCTTTGCCGGGGATGTTGCTTCGCCGGAGTGGGGGAGCATGATCGCCGACGGGCGTGCAGATGTCCGAAGTGCGCCGTGGGTCGTCGCCGCGCCGGCCATCGGAATTATCCTTGCAGCGGCCGGGCTTTCGGTCGCAGCTAGGCGCCTGAGTCGGCAACGATAACCGTGCCGCCGTCGTAGTTCCCGACCAGCGCGCGAAATATGGCGTCAGTCTCCAACCCGTTGACAATCTGAATTCGCAGAGACGGATACTGCGTGACAAGCCGAAGCATGTCGGTCACCTTGGTCAGCATTCCGCCCGTTACGTCGGTCCCGGTGCTTCCGCCTAAAAGATGCGCAACGCCGCCCGCGATACCCGGGGTGATTCGCTTGATGACCTGCCCGACGTCGTCAAGCACGCCCGGCACTTCCCCAGCGAGTATGATCGACGTCACGGCAAGCCGGTCGGCCAAGTACGTGAACAACGACTCGGTCGAGACGATTGTCCCGCCGCGCACCTCGTCAAACGCCACATCGCCATGGACGACCGGAATCAGACCGTGGTCGAGGGCGTGTGAAATTACCGCAATGTCCATTTGCACGGGCACGCCGTCGTGCGCAATGATCGACGCGGAGGGCTGCATCCGCATGGCCGACAAGCCCGCATTCCATAATTCCGCCGTGACAAGCTCGTTGAGCTCAGACGCAACGCGGGCGACTTCTGCGAAACCACGCCACTCCTCGTCAGAATGCACGCCGCTGATCGTGCCATACTTACTGGCAGGTACGTGCCCGAACGACCCGCTGCCGTGGCCGATGACAAGCCGTGTCGCGAAACTGTCGTTGGCCCGTTTGACCTCATGTGCGATTCGCCGCATCACATCCTGACGGTACGCTTTTTCGCCACGCTTATCAGTGATCAGCGAACCGCCGAGCTTGAGCAAAGTTGTCATCGTGGCGCGACCTCCGTACCTGTGCGCAGCACGGTCACAAACGCGTGCGCCGCACCTGCGGCACGAAGAGCAGCCTCGACTGCAGGGGCGGTGTCTGAGGCGACGAGCGCGATCATGTTTCCGCCGCGCCCTCCTCCCGAGAGTTTCGCACCGATCGCCCCCGCGTCGATCGCGGCCTGTACAAGGCGATCCAGTTCCGGCGATGACACGGTAAGCTGCTGGAGCAAGGAGTGATTCTGGTTCATGCAATTGCCCACATCCCGACTATCGCCGACCGCTAGCGCATCCCGCGTGCGCGTTGCGAGTTCGCCGATTGCGGAAACGGCGGCTGTTGTTGCTGCCGGCTGAGTCACCATGAGCGCGCGAACGTCCGCGACGGACTCGCGCGTAGGCGCACGAATGCCTGTATCGGCTACGACGAACGTGTACTCTCCCCGCACGTGAAGGCGTTGGATCGGATGACCTCTTACGAAGTAGACGGGCTGTTCGTACACGACGACCGTATTATCGATACCGCTCGGCGTCCCGTGATAGAGACGCTCGACCTCGAAGACGACGTCATTGAGCACCGCCGGATCGATGTCGATGCCAGCCGCTAGGGCGACGGAACGCCCGAGCGCAGTTGACAGCGCCGCTCCACTTCCGAGGCCACTTGCTGCAGGTATATCGGACTCGATGGTGTAGTGGCGAATAGGGATAGGGATTCCGAGAGCTTCCGCCGTCAGGCTGATGGCCGAGTACACCGGGTCGGCATGCATCGCAACGTCGGCAATCTGATATGACCGGTCCCATATCGCAGAGGTAACGCGGAGTTGATCCGCAACATCGACGGTTACCCGCGTCCGCAGTGCCGACACGGGAAACGCAATCGCTGGCTGACCGTACACGACGGCATGCTCACCCAAC
Source organism: Candidatus Flexicrinis affinis (assembly GCA_016716525.1). NCBI lineage: Bacteria > Bacillati > Chloroflexota > Anaerolineae > Aggregatilineales > Candidatus Flexifilaceae > Candidatus Flexicrinis > Candidatus Flexicrinis affinis. Next base: position 1,457,187 of record JADJWE010000001.1, read on the forward strand.
AAGATCACCTTGCCGGGAGCGCTGGCGTTAGGGGACTTATCGCGGGACGACATAGAGAATGACTGCGAATGCCAGTGCATAAAGCGCAATATCGATTTGGAGCGCACGATCCTTGAGCAAGACCTCGTCAGGAGGAGCACTCTCGCCCCGCACGTAGATGAGATACAGGTACCGGAACAAGCCGTACATTACGAATGGCACAGTGGCGAGCGCCAGATTGGTCTGCGCAAGTAAGGGAGATGGGGTTTCTATCGTATAGAGCGTGTAGGCGATAAACGTACTTGTGGCTGTGATGCGCAGTAGTTCATCGAGCAGCGGCAGAGAGTAGTCGCCATAGGTCTTTCTTACCGCGCTGGCATCGTCTCCCAACAGAATGAGTTCCTGCCGACGCTTGGCGACGGACAGAAACATGGCGAGAAGACCTAGGCAGACGTAAAGCCATGGTGAAAACCGCGTGACTTCGATGACCACGACTCCAGCCACCACACGCAGAACGAACCCGGCCGTCAACGCCATGATGTCGACGAGGACCACATGCTTGAGCCAGAAGATATAGAACAACTGCAGGATGTAGTACGCGCCAAGAACGACACTCAGGCGCCAGTCGAGAAGGTAGGCGACGATCAAGCCTACAACAGGGAACACGATAGCTGCAGCGCGCGCGATAGACGTGGGAAGCTCGCCGGAGGGTAGGGGCCGCAATCGCTTGCGTGGATGCTGACGGTCGCTCTCAATATCGACGAGATCGTTGAGGATGTATACGGCGCCCGCGATCAGGCACAACAGCGCACACGCCGCCGTCACGCGCAGAAACGGAACCGCCAAGAACATCTGACCATCGGCGATCAACGCTGGATACACGAACAGGACGTTCTTGGTCCACTGCTTGGGCCGCATCGTTCGAAGCAGCGCGATCAGGACAGGCAACCGATGATCCTCTCACGGAGTTGAGGTCTTTATCAGAAAGGGATTATATCTGAGGGCGATTCCGGTACAATGCTGACGTTTCGTCTTGTCTAGGGAAGTGGCTGCAGTGAATCGTACCGCGACTGCGCGCGCGCATCCGAATATCGCGTTCATCAAGTACTGGGGCAATGCCGACGAGCGGCTTCGAATCCCGTCGAACGGCTCGCTCAGCATGAACCTCGACGGCCTCTACACTGAGACGCGTGTCACGTGGTTGAACGATGCGGAGCATGATAGCTTGACTCTCAACGGGCAGCCGACTTCCGGTCCTGCGCTGGATCGCGTCAGCCGTCACGTTGATCATTTGCGTGAGCGGCTTGGGCTGACGGGTAGGGTAGACGTACAGTCGCAGAACAATTTCCCGATGGGGGCAGGTATCGCGTCCTCTGCATCGTCATTCGCAGCGTTGACGGTTGCGGCCGTTGCGGCAGCCGGTATCACGCTGCCGGAACGCGAATTGAGTGCCCTTGCACGCTTGGGCTCGGGTTCGGCATCGCGTTCAGTGCCGGGCGGATATGTGGAATGGGTTGCAGGTGAAACCGATCAGTCGTCGTATGCATTCAGCATTGCCGGGCCGGACCACTGGGACTTAGTCGATGTGGTTGCGGTGATATCGGACGCACATAAGGATGTTGGATCGCGCGAGGGGCACGCAGTCGCGGCGACAAGCGAGTTTCAGAGCGAGCGTGTTTCGACAGCGAATGGCCGCATCGATACGTGCCGCGCAGCCCTACTTGAGCGCAACTTCACGCAGCTTGCGCAGGTCGTGGAGCACGACTCCGACATGATGCACGCGGTGATGATGACGAGCAGTCCGCCGTTGTTCTATTGGCTTCCCGGTTCGCTTGAACTGATGGCGGCCGTCCGGCGTTGGCGTTCTGAAGGGCTGCAAGTGTGTTATACGCTAGACGCCGGACCGAATGTTCACTGCATCACGACATCGCGCGACGCCGACGAGGTCGAACGCCGCGTGCAATCACTGGTGAGCGTACACACGACGCTGCGTGCAGGCGTAGGCGGTCCGGCGCTTGTCGTAGGCTAAACAACCGATGAACGTATGTAGATATCACGCGCGAGTCGACCAATTGTTCCGGTATACTTCGTGCACCGACCACAGAAAGGCAGCGTACCGCCACAGGTCAGCCCATGTTTGATTTTCTCCTCGGAAGCGACCTTCTATCGTCACTCGTAGCGTTCGGGCTCGTCCTGATCCCCGCAGTGATCGTGCATGAGTTTGGGCATCTGCTTGCGGCCAAGGCCGTAGGCATTACGATTCTCGAGTTTGGAATCGGATATCCGCCGAAGATCGCGCGCCTGTTCCGCTGGCGTGAGACCGACTTCACGCTCAACCTGATTCCGCTCGGCGGGTTTGTCCGGCCACTTGGCGAGGACATGATCAAGACGTTGAGCGAGGCGGAGACTGATGCCGCGCGCGCAGAACTTGCGGCGATAGAACCAAGTCGACTGCCTACGAAGACCAAAACCGTGAACGAGACCAAGCCATTGAGCCGGATCGTGTTCATGGCGGCGGGGGCGATTGCAAATGTTCTCGCGGCGCTGGTCGTGTTCGTGATTATCGGGTTGATCGGGGTCGATCAACCGATTGGCGAAGCATATGTCGCCGGTAACGTGACCTCGGATAGCCCCCTATACGCGATCGCCGAGGGAGACGAATTCGTCATCGAGACAGTAAACGGGGCGCCGTATCAGTCGCTGGAGGAGCTTCTCGCAGTTCTCGAATCCGAGAATCAGCCTGTCACTTTGGGCGTTTTAGTTCGCCCGATCGAAGACGGACCCGTCGAACACCGCGAAATCGAACTCGCACTGACTGATCAAGAACGCACGGATCTTCGAGACTTCCGGAGCCGGCTCGTGGTAGGATCGATCCAATCCAACTCGCCTGCGTTCGATGCCGGGCTGCAGCTCGAAGACGCGATTATCGGTATCGCCGGGGTCGATCTACAGACCAGCAGCGACCCGTTCAGCATATTGCAGGAAATCAATCGTGAGAGCGCAGGCACGCCCGTTTCCCTGACGGTACTGCGTGACGACGAAGAGGTAACGCTGAACGTGACACCGCGCCTCAATCCTGCGCCCGGACAAGGTTACCTCGGTGCGGGGGTTACGGTAGACGTGTACTCGATCGGTCTAGGTGCAAGCCTGTATACGGCCGGGCCACTAACGCAGGTCGTGCCGCTATCGCTGCCAGACGCCATCGTCTACGGCGTTACCGAAATCCGCAACGTGTTCGATGCAATTTTGGGCCTTCCGGCGCGATTGTTGTCCGGTGATGCAGCGCCTGAAGAAGGCCGTGTGATCAGCATTGTCGGGATTAGCCAAATCGGCGGGTCGTTCCTCCAGGACAGTATCGAGACCGGGTCGCCTACGCGTATTCTCAGCTTCATCGCGCTGGTCAACATCGCGCTTGGCCTGACCAATTTGCTTCCGCTGCCGCCCCTAGACGGTGGCCGAATCCTGTTCATCCTGATCGAAATTCTCCGCGGCAAGCCGCTTTCGCAGCGCCGCGAGGAAGCAATCATGATTATCGGGATGCTTTTCCTACTCGCAATCGGTATCGTGGTCATCGTACAGGATATCCGCGAGCCGATTCTCAACCTACTTCCGAGGTAGAACGACAGAATGGGACTGAAAGACGAAATTCGCCCGGTTGGGCCCAGCTTCACACAGACGCTCGCGCTAGTCATGCAGCTTGAACCGGGACAGATGATCCCGCCGACGATTGTGCAGGGATTGAGCGAACTGCTCCCGACGCAGATCATCGACATGTACCCGGTTTGGGAGTCATTGACGGCCGAGGTAAAACGCGACTTGATGACGGCGTTGATCGAAGCCAGTGAAACGGACTTCGCGACCGACTTCGCACTGCTCGGTATTATGGCCCTCGACGATAGCGACGCTGACGTACGCTGCCTCGCTATCGATCTATGCGTCCATGTGACGAGCCAGCGTCATGCCGAGATACTGCTTGAAATGGCCCAGAATGACGAGGCGGAGACTGTCCGTGCCGGCGCCATCCGTGCACTTGGCGCCTTCGTCCTGGAGGGCGAATTCGGGAAACTCGACGCAGCCTTGAACGACTCCGTCGTGGACTATTTGCTGCGCGTCGCAGCAAGCAACGAAAGCGGGCCCCTCGTGCGAAGCCGTGCGATTGAGTCGCTCGGTTACAGCAGCCACCCACGCGTCGCCAAGCAGATTTCGAGGGCGTACGAGTCCGGTGAACCGATGCTCAAGACCGCATCGATTTTCGCTATGGGAGTGAGCAGTGATGCCCGCTGGCGCGATCATGTGATTCATGAGCTCGAGCGCGGAACCACCGAAGATCGATACGAAGCGGCACGCGCTGCCGGTGAACTTGAGCTTGCAGAGGCTGTCCGTCCGTTGTCCGAGATCGCATTGGCCGAGGAACGGCAGCTTGCCGGCGCGGCGATATGGTCGCTGGGCGAAATCGGCGGCAAGGAGGCTGTCCGGGTGCTTGAGGCACTCGCCGAGCGCGCAGGCGCTGACGAAGACGACGACTTGCTCGACATGATTGAAGACGCGCTAGACAGCGCGAACGCAGCAGCAGGCCTAATTCCCGGATTCGAAACGTCGGACGACGAGTAACAGAGGAGTCGGATTGGATGGTGATCCTAGGGGTTATTGCCGCCCTGCTTGCGGCCCTGTATCAAACCACGCCTACACCCATAGCCACGCCCACCGCAGAAGCCGAAGCGACCGAAGTGCGTGTGCCGTTCGAGGTCTTGACGCAGGAAGACCTGACTGTCATTACGGGCAACGTACAGCGCCCGAACGGCATGCAGTGGTTCAATGGCTTCCTGTACGTCGTTTGTACAGGTGACTGGACGATTTACGAAGTCGACAGCGTGAGCGGCTCGACCCGGACGTTTATCAGCGGTGTTCGAAATGGTCACGCCCTTGTTGTCGAGCAAGGCGAATCGGATCGTCCGCGTGTGTGGGTGCCAGACAGCGATACTAGCCGCTTGCTCGACGTCGACCAGACGCGTGCTCCAAGCCCGTCGGCGGACAATCTCAACACCCCGTGGGGTATCACGGTCTTCGACGAAGAGTCGTTCCTGATTACCAGCTTGGGCGCAAACGCGTTGATGCACGTGACGCGGACAGGAGAAGTAGAGACGGTTGCCGCCGACTTGCGATCCCCGACCGGCGTGGCGGTGGACGACGAACGCGTCTATGTCGCCAACAGCGGCAGTTCGCGCAGGGCGATTGAATGGCTGGATCGCGAGGCCGTCGAAAGCGGGGACGAAATCGTTTTTCAACCTCTTGTGCGTGGGCTGCAGAATGTGGCGAATATCGCCATGGGGCCCGATGGCTACCTGTACTTTGCCTACGCCATTGGGGCACGCGGGGTTGTCGGGCGGGTGATGCCGGGCGAATGCGCCGAGAACGGCGGTTGCGATAACGATCAGGTCGAGCTCATCCTGTATACGGACCTGTCGGCGCCGCTTGCGGGCCTGACCATTTCCGACGACCAACGCATCTTTGTACACACGTTGTTCCGGCCGGAGATCTATTGGGCTAGCCTCGATCAGGAAAGCACTGCCACCGACTGAGCTATTTGCCGAGCGGTGTTGCAAGCGTCAAGCCGACCAGCGCGAAGAGCACGCCGACGCTGTGTGTGATCGTGCCCGCGATTTGCAGGGCGCGCGAGTTCGACGCGTAGCCAACGAGATCGATGATCAGCGCGACGGCAACGAGCACGATCCCGATCACTACTGGGAGGCCGCGGCGTCGGGCCAAACTGGACGAAGCGAGATCGATTAGGCGCCCGAGACGTCGAGAGCTGTCCAGCCTTCTCATGATCTGACCTCGTGTTCCTTCAACTGTTCGGCGAATGCCGCGGGCATTCGTGCGGTTAAGTGTACCCCATCTGCCTTGTCTTCCCGCGTCAGTACCGTCGCGTGTTCATACGCGAGTGACACCAGATCGCCACGGTCGTACGGGAAGCGAAGGTGCAAGGTGTGGGATGCCGTGGCCAACCCGTGATCGATCGCTTCACGCAGTTCATCCAAACCACTACCGGCGACCGCACTCACGAGGACTGCGGAGGAATAGCCGATCTCGTGAGCGTTAAACGGGAGTTCGGCGCCGTGCCACCGGTCCGCTTTGTTGAAGACGAGTATGCGCGGAATAGGCGGGACATCTATCTCCGCGAGTGTGTCTTCTACAGCCTCGAAGTGCTCCGCGACATTTGGGTGTGTGACGTCGATAACGTGGAGCAGGAGGTCCGCCTCGGCGACTTCTTCGAGCGTGGCACGAAACGCCGCGATAAGCGTGGTTGGCAGCTTCTGAATGAAGCCCACGGTGTCGGTCAGCACCGCTTGCCGTCCTGAAGGAAGTTCGAGTTTGCGGGTTGTCGGGTCCAGTGTCGCAAAAAGTTGATCTGCCACGAACGCGTGCGCGTCAGTCAACGCATTGAGCAGTGTCGACTTGCCCGCATTGGTGTAACCGACCAGTGCCACGACCGGCACACCAGAGCGCGACCGTTGACTGCGCTGCCTGCCGCGGTGACCGCGTACGATCTCCAGTTCTTGCTTCAGCTTGGCAATCTTGCGCGACATTTCGCGACGATCAACCTCAAGCTGCGTTTCGCCGGGCCCGCGAAGACCGACGCCTGCCGCCGCTCCCTTGCCGCCACCTTGCCGGGCGAGGTGTGTCCATTGCCGGGTGAGGCGTGGCATGCGGTACTCGTACTGCGCCAGCTCGACCTGAAGCGAACCCTCCCGCGTTTGGGCGTGTTGGGCGAAGATATCGAGTATGAGGGCTGACCGGTCGATGACTTTGACCTCGGGTATGGACGGGCGCAGTCGCTCCTCGATCTCGCGCTGATGGCGCGGAGAAAGCTCGTCGTCAAAGATCAGGACACGGGCGTCCATAGCCACGAGCAAGTCCCTGACTTCTTCGAGCTTTCCCGAGCCGATGAACGTTGCCGGCTCAATCTGACGCAGGACCTGCGTGGTCTGACCAACCACGTTGATTCCCGCTGTCGAGGCCAGCAAAGCCAATTCGGACAGCGAGTCTTGCATAGACATTAGCGGGCGCGAACCACGTTCCATCGCGGCCACGAGGATGGCCCGCTCGACTTCAAATCGCACGACCTCGTGCAAGTTAGGCATATTGTGCTGCGTACCACTCCTTTAACCGCCGGATAGCATCGTCGAACTGATCATCTGGCACTCCGATGCTGAATCGGATCCAATCCGTTCCGTCCGGGCCGTACGCCGCCCCGCCTGCCAGCGAAACGTGGGCTTCGACCAGTGCCTTCTCGACATATTCCGAGGCGTTGAGCTTGTCCGGCGTCGCCCACACATAAAGCGTAGCTTTCGGCGTGTCGCCACGCAGACCGATCTCGGGCAACGCGGCCACGAGTTTGTCGCGGCGCAGTTGATATGTGTGATTGCGGGCATCGATCCACGATTGGGGTGTGTCATCAAGCGCCGTCTGGCCGGCGAGGTAAACGGCGTTGAAATGCCCGCTGTCAAAGTTGCTCTTCACCTTGAGCAGCGTGTCGATTGCCTGTTTGCTGCCAACGGCGGCACCAAGCCGCCACCCGGCCATGTTGTGGCTCTTTGACAGCGAGATGAACTCGACAGCCGTCTCTTTCGCGCCATCGACCTGCATGATGCTCGGCGCGACATAGCCATCGAACGTGACCTCGCAGTAGGGATTGTCGAACGCGAGAAGGACATCGTGGGATGCACTCCATGCGACGGCATCTTGCAGGTAATCGAAGGGGGCAACTGCGCCGGTCGGGTTGTTCGGGTAGTTGAGCCAAAGAATCTTCGAACGCCGTGCCGCAGCATCGCTCACGCGACTCAGGTCTGCGAGATAACCGTTTTCGACATCGATCGGTGCCCATTCGATGTCGGCCCCAGCCAGACGGGCGCTCTGCATATACGACGGGTAACCGACAGATGGGATCAGTACGGCGTCGCCAGTATCGCAGAAGGCGAGGGTCAGGTTGACGATCCCCTCCTTGCTTCCCAGCAGGGGCAGTACTTCGGTGTCAGGGTTTATCGTCACTCCGAAGCGCCGTTGGTAGTAGCGAGCGACGGCCTGTCGGAACGCCGGATGGCCACGGTAGCCCGAGTAACCATGCATATTCGGGTCAAGCGCGGCTTGTGCCAGCCGCTGGATCACATTTTCTGGCGGTGGAGCATCCGGGCTACCAATGTCCAATCGAATGACATCGACACCAGCGGCCTGCATCGCCCGCAACCGGTCCCCGATCACTGCAAACACATAGGCGGGGAGGCGGTCGAGACGGTTTGCCGGTTGAGTCATGTGATTGCGCCTTTCAACGTTAGTAAGTAACTGGAACCGAGTGGTCGGGAAGCTCGTCCAAGAGTTTCGGGTCATGCGCTGCCCGGATACATCTGTCGAGGTCGGCCTTTGCCCGTTCGGCATAGGCGGCGTAGCGATCGCGCTTGCCTCGAACTCGTTCGTCGAGCTCGGGCAGGATGCCGAAGTTCGCCTTCATCGGTTGGAAGTGCTTTGGTTCGGCGCTGGAAATGTAGTGCGCAAGCGCGCCAAGCATCGTCGTAATGGGCAGCACAAACGGCTCGAGGCCAGATCCGGATCGGTGCAGGTTTATTGCAGCCAACAAGCCTGTGGCGATGTTTCCAGCGTAGCCCTCGATGCCTGTGATCTGGCCCGCCAGATAGAGGTCGTCACGCGTTCTCAGCTGCATGGTCGGACCGAGCAGCTTGGGCGAATTGACAAACGTGTTGCGATGCATCTGTCCCATACGTACGAACTCAGCTTCTGCGAGCCCGGGGATGAGGCGGAGTATCTGCTCTTGTGCGCCCCATTTGATATTGGTCTGGAAGCCGACAATGTTGTACAGGCTCCCAGCGATATTGTCGCGGCGCAGCTGTACGACCGCGGCAGGCCGTTTTCCTGTTCGCGGATCCCGCAGTCCGACCGGACGCATTGGCCCATAAGCCAGCGTATCGTCTCCGCGCTTCGCTAACTGCTCGATAGGCACACAGCCTTCGAAGAAGTGCGGATCTTCACGTTCAAAATCGCGGAGCGTGCTGGTCTCGGCGTTTCGTACGGCTTCAACAAACGTCCTGTACTCGTCTGCGTTCATCGGGCAGTTGATATAGTCGTCATCGCCACGATCGTAGCGGCTCGCCCGGAACGCGATCGACATGTCGATCGACTCGGCGGTTACGATAGGCGATATCGCGTCGTAGAAGTAGAGGTGCTCTTCCCCGGTAAGAGCGATGAGTGCCTGCGCCAGTGCAGGGGAGGTGAGCGGTCCGGTAGCGATGATCGCCGGGCCAGACGGGATGGTGGTTACCTCTTCGCGGACTATCTCGATTTTCGGGTGTCTCTTGAGTGCCGACGTGACATGTTCGGCGAACATCTCGCGGTCCACCGCGAGTGCGCCACCCGCCGGCACGGCGCTCGTTTCAGCCGCGTGTATGAGCAGCGATTTCAGTGTGCGCAGCTCGTTGAGCAGCACGCCCGTGGCGCGGTCCGGGAGGTTCGAACCGAGCGAATTCGAGCATACCAACTCCGCGAGGCGGTCGCTGACGTGCGCGCCGGTAGTCCGGACGGGGCGCATCTCGTAGAGGGTGACATCATAGCCGCGTTGGGCGAGCTGCCACGCCGCCTCAGAACCGGCGAGTCCACCGCCGATTACTACTACTGGTTCAACCATGAATTGCGCTCAAGTCCGCGAGTGTCTTCCCATCGGTAAGGGTACATTGTAACCCGCGACGCTAGCCTGTCACAGGGTTGTGCGGCCCCTTGTCCAGTGCATACGCACGGTAATGGGCGATCTTGTCCACGATTGCTTCCGATCGAGGGGCAAGCTGCAGCGCATGATCGTATGCGGCTACGGCCTCTGGATAGTTGCCTAACGCGTAGTGCGCGTTGCCCAAGAGATCATAATGACGATAGTCGACAGCCTGATTCTCGGCACGCGCAACGTCCAATCCATGGACAAGCGCACTCAGCGCGCGGTGATAGTCGCCATGTTGATAGTAGGCAACGGCCGTACGATACAGGATTGACACTTCCCACGGATGATACGGGTTGTACTGGAGGGCCGCCAAGTACGCATCGACAGCGCGTTCATAGCGACCAAGCGAGGCGAGTGCGTCTGCGAGCATCTCGTACGCCCGCGACCATGTAACATCGATGCCTTGCGGCCGCCGAGACAAGCTGAAGAACTGCTCGACAAGCTCGACGACTCGTTTCTCGCCGCCCACCGATCGCGAAAGAATCTCGCAAGCCGTGAACAGCGCCTCTCGCTGAAGGTTGCGTGATGCTTTGCGCATCGACGCACCCATCTTTAGCGCGGTCTCGGCCGCTTCGATCGCTTCGGGAATTCGATGTGAGTCGCGCAAGATTCGTCCCCGCAGGAGATAGAGCTGTACGAGCCAGCTGCGATCCTCGTGTGCGGGGTATGCGCGGAAGGCAAGATCAAGATAGTCGAGTGCTCGCTGGGTGTGGCGATACTCGTAGAATTCGATATACCCAAGGCGTTCGAAGCAGTATGCAGGCAGCGACTCCACGGCGGATTGGCTTTGCTGGGCTTGCTTGAACATCGCTACGGAATCGTCTGGCAGATTGTTGATCGCAAGCAAGCGTCCCAGTTGATAGGCAATCCACCCGATGTTTCGATAGTCCGGGTAGTCCGCAAGCAGCGTTCGATACAGCGTCTCGGCCTGTTGAATATCCGCACGCTCGACCAATCCCACAGCCGACAACTCGAATCGCGAGAGATGGCTGTCGGCAAGCAGTTCCAACCACTCGGGATCCTGCGTGATCGACGGGTCGAGGGCGCGAGCACGCGCGAGGTCGTCGATTGCGCCTTCGGGGCGTGATGTATACAGCTTAGCGCGCGCCCTAAGCGCCAATAGATCGCGCGACAATGCGCCGTGCGACGCGGTGCGCATTTCCTTGGCGATTGCAACTTCTGCCTTTTTGACTTGACCTTGGTCAAGCAGGCCGCGAATCACTTCTAGTGCCGACACCCATCGGCCTCCTCAACTCAGCATGCTCCGACATTACTTGATAAACCGTCGGATCGACAAGCTGCAGGTCCGGAAGAACGACTTGTATCTAGCGGACCTGCAACCGGTGAGGAGGTTATATCCGACCCATGACTAGCGTTGCGTTTTGCCCACCGAGGCCAAAGCTGTTGGACAATGCGATATCCAGTCCATTCGCGTCTCGTGCCGTATTGGGAACGTAGTCGAGATCGCACTCGGGATCGGGAGTTTCGTAGTTAATCGTGGGGTGGACCTTCTGCGTGAAGAGCGACAGCGCAGTCACGACAGCCTCAATGGCGCCTGATGCACCGAAGGCATGCCCAAGCATACTCTTGGTGGAGCTAATCCATGTGTTGTATGCGTGTTCGCCGATTGCACGCTTAATGGCAGTCGTCTCCATCACATCGTTAGTGGGTGTCGACGTACCGTGGGCATTGATGTAGGCGATCTTCTCCGGGTTGATCCGCGCGTCCTCAATCGCCCACTTCATCGATCGTGTGGCGCCGCTCGCGGAGGGGTCCAGGGCGGCAACGTGATAGCCATCCGATGAGGACGCGTGCCCGAGAATCTCCGCGTAGATGCGCGCACCACGCCGGAGTGCGTTGGCCAGCGACTCGATGATCACAATTGCTGCGCCTTCCCCGATTACAAAGCCCGACCGGTTCTTGTCGAAGGGGCGGCTGGCCTTATCCGGGGTGTCATTATACTCCGTCGCAAGGGCGGTCATGGCGGTGAATCCAGCGACTGTGTAGTCCTGCAGGATCGCCTCCACACCCCCTGTTACGACATAGTCTGCTCGCCCGGTCCGGATCAGTTCGGAAGCTTCACCAATCGACTGAGTACCCGCAGCGCACGCCGTAGACGGTGTGGTGAGCGGCCCGAGCGCGCGCAGCAGTTTGCTGATGTAGTGTGCAGGCATGTTGGGCAGCGAGTTCACCATCGCTAATGGATTGGGCTTGCGCCACGTCGTCCTGAAATCGAAGGTTGCATCGGTCGATAGCTCGTGCGATCCGAATGTAGTGCCGACCACCACACCGACCCGATCCGACTGCTTCTCGACCGCTTCGACATCGAGTCCGGAATCTTCAAGCGCTTGATATGCTGCTGAAACGGCGAGCTGCGATGCGCGTCCCATGCGCCGCGCTTCCTTGTAGTCCACGTAATTCGACAGATCGAAATTGCGAACCTCTGCAGCGATCTTTACCGACACGTGCTCGGTATCGATCGTCTCGATCTTGCGTATCCCGGAACGGCCCGCTAGCAGGCTGTCCCAAAGCTGCTTGACTGGACCGAGGGCTGTCACAGCTCCCAGACCAGTGATGACTACCCGCGGCCGGCCTCTCCGTAGCAGGTCCATACCTTTCCTCCTATGGTGCACTCTCCAGCAGCGATGTAACTTCGGGAAGCCGCTGCCGGATGTGGTTGACGATATCTCCGTTGACTGCACGTTCCGCCTGGAAGATCGCGTTTCGTACTGCGATTTCGTTCGAGCTTCCATGACCGATAATGACAACACCGTCGACGCCTAAAAGGGGCGCACCTCCGACCTCGGTCGTGTCGATCTTTGTGCGTACACGGCCAAATGCTGGCCGCAGAATGGCGCCGGCAAGGGTCCACACGATGTTGGCGCGAATTGTACGACGGATATTCTCAGAAAGGTATCGTGTTCCTGCCTCATAGGTCTTGACCAGAATGTTGCCGACGAAACCATCGCTAACGACGACGTCGGCTTGGTTGTGAAAGATCTGTTTTGGCTCAACATTCCCCACGAAATTGAGGGGCAGGCGTGCCAAGACTTCGGCGGTTTCCCGGATCAGCGTGTTTCCTTTGCCCTCTTCCTCGCCGTTTGACAACAAACCAACACGCGGGTTGGACGAGGTCCCGAGCGCATGTTCCGCGTAGATTGCACCCATCAGTGCAAACTGCACCATCCACTCCGCCTTCGCGTCGGCGTTCGCGCCGATGTCGGTGAAGATGACGGGCTGGCCGAAAACTGGAAATACGGCGGACAACGCGGGGCGTTTGACGCCGCGAATCCGCCCGACTGAATGCAGCATGGCGATTGCGTGGGCGGCTCCTGTATTGCCCATCGTCACGAATGCGTCTGCCTGCTTGTCTTTGACCATGTTGAGGGCGGCATGCATCGACGACTCGGGCTTGCCTTTGCCGACGGCGCTTGGCTTGTCATGCATCGTGATCGCCTGCGACGCGTGTACCACATCGACCGCGAGCCCAGCCGTATCGTACTTGATGAGTTCACGCCTGATGGCTGCGTCATCGCCTACGAGCACGACGTGAAGCCCGCGCTCTCGTGCCGCGAGAACCGCACCGTGTACGTCCGCGACTGGGCACGCATCAGTTCCCATAGCATCTACAGCAATGATCATAACTTTCCCATTCCAATACCGGGCCGGTCAGCCACTGTCTGTTCTCTATTGACCGGCACTTAGCTTACCGATATACTGACCTCCAATGCAATATGCCCTGGTGGCGGAATTGGCAGACGCGCATGGTTGAGGGCCATGTCCTTCACGGGGTGGAGGTTCGAGTCCTCTCCGGGGCACACGACGGACCCGTATCACTGCCGATACGGGTCCGTTTTTGTCTTAAGTTGCGATCGCGGGAGTGTGCGTTTACACTTTACCGTGACTTGCCTTATTGCTCCCTAGCAGGAGATACGGTCACATGACGGAAGCATCCGGTGGTGAGCTTCGTGCCGCCTACGAAGCGATTCAGGCGGACGAACTCGCCCGCGCTCGGGACATTCTCTCGGCCTATCTCGTCGACCATCCTAACGACCCCGACGGCTGGTGGCTTTATGCTCACGCTGTCTCCGATGCCTCGCAGGGGCTCAAGGCCCTGGAAACGGTCGTGAAGCTCGATCCCAAGTATCCGGGTGCACAGGCACTGATTGACGAGGCAACGACGTTCGATATCGAGCCCGCGCCGTCTGAGCCGGCGAGACCGGTACGTTCTCTCGCGTCTGACCAGCCGAAGTCCAGATCAGTAGAACAGCCTGCTGCACAGGCACGTTCGTCTGGCGGCCGGTTTCCCGTGTGGCTGGTGGCTGTCGTTGCGCTGCTCATTATCGTCGCTGCGCTTGCCCTACTGCTCCCGCGGATAGTCGGGCAGAATGGCCAGTCGCCGACGGCTGTTGCTGAGGCGACGGAGACCCCCGGAAGCGCTGGTGTGAGCAGTACCGAGACGGTTACGCCTCAGGTCGTCGAGACGAATACCGATACACCGGCGACGGACACACCCAGCGCAACGCCGGAGACCGCCACTGACGCGCCTACCGAGAGCCTACCGAGACCCCTAGCGAAGTTCCAACCGAAACGCCAGGCGAGACTCCGGCTGAACCGACGACTGTACCGACCGAGGAATCAGGCGGTGCCGAGACTGCTGCTCCGCAGGTTACTGTAGTCGAATCTGCCCTGAACGAATTTGACGTCGTAGCAGGGTCGGAGACTCAAATGCAGACATCGCTCGGAAACACGGCAGTTGCCGATGTCTGCTCCGATACGGGTTCGCTTCGGTCGCAGATTCCAAGCGCAATTACTGCGCTGGGTTCGGCTGCATCGCAAATCCCGACCGACATTAACGGGTTGGCGGTGCGCTTCGTGGACTGTACTGCCAATCAGGCACTGATTCGGTACGTGGGTATCAGCAGCGACGATGCGCGTGCGTTCGCAGCTGGCAGTATCGATGAGGCGACTCTTCGCTCGCGGATTGTCGTGAACCCGTAGTGCACAGGAACGCATCCTGTAGTGGTTAACTCTATGACTTACTTGCTTCGGCGATTGCAGGCTTCGCAGGGCTTAGGCTTGCTGTTCGTCGCATTCGGACTCGGCGCGATCGCCGCCTTGATCGTGCGGCTATACCGCGTGGCGATCGAGGTCATTCACGAACACGGCGTGGAAGCTGCAGTGCACGCACTAGGACCCTTGTTCGGCGCTGCCGCCATCGTTCTCGTTCTCGGCGCAGCGGGATTCGTCGTCGGCTTCATTATGGATCGCGCCGTCGGTCATGAGCGGCACCACGGTGTTGCTGGCGTAATCGAGTCGGTTGCATTGTCAGGCGGACGTCTGCCATTTCGCAAGATGCCCGCGAAGGCGATTGCCTCGGCGCTGTCGCTCGGCGCTGGCGCTTCGGCCGGGCCTGAGGATCCGAGTGTTCAGCTTGGGTCGAATCTCGGTTCGTGGCTGGGTGTACTGATTGGAATGCGCGAAGAGGGGGTCCGACTGCTTGTTGCCGCAGGCTCGGCAGCGGGGATCGCGGCTGCCTTTAAGGCGCCGATTGCAGGCGTCTTCTTCGCGCTTGAAGTTGTGCTCAATAACTCGTACGCGGCCGGTTCACTGAGTGTCGTCATCCTTGCCGCAGTGGTGTCTTCTGCGATGACGCAGGCCCTTGATCCGCATGTCGAGATGGGGCCGTTCAATTACCAACTCGGCGGGCCGATCGAACTTGTGATGTTCGTCCCGCTTGGGATCATCGTCGCTCTAATCGCAGTGGCGCACGTGCGCGGTTTGTACTGGCAGCACGACTTGTGGCACAAGTACGTGACACTGCCTCGACCTTTGCGGACCGCGCTAGCAGGTGCACTTGTCGGCGGGGTAGGGGTGTTCGTACCGCAGATTCTCGGAATCGGGCGTGAACCGATGAACGCGGTTCTCGAGGGCGCCGCGAACTATGGTGTCGGGTTCTTGCTGTTGCTCTGCGGCCTCAAAGTTGTCACCAACATTATCTCGCTTGCCGGCGGATTCGTCGGCGGCGTGTTCGCGCCCGCGCTGTTCTCCGGGACGATGATTGGTGCGGCTTTTGGGCAGGTCGCGAACAGCGTGATCGGGCCGCAGGCAGGCGATCCGCAGTCATACGCAATTGCTGGAATGGCTGGAATGTTGGCTGCAGTACTTCGCGCACCAATCACGGCAATCATGATGGTGTTCGAACTTACAAACGACTACCGACTCATCCTGCCAATCATGTTGACTACGATTATCTGCATTCTGGTGGCCGATCGGTTCGAAAAGCACGGTATCTACGCGATCTCCTTAGTGCGACAAGGCGTACGCCTGCAGCCCGGGCGCGAGATCGACATGATGCAGGGCGTTCAGGTATCGGAGGCGATGGTCTCTCCGGCGCCGAGCATACATGAGAATGCGACGCTGGTGGAGCTGCGCGACTCTCTCCGTCGCCAGCACACAAACTCGCTCTGCGTTCTTGACGACAACAATCGACTTGTGGGGATCGTGACCCTTGCCGATTTGCAGCGCGCGTATGAACTCGATCCCACGGCGTCGCACACCGTGGGAGACATTTGCAGCCGGAACTTGGCCGTCACGTATCCCGAAGACGATCTATGGACAGCGATCAGAATCATGAGCGCACGGGACGTCGGACGCCTGCCCGTCGTGAAGCGAGGGACAAGTGAGGTCGTGGGTTTCATCGGGCGACATGGCGTTGTACGTGCCTATAATATTGCCGTGTCGCGCAAGATTGAAGATCAGCATGTCGCCGAACGCGTGCGCCTCAGTCACCTGACGGGCGGACATGTGTACGAACTGAAGGTGCGCGAGAACGCTCCGGTCCGCGGAATGCTCATCAAGGACGTGAAGTGGCCAGCAGAGTGTGTGGTCGCGTCGGTTACGCGAGCCAACCGCCTGATCGTGCCGCATGGCAGTACCGAGCTGAAAGCCGGCGACGTTATGTCGATCGTCGCCGATCCCAGCGTGGAAGGGGATCTCGAACGCATAACCGGAAACCGCTAGCTTCGGCGGGCGACTAGTTGGGTTCCGAATCTCGCAGGATTCGCTTCAGGGTCTTCCCGGCAGCGCTGCGCGGGAAGTCATCCATGATCCGCACTGCACTCACACGCTGGTATCGCGCCTCGACACGCTCATTGATCCAGTCCCTCAACTCATCCGCGGTAGCCAAACCGGGAGATTTCAGGGTTACCGCGGCAATGGGTGTTTCACCCCACTTGTCCGATGGGATGCCGTACACTGCCACCTCTTTGACGGCAGGATGGAGGATTGCGACCTCCTCGATATCGCGCGGGTAGACGTTGACACCGCCCGAAATGATCATGTCTTTCTTGCGGTCCACGAGATAGAGAAATCCATCCTCGTCCACGTATCCGAGGTCACCGGAGAACAACCATCCATCGCGTACGGCCTGTGCGGTAAGGTCGGGCCGTTTGTAGTATCCGGCCATCATCATTAGGCCGCGACCAACGATCTCCCCGACCTGACCGACACCAACCTCAACCCCCGTATCATCGACGATTTTGAGTTCCATGAGCACGGGCGGGACGCCGACAGAGTCGATTTTGGAGGCGGGGTGGGTTGGATCGAGAATAGTCATGAAGCCTTCTGTAAGCCCATACAACTCATAGAAGCGGCCGGGTAGGTCGCGGTTCAACTGCTCCTTGAAGCGGTGCAGGAGCGGCGCCCCAACCGATCCGATCATCTGAAGGCTCGAAAGCTTTTCCGGGTCGTAGTGGGGCGAGTTCAGCAAGGCGACAATTTGGCTTGGCACCATCATGATGTGAGTCACGCGCTCGCGCTGTACGGTCTCGATCAAGCTCGTGGCGTCAAATTGCTTATGGAGGATGTACGTGGCGCCGAGAAACATGTGCGGCATGAACGTGAGGAACGCTCCGTTGAACACGAGCGCCCCGGTATGCAGAATCACGCTCTCTGGCAGAATCCGGAATGCGGTGCTGAACTGCGACCCATAAGCTGACCGGACGTAGTGCGTAAGGACGATCCCTTTTGGTAGACCGGTCGTTCCGCTGGAGTAGACGATATTAAACGGATCGTTATCCTCAATCTCGACCCAACGTGGCTCGTGTGTCGAGAAGTGGTTCACCCACGAATGATACGCGGTGTACGGCGGCTCAACCTCTGAATCCACCAGGATCAAACCACCATTGACGATACCCGGCAGGTCGTCTCGAACGGTCTCGATCTCTGTCTTGAGCGCAGAACTCGTCACAATGACTTTGGTGTCGGAGTCGTTGATCAACGTAACAAGTCCGCGACCGCGCAGTAGCGGGCTAAGGGGGACCGTCACAGCGCCGATTTTTGCCGCCGCCCAGTACACTTCCATGAGTTCGAGGCAGTTCCCCAGCAGCGTTGCGATCTTGTCGCCTTTTCCGATGCCCAACGCTACCAAACCGTTCGCAAGCCGGTTGACGCGTTGATTGAACTCAACGAAGGACAGCCGCACGTCGCCGACAACGACAGCCAGATGAGATGGGCGATACCTTGCGTGATGCGCGATTAGGCTTCCAACGTTCATAGCGTTGCCTTTCCTGCAGCATGAGGCACAAGCAGGTTCAGCACCTCTGCGACAAGTGCGGGACGATCGGCGTTCTCAACCTCAATCGTCGCTTGGCATTTGACGAGCTTGGAGCCATCCGGCCGATCTTGCACGTTGAGCACCTCAATCCGAGCGCGCACCCGTGTACCCGCACGAACTGGCGTAATGAAGCGGGCGCGATCTATCCCGTAGTTGATTATTTGCTTGGCGCTTGTGGGAAACAAATCGACCTCAAAGAGAAATCGCGAAATGAGTGACAGCGTGAGAAAGCCGTGGGCTACGGTGCCTCCAAACGGGCTTTCCGCGCTGGCACGCTCGACATCGACGTGTATCCACTGTGTGTCACCGGTGGTGTCGGCAAAGGCGTTAATGTCGGACTGTGTGACCGTGTGCCACTCTGTTGGACCCAGCTCAGTACCGACCAGCCGGTCCAGACGATCAAACCCGTGACCTTGAGGTACTGACACAATCAGACCTCGATTTCCGAGACCTTAACCGGACGATTGAGGTCCACAGACTTCTTTGCCGCCATTGCCATCACAACAGGCACGCGTCCGTCGAGGCCGGTGACAGGAACGGTCGTGCCGCTCAAGAGCGCTTGTGTGAACTCGTTCAACTCGGTGATGAAGCTGTCTTCATATCGTTCAAGGAAGAAATGAAGGGGCAGATCACGCCACACGCCTTGCGTCGTCTGAATACGAGCCTGATTGGCGTACAGGTTCTCAGTATAGACACTGCCGCCGCTTCCGAACACTTCGACGCGCTGGTCGTAACCGTAGACGGCACGCCGGCTGTTGTCGATCGTTGCGATAACCCCGTTCGCAAAGCGCATCACAATCACGGCAGTGTCGACATCGCCTGCATCGCCGATAGCGGGATCGACCATCACTCCGGCCGTTGCGAAGATTTCCTCAGCCTCGCTACCCGTGAGAAAGCGCGCCATGTCGAAATCGTGAATCGTCATGTCAAAGAACAACCCGCCCGACACCTTGATGTACTCGATAGGGGGAGGCGACGGGTCGCGGCTTATGATGTGCACGCGGTGCGGATCACCGATCTCACCGTTAACGACCGCTTGGCGTACCCGTCGATGGTTTGCATCGAAACGGCGGTTGAAGCCGATCTGCAGTTTGACGTTGGCATCCTCGACGGCCTGCAACGCGCGATCGATCCGGTTTAGGTTGTAGTCGATGGGCTTTTCGCAGAAAATGTGTTTGCCTGCCTGAGCCGCCTCGACGATGATGTCCGCATGTGTAGGGGTTGCCGACGCAATCAATACGGCATCGACACGCGAATCGTCCAAAATTCTTCTGTATTGATCCGTCGCAGAGACATCGTGAAATCGGGCAGCGAGGGTACCTGCGGCATTGTGATCGATATCCGCGACCCACAGAAGCTCTGCGTTTCGAACGCGCGCTGCCACGTTCTCAGCGTGAATCCTGCCTATGCGACCAGCACCTATTACTCCAAACCGGATAGTCATGTTCAACCTTCTTGCTGGGTTGAATAAGTTCTTGCCGGAATTATACTTACGTGTCACGCAAACTCGCAAAACAAGGCCCTCGAAATGATCTCGATCGGTAAGTTTAGGCATCTGACGCAATGCACGACTCACGATGGTCATTTCGTGGTACTGGCGATTGATCATCGCGCTAATCTGCGAGATGCCCTCTCTGCCGCACGCGGTGCGCCGGTCGACGATCGCGAAGTTGGGGAATTCAAGCGAGACGTCATTCAAGCATTGGGTGATCAGTGTTCTGGCATATTGGGCGATCCCTCGCTGGTCATTGGACAGGGAATCGCGTCGGGAATGGTCTCTGCGACACTTGGTCTGATCGCTCCTCTAGAAGTCACCAATTATCAGCAGCATCCAAGCGAGCGAGAGATTCAGTTTATACCGGATTGGAATGTCGAGAAAGCCAAGCGCGCGGGCCTAAGCGGGATAAAACTCCTGATCTACTTCCATCCGCTAGCCAATACTGCGAGCGAACGGCTGCGGTTGGTTAGTCTGCTGGCCGGCGTGTGCAGCAGGTTCGACCTGCCGCTATACCTCGAACCCATCCTGTTTGATGTCCCGGGTGAGAACACGCAGGATCCGAGAGCGCGAATCCGTCATACGGTGTCGATGCTTCGCGCCATGGCGGACTGTGGCGTCGATATCCTAAAAATCGAGTTCCCGGTGCGCGATAGCTCGGACAACTCCCGGTGGCTGTGGGATGATGCGTTGGGCATGGTAAATGATGCATGTGGTGCGACGCCGTGGGTATTGCTCAGTGGTGGCGTAGATGGCGCAACGTTCAGACAGCACGTGCTGGCGGCCTGCCAAGCGGGAAGCAGTGGCATCATGGTTGGGCGTGCCTTGTGGAATCCGGCTGTGAAGGCCGTTGGGCAGGATGGCCGTATCCAGGTGCTGCGCGGCAAGGCGCAGTCAGAACTTACCGAGCTTGCGGCAATCGTGAAGCAGCACGGAACTCCATTCTGGGACCGTACGGGGCGACCCAACGGCGACACTGACTGGTTTCGCGACTATCCAGGCTTTGTGGGCGGAAAATAGACGCGCTGCAATCGCTTCTTCTCAAGATAGTCCCTGCGCGCGTCTTGAACCGCGTGCTTGTCTGACACTTCGGCAACGGCGACATCCCACCATGCGTCTCCGCCTGGGACGCGCACATTTCGGTCGGTTCGTGTCACGATTGCCACCGGACCACCGTCATGCCGCTTTGCCTCCGCAAGCGCCGAGACAAACGCGTCGTGGTCGTCGGCTTCAAGAACATGAACCCCGAGCGACCGCATGTTCGCGGCGAAGTCGATCCTCAGCGGTTCGCCGTCGTAACGCCCTGACGCAGACCGATACCGGTACTCTGTGCCAAACCCCTCGCTTCCGACACTCTGTGATAAGCCACCAATACTGGCAAAACCGGAGTTGTCGAGCACGACTACAATCACCTTGATGCGCTCTTGAACCAGCGTGACGAGTTCCGTGTGCATCATGAGGTATGAGCCGTCGCCGACGACGACGATCGCGTCGCGGTCGGGTAGGGCCAGCTTTACGCCGAGGCCAGCGGGGATTTCGTAGCCCATCGTTGAGTACCCGTACTCAAGGTGGTATCCACGGTCGCTTCGCGTACGCCACAGCTTATGGAGGTCGCCGGGCAAGCTGCCGGCGGCGCAGATGATGACATCCGAAGGGTCGGTAAGCTCGTTCAACATGCCGATCACTTCGCCTTGGCTCATGGGTGGCCCGTGGCGCACATCGTAGATGCGCTGGACTTCGTCGTTCCACTGGGATGCGAGCTGCGCCGCTTCGGACTGGAACGATTGCGCGGTGCTCCAATCACCAAGCCTTTCGGTCAGATCTTCGAGGACCGCGCGCGCATCCCCAACCAGCGGCAGTGCGCTATGCTTGTAGGCGTCCATCTCCGTGACGTTGATGCCTATGAATCTCACGTTTGGGTGTTGGAATGCCGTCTTGGAGGCAGTTGTGAAATCAGTCAGACGGGTTCCGACGGCAATCACGACATCGGCCTCGCGCATCAGCTCGATGGCTGCAGTGGTGCCGGTTGCGCCGGCTGCGCCCATGACCATACGCGCATCGAATGGGAGCGCGCCCTTGCCAGCTTGCGTCTCGACTACGGGTATTCCGTGTCGCTCGGCGAACGAGGCAAGCGTGGACGTCGCATGTGAGAAGTGTACACCGCCCCCTGCGACAACGAGCGGACGCGAGGCAGCCGTGATGATTTGTGCAGCATGGTCGATCATTGATCGATCCGCACGATTGCGCGGGATAACCCACGTCCGAGGCTCAAAGAACGCGGCAGGGTAGCGGTGAGAGTAGGTTTGCACGTCCTGTGGCAAGCTGAGCGTGACAGCGCCAGTCTCTGCAGGCGAGGTCAGGACACGCACCGCTTCAGGCAGCGCGGCAAGAAGCTGTTCTGGACGAGAGATGCGGTCCCAATAGCGGGAGACGGGCTTGAAGCAATCATTCACCGAGATGTCTTGCGAATAGGGAATTTCAAGCTGTTGCAGAACCGGTGCCTGAACACGCTCCACAAAAATGTCACCGGGGAGCAGCAGTACCGGGAGCCGATTGACCGTTGCTGCTGCTGCTCCCGTCAGCATGTTGGTTGCGCCCGGGCCGATGGATGAAGTTACGGCAAACGTACGCAGACGATTGCTCGCCTTAGCAAACGCAGCCGCAACATGCACCTGCGCCTGCTCATTCTTGCTCTGAAAGTACGGGAATACTGACGCGTACTGCTCAAGCGCTTGACCGATTCCGGCAACGTTGCCGTGTCCGAAAATGCCCCAGCATCCGGCAAAGAACGGATTTCGCTGGCCGTCACGCTCGACAAACTGGTTGGAGAGGAACAGGATGATGGCTTGCGCTGTCGTAAGCTCGATCGTATTCATGATCGTTTGCATCCCTATGTCGTGACTAAGGCGCTAGGTGCGAGGAACAATTGGCAATCGTGCGTCGATTGGGCCGAGTGTCGACTTGATCCACGCGTATTCGGGGTCGTCGGTATTCGCCAGTGATTGCGCCGATCCAGCAAGGAAGTTCAAGTAGTACGTGGTAGAACCGACACCGCTCGCTACAGGATGATAACCTTCCGGAACCAGTACGATGCTGTAATCTGTGGCACGTACCAGTTCGTCGAGCCGCTTGTCGGCCGTATAGACGCGTTGATACGCAAAGCCGTCCGGCCGATCAAACCGATAGAAATAGGTTTCTTCGAGGTCTGCTTCCACTAAGCTCCCATCCGGTCCCACGGTGTGACGATCGTGCTTGTGCGGTGGATAACTGGACCAGTTCCCGCTCGGTGTATACACCTCGACACAGACGATCTTCTCGCATGGAAATCCCGGTGGAAATACGCTGACGATCTGCCGTGACGCGTTGTCGCCCCCGCGAAGTTCGACCGCGCAATCCTCGGGTCGCACGATTGCATAGGGATACTTCACTGTCGCAGGCACGGAACAGATAGCGATCTCTACGTCATCCAGTGCGTTGAGCCGGGCTTCCATATTGGTCGAGAGGTACAGGGCGTATGGCTTGTCCTCGAACACGCTGGTTCTGCGGCCCAACGTCTCAGGGTTTTCGCCGTTAACGCTGCACTCGACCCGCCCGTGAAGGATAACGCAGCCCAATTCACTGTTGGCGGTGCTCAGATAATGCGTGTCGCCCGGCTTCAAACGCAGGACCTTGACATCGAGCAGAGACCATCCCGCTTGTTGGGGCGTTACAGCGACGACGACCCCAGTCGATGTCGTTTGGGTTGGCTGGACGAGCAGCGGTGATTTTGCGTGCATCAGAGACCCCCATACGCGTTGACGAATTCGACTACTTGCGCCATAGTCGGCATGAACTCGGAGCAGCCGTGCTGAGTGACTAGGATAGCGCCACAAGCGTTGCCCAGCCGTGCCGCGCGATACCAGTCCCAACCTTGAGAAACGCCATACAACAAGCCTGCACCAAACGCGTCTCCGGCACCCAGAATGTTGACAATCTCGACGGGAAAACCGGGAACGTCGGTTGTCGTTCCATCGTCAAAATGGAGCCGACAGCCTTTCGCGCCGGTCTTCTGAACAGCCACACTCGGGCCGGCGGCAAGCATCTGCTGGACGGCGTCACCTTGCACTGTAACGTGTGCGTCGGACATTTGTGAATGCGTGATCTGTACGCCCGATGCATCGACCAGAGCTGCCGCGTTGAATTCGTCCTCGGTGCCGATCACGAAATCGACCAAGTGCAGCGCCGACCGGATGCTGACGCCGAATGCCCGTATGTCGTGCCATTGATCCGGCCTGAAGTCGATGTCTAGCACGATCTTCGCGCCGTTCTTGCGGGCGATTTCGGCGGCATACAAGGTCGCGCTTCGGCTCGGGTCGCTCGACAAATTCGTGCCGGCAAATTGGAAGATACCGCATTGGTCGATCGGGGAGTTCAGCACATCATCGATGTTCAGGGCAATATCGGCGTTGTTGGCGCGGTAGAACACAAGCGGGAATCGATCGGGTGGTTGGATGCCGAGCAAGACGGCGCTTGAACGACGCTCAGCCTTGACCGGAATAAAGGTCGTATCGAAGCCTTCCGTCTGTAGAAAGTGGACGATGAACTTACCGACAGGGTCATCGCCGATGGCCGTAAGGATTCCAGCGTTGAGCCCAAGCCGACGAGCGCCGACGGCGATGTTCGTCGGTGAACCGCCGACATACGCCGCGAACTGCGTGATCTCCTCAAAGGGTGCGCCAAGGTCTTTCGAGTAGAGGTCAATGCAGCTGCGACCCATACACAGCAAATCGAGCGACATAGTAACTACCTGTTCGGATGCAACAATCTACGAGCCAATGTGTACTATACCGTGCGGACATGATGCAACTGTCCAAACCTACCACCGAGTTCATACCAATAGGGACTCTGGTGCAGAAACGCAAAACCGGCGATCCACAAGGGATGCCGGTTGATGTGTGCCCCATAGGGGAATCGAACCCCTGTTTTGGCCTTGAGAGGGCCACGTCCTGACCGCTAGACGAATGGGGCGGGCGCTCCAGAAGTATAGCAGTCTCACTTTCGCTGTCAAGCGCTACTCGTTAGCGTGCTCCCGCAGAGCGCGCCGCAGCTGCAAGTCGGATTCGCGCTTGGCGATCTGATCGCGTTTGTCGTACTGCTTGCGTCCGCGTGCCAGTGCGATCTCGACCTTGGCGCGGCCATTTCTGAGGTAGACCTGCGTCGGGATGAGCGTGAGGCCTTTCTCATTGACCCGCGATATCAGGCGGTTGATCTCCTTTCGGTGCATGAGCAGCTTGCGCGGGCGACGTGGGTCGAGCGAATCGAATGCGCTTGCCTGCTTGTACGGGCTGACGTGCACGCCCATAAGCCAAAGTTCGTTGCCTACGGCCTGCACCCAGCCATCCTGCAAGTTGATCTGGTTGGCCCGAATTGACTTTATCTCGACGCCCGAAAGCACTAGGCCCGCCTCAAACGTGTCCAGCAGCTGATAGTCATGCATCGCTTTGCGGTTTCGGGCGATGATCTTGCGGTTGTCAGCCATGAGGTATTCGTCGTCCTGTGCGGTGGTTTAGCTCGGTGTAATGATGGATTGAAGCTGTCGTATGGCTTCTGCGAGTTCGACATCCGCCCCGTCGCTTGACGGGATCATGACGATGTCAGGCGTCAGACCGATGCCCTCGATTGTATTTCCAAGCGGCGTCAGCCACTCCGCAAACGTCACGTGAACCGATGACTTGTCGGCAAGCTGGATGATCTGCTGAATCGTACCCTTGCCATAGGTTTGCTGGCCGATCAAGATGCCGCGTTCATAGTCTCGTATCGCTCCGGCAACAACCTCTGCCGCGCTGGCAGTACCGCCGTTCACCAGCACAACCATAGGCAGGTCAGTCAACGACCCGCCTTCCGAGTCCTGATACTCCTTTTCGCCAGTGCGTTGGCGTTCCGTAAGGAGCAGGCCATCGTCTACGAACTCTCCGGCGACGACGAGCGCCTCTTGCAGCAGCCCGCCGCCATTGTTTCGAAGGTCGACGATGATGGCACGTACACCCTGATCCTTCAATCCGGTGGCAGCATCGCGGAGTTCAGCAGGTGTGCGGTTGGTGAAGTCGGTAAGCTGAATGTAGCCGAGATCTTCGTCCTCATCGAGGACCCGAAATGTCACAGAAGGGACGACGATGACATCGAACGGGACGAAGAACGTCCTCGAGTTCCCCCTGCGGGTTACTTCAAGTTCGACGCCGTTTCCTTCAGCTACCTCGCCGCGCAGGCGCACGTCGATTGCCGAGATCGGGGTGCCTTTTTCAATCGGTGTTTCGTTGATTCGAATCAACAGATCCCCGTCACGAATACCCGCCGCTTCTGCTGGGCTGCCTGCAAACGGCGTAAGGCGAAACTCGCCGGTCGTCGTCGTGTGAATCCGGACGCCAATACCACCGTATACGCCGGCAAGCGCATCAGACTCGACTTGGGTATCTGGTGGCTCGATGAAATACGTCGCAGGATCGCCGAGGCTACCCAAGTATCCACGAATAGCAGAGTACTGCGTCGCGGTCTCGTCTGGCGAGCCGCGCAGGTACGTGGTTTCGACGATCGTAATTACGTCCTGCAACAGCGGAAACGGCGACGCTGCACTGACGTTCGGCGCCGCCGGCAGCAGGTCACGCACAAAGAAACCCGCCGAAAAGACCACCGCGATGAACACTCCGCCGACAACGCCGGCGGCTAGGGATCGAATGATACTTGACATCTCTGCTTCGCGATTTGACGTACGATCGGAGTATTCTATCATTCTAGTGTTTGGTGCGCGTTGCCAGAACTTGGCAACGCGACAACCTCGCGCTCAACATTTATAGGCAGATCACCCATGGCATTGACGACGACAGAGACGCTGCCCGCATCAATGGTCACGAACGGACTTCCAGAAATCCTGATCGCTGATGCGGAGGTTGTGACGTCCCATTTGCTCAAGGGAGTGTTCGAACGTGAGGGATACAGCGTAAGGACTGCGCAATCCGACAAGGCTCTTTTTGCCGCGATTGAAGATCGGATTCCCGACCTAATCATAATCGAGCCCCGCTTGGGTCGCGTGTCTGGCTTCGACATTCTTCGCCGCCTTCGGGAAGATCCCGCCACAGCAAAGATTCCGACGTTCCTGCTGACGTCTGCGACCGACTGGCCAGACGTTCTCCAAGGATTAGAGTTGGGCGCGGACGATTCGATGCGCAAGCCGGTGCATCCGCGTGAACTTCTGGCTCGCGCAGAGACCAAGATTCGTGCGCGGCGACTCGAGCTCGCATTGCAAAGAAGAACGCGCGATCTCGAGGTGCTGCTGCGCATCAGTGAAGTCCTCAATCAGCATCACGATGGCGAGGCGCTGGTCGGCTTGATTCTTTCGCTGATGCAAGACGCGCTCCCGATCTCGGCCGGCGCACTGGTAAACATTTCGCGGAGCACGTCGTCTGTCGCCGGAATTCGCATCAATCCGGCGCCAGTTGAAAGACGGGTTTCGCGTTGGATCGCATCCAACCTCGCGCAGCTCGACGTTTCTGCAATCGCGGTTGTCGCGGTTGTCGCGGAGAAGTGGGCGACACAGGCCCTTGTGGTGCCTTTGAACTATCTCGACGACAAGGAAGTCGCATCACTGTTGATTGGATTCTCGCCTGAAGCGCTGGACAATCAGCGAATTCAGTTATTCGAAGGGCTGGCGCGGCAGGCCAATCTCGCGTTGAGAAATGCCGAGCTCTATCGAATTCAGATGGATTATGCGCGCCATCTTGAGCAGAAGGTCGAAGAGCGAACCCGCGAGCTGCAATCGGCGCAGTCACAACTCATTCAAGCAGAGAAGCTGGCGTCAGTGGGCCGGCTCGCCGCAGGCATCGCACATGAAATCAACAATCCTTTATTGCCCATCAAGATCAACTTGGAAGGCATCCTCGAGGACATTCAACTGAGGCGCCCAGTCGAAGAAGATATGGTAGTTACGACCCTTGAGAGCGTAGACCGGATCAAGCGACTGGTTCAGCGGTTGTTGGAGTACAACGCCGGCAACCAGGGAGACAGTGAAACGTTCGTAGCTGTGAACCTAAATGAGATTGCTGAAGCGGTGCTCGACCTGACTCGCAAGTCTTTTGCCCAGGCGGGCAAGCGGATCGAACTCGACCTCCACTCCGTGCCGCCTATCGAAGGCAATCCTGACGCATTGACGCAAATATTCATCAACCTCGCGCTGAACGCGAACGAGGCGATGAGCGAGGGGGGAGTATTGACAATTTCAACGGCGGCCCAGGGAAGCACTGTGACTGTTGCCTTCCGAGATACTGGGGCCGGAATTCCAGAAGAGATGATGGATCGGCTGTTTGATCCGTTTTCCACAAGCAAGCCCGGAGGGAGCGGCCTTGGCCTATTCGTGACGTACGGGATCGTGCAAAGCCACGGTGGAAAGATAGACGTGGAGACTCATGCCGGGAAGGGCACGGTGTTTACGGTGACCTTCCCGGCTTCGCGATCACGTTAGCGGTAAGTCCCGCTCGAATAGACGTAGACTGCAGGGCCTACGTCTTCAGGAATGGAGTAATCGAACTCAGGCGATGCCCAGTCGTACAGCAGCTTGGCGTCTGTGATCGACAAGTTGACGCATCCGTGGCTGCGGCGATACCCGAAACCATCATGCCAGTATGCGCCGTGGAGCGCGATATCGTTGTCGAAGTACATTGTCCACGGCACTTCTTGCAAATAGTAGAAGTCGGGCTGACCATACGCGCCAGCCATGATCGTCCGCGGATAGCGAACGTATACGTGGAACAGCCCTTCGTTGGTCGGCCATTCAGACATGCCGCTTGACACCAGTGTTGCGAAGACGGGTGTGTCGCCCTCATACGCGATTAGGACTTGTTCGTACAGGTCAACACTGACCCAGCGCTCCGTGTCGACATCGGCGGGCTGTTCAACGGGTTTGATGACAGCCACCTGCGTTTGCTTGACCCACTGCTGGTGGCCGATCTGATACCAAACCCAATCGTCCACCAAAACGGAATCGTAGAGGTAGACTGTTTTGTAGCGGAGCAGAACCGGGACATCGGAGTTGTTTGGACCGCCCGGTGTCGTGCTTGGGCGCACGTGAACAAGAAGCCACGCCACAGGGTAGGGCAGTGTCTCTTCCGTAAGGTGTACGCCGGCAAAACGCGACGTAGCGACTTCAGTCGAGAGTGAGTCGCTCGGCAGCCATTTTCCGTTGCTTGTGCGTGCCCATCCGCCTTCCTCATGGGTGAGCGTGATGAAGTTGAAGCCGGAATCCAAGTTGTCGGTTGGCGCGCCGCCCGGCGCGTCAAAGAACTGGGTGGCCGACGTCACGCGACGATAGCGCCGGTCGAATACGATGCGGTCGTCTGCATAGATCTGCTGTACGGCGGGCGATGGATGAAGCTCGATCTCTTCCAGCGGCAGTCCATGGCTTTCGTCCTCACAGTCCACACCCACACTACACGTTTCGATCACAGAGTCGTCAGCATGTGCGACCGCCGCGCCGATCACTAAGACCAGCACCAGTAGGGTGACTGTGTATGTGCTCTTGCGTGTGTAGGTGAGGAGCATTCGAGCCATGTTCATCCGATTAGATCCTTGTCGTTAGTGTACTTCACTTAGCATAAATGTGGATGAGCGTCAGTTGGATGTCGCTAGCGGCACGCGCGAACGACGTTTGTACTACGCTTGCGCGACGCCTTAATTTGCCCATCGTGGCAACAGTCCTTATACTACGCACAAGAGACGTAAATCCCCGTCTTCATTTGCTAGACGGCGAGCTGCATTGGATCGGAAGGGCAAGGAGGCCTGTAATGATGCATCGCGTGTTGCGCCTAGTGTTGGTCTTTGCGTTCTTAACGATCTTTGTGGGTGCCGCGGTTGCCGCACCGGTACAGCAGCAAGCTCAGTACGCGACACCGGTCGCAGTGGTGAACACCAGCTTCTTGAACGTGCGCACGGGTCCGGGTGCTCAGTACACAATTCTGATTACGGTAGTCGGTGGTACAACGCTCCAGGTGATGGGCATATCGGCTGACGGAGCATGGCTGCAAGTGTCCACTCCGGCAGGCTTGGGGTGGGTGAACGTACAATTCACGTTACCGCGCGGCAACTTCGAGTATGTGCCGGTCGTTTCGGCGCCGCCAGTTGTGGAGTCAGCCCCCAGACCGGAATTCTCCGGCTCGATGGGCTCGGACGACAGCTCGGCGGACGCTGGGTTCGCCTCAGGCCGGCTTTGGGGTGCATCCATTTTGGACTTCCACATCATACGGGCGACGCCGGCACAGGATGGGCTGCGCGTTGGCGATGCGAATGTGTCTCCCGGTGCGATTTATCGCGTGCTCGACGCGACCTTTGCGGATGGTATTGCGTGGGTGAAGCTGGAGTTCAATTCTCAGCTTGTCGGCTGGGTCGAGCAAAGCAAAGTCTTGTTCCGTCCGTACGGGTGCGGTTTCACCATCGTGCGAGTAACCCGTGACGTCACCCTCCAGCGCGGACCTGACGGTTCGGGCACGGACGGCGTCGGGCTGGCCAACAACCACGAGGCTTACTTGTTGGATCGAGTAGGCGAGCTGTATAAGCTTGAATTGCAGAGCGGTGCTGTGGGTTGGGTCGACGGAACGGCAATTGCTGTTCGCGACGAGAGCGGTGTCGCGAAGCCGCCGTGCACGTCTTCGGCTCTGGTTGCTGGCTCGGGCGATGGGCGCAGCGAGGGCGGCTTCGTCAGCCCGCCAGCCGTCTCGGGGCCATACGTTGTGGTCAACACCGGCTACCTCAACATTCGTTCGGGCGCAGGCGCTCAGTACTCATCGGTTGCCACTGTTCCGGGCGGAACACGACTCCCCGTGGTGGGTGTCGCGCCCGACGGCGTGTGGTACCAAGTCCGGGGAGATTTCGGCCTTGGTTGGCTCAACATTGAATATGCGTTGTTCCGCGGCGATGGCCGCAGCCTTCCCGTGATTCGCGAGACGGCTGGTGAGACTGTCAAGCCGGTCGGCACGTTCCGCTTCACGCTGACGGTCTACGCCGCGCCAAATCTAACGCTGGGAGTCGTAGGAACCCTACCGGGACCGGGCGAACTTACGGTCCTTGGCCGTACTGAAGATTCGCTTTGGATTCAGGTTGCCACGACGATTGGGAACGGTTGGGTACAGCGAGATCTTGTGACAATCGTCGGCAATACAGCAGCAATTCCGGTTGTGCGCTAGCGCCAAGTTGAAGTCGCAGTTGGGATGCGCCCTGCCGCGACGTGGCAGGGCGCGTTTGTTGTAAGGAAGAGAACACACATGCTGAGCTTCGCGGAATACGTGTCAGCGCTGCTTGGGGACGATTGGCGGGGACAGGCACCAATAGGTCGGCGTGGTATGTCGGCGATCTTTGGGTCGACGGTCGCTGTCCAAGATGATCGACCCGAGCAACCTGACTCCGTCGTGATCTTTGCTGCGTCTTTGGACGGCGCCAATCGGAAGCTAGGCGAGGGGGTGCTCTGCACAGTTGCGGCGCTGGCTGGACGTTTGGCTGGGGTGCGGAGCATATCGTGCGTCAGTATTCCGTCTGCGCTTGAAGCGGAGTATTTTGATCTCGGTGGCGGCACTACTGCATTCGAGGAGGCCGGGATTGGTTACGACACGATTGTTACGGGTAAGTGGACCGAGGAATCGAGCGCCGTTACAGGTGTGGTTCTGCTGGACCCCGATGAGGCGCATGAGATAGCGGTAGTTACTATTGGCGATGGCGTGTCGCTGCAATCGTTGATGCAGGTAGCCGACGAGGTTGCGCGCTATGCTGCCGGTGCTGAGAGTGTCGGTGACGCACCGTCTGACGCGATTGTCGATGGGGCCGTCTCCATAGCGATGTTGCAGCGTGTTGCCGAGCTCTTCCGAACAAGTCAGGAGTCGTTGACCCGAGGCGAGGGTGTTGATTTCAGGAGCATTCTGGAGTCATCGGTTGCGCTGTCTGTGCCCGATACCCTAGTTTGGATCTCAGCAATTTTGAGTGTTTCGGATTGGTATGAAGTGATCGATCTTCAACAGCTCGCTGGGGACCTGATGGCGTTACCGTATTGGCGTTCGGCCGCAGGCTGGATCGCGGCATGTTTGACACAGCGCGGCGGTGTTCGGCTTGCAATCGAGGTGCTGGAGGCAGCGGTTGGGGACGTCGAAGTGGCGCCTGTCTCGACATGGCTTGCACTTGCGCGCGTCTACGGCGCGGCACGTCGGCCCGACTTGGCGATTGCCACGCTTCAGAGCGCATTGGAGCAGCGGCCAGATGAGCCACGGTTATTGAGAACGTACGGGCAGCAGCTTATCAGCAGCCAAGAACTTGAGCGAGTTGACCAGTCCGCGTTCGGGGAGGACAGTGCCGAAGCACGGGTAGAGGCGCTAGAGGCATTGGAGCGTGCACTTCGCGCTTCGTCGCAGCTGCAGGATCGGCTTGCAGTACTGTTTCTGCTCGTACAAGGCGCTGTTGACATGGACACCGATGTCGTGTGGGAGTATTTCTCTCTGTTGGCACGAGATGACAACAGCGGCAGGCTGGTTGATTCTGCGCTTTCCGCGCTTCTTGTTCGTGACGATTTCGAGCGAGCAGTAGAGCCGGTGGCGGTCGCAGCCAGTGCGTCCCCGGCTAATCCGCGTGCTTGGCGGAACTACGCATTTGCGGCGTATCATGCGGGGCGACCGAACGAGGCCAAGCCGGCGGCGGAGAAGGCGGCTGGACTTGGTGAGAATGGTCCCGAACGTGGCGAGGCGCAGTTGATTGCAGCCTTTTGCGAGAGTAGGGGGGCTGAACAGCTTTTCTCCGAGCTTGCCGATCGCATTGCGGTGGGACGGGAGGCAAGCGAGCGTGATCTCGAATTCCTCGAGTGGCTCGTCGAGTCGGCACCTGATCACTTGGACGGCTACATCGTCTTGGCGCGGGCGTATGCGAACCAGGACGAACCATCGACAGCACTGGAAGTGCTGCTTGAGGCTCACAAGCGGATCGGTGATGTCCCGCAGTTGCTGAACGAGCTGACTGATCTGTTGATTGACGATGAGGATTTGTCTGTAGCGCTTGACTACGTTGAGCGCGCGCTGGCGGCAGAGCCACAGCATGTGCCGAGTCTTGTTCGCGCGGCTCGTATCACATATTTGTTGGACGACCTCGACGGGGCGAAGGTGTTCTTGCGCCAGGCCCACACGTTAGCCCCTTATAATCAGGATGTCGTGCAGCTGACGCGGGAGATGGCTGCTGACGATACGGACTAATAAAGTTCGGCAACGCGAGCGGTGCCGCCCGTTGCTTCACGCAGGGCGTCCACAAGCCGGGATACATTCCGACTTGGAAGCTCGACCAACAACGTGACGTCTTGTGCAAACGTTGAGTCTATGACTTCGGCGTTGTGTTCGAGCAATATGCGCTGAACACGTTCGTACTGGGCGTAACCGATTCCGATTGTCAACTTAGCGTTTGAGACTTTAAGCGTTGTTTGGCATTGCTTGATGGCCTCAGCAGCAGACTCGGTGTACGCGCGCACCAATCCGCCAGTGCCAAGTTTGGTGCCGCCAAAGTAGCGAACGACTACGATTAGTGCGTCTCCAATTGCGCTGCCGCGCAACACGCTCATTACGGGAGGGCCAGCAGTGCCGGATGGTTCGCCATCGTCGGATAGGCCTTCGTGAACAGTGTTGCCATAGCCGATCCGAAATGCATAGACGTGATGGTTTGCGGTTGGATGTCGTTTTCTGATTTCCGCGATCTCTGCACGTACGGTGTCTACGCTGTCGCAGCGTTTGATGATGCTGATAAAGCGCGAATTCTTGACGAGAATTTCTGTGGTGACTTCTGACGCAGGTACTGGATACTCGTCCATGGGCTGAAAAACACGTGTTTGTATATGATAAGACACATTATCAAGAGTAATGCGTAACCCCAAAAGCAATCGACACGATAATCCCGACGCATCAGGATATCGTGCCGATTGACGTTGGATCTCTATTCAGTGTCCGAGACTAGTGGCTGCCGCATCCGCACGTTGAACACGATTCATCGGACTCGTTGCGAGAACCAGATGTGCGAAAGCTGTGCCCGCATCCACACGATGACACGGCGTTGGGATTGTCGATCCGAAAACCGCCGCCCATCAGGCTGTCGACGAAGTCAATCGTCGCACCGCGCAAGAACTGCAGGCTCGTCGGATCAATCACAAACCGAGCACCATCCGTCTCCACAACTGCATCAAACGATTCAGGCGCCGACTCAAACGCCATGCCGTACTGCATGCCCGAACATCCACCGCCCTGTACAAACACACGCAGCACATGGTTCGGGATCTGACGCTGCTCAAGCAGATTTCGCACGGTCTGTGCGGCAGCCGCTGTAACGGTCAGCATGGGAGTTTTCTCGTTACTGGTTTCGGCCTCAACATCCGGCGTGAAGAAGTCTACCATTGGACAAGCCTTTCCTTCCTCTACTGACCTCAATTGTAGCGAAGCACTTGGCGAAACGTCAATCACAATTGGGACGCATGTCCACTTTGGTCAGATGGATTGAAATTCTTCCCTCAGCCTGTTACCATGGCGACGCTTACCGCCGGGTAGCCTTCCCTACCCTTCACAGATTCGGATGTGTCGATTGTCACCAAAAGTCGCCTTTCAAGGGGTTCACGGTGCCTACTCAGAGCAAGCGATACGGCAGCACTTCGGCGACGACGTGCAGACGGTGCCTTGCCCGCTATTGGGGGACGTGTTCGACGCAATCCACCGACAGAGTGTCGATTTGGCTGTACTTCCCGTCGAGAACGCTCTTGCAGGGGCCGTCAGCCAAGCCTATGAACTGCTGATGGACTCCGACCTGCTCATCCAAGCCGAGATCATTCTTCACGTCCACCACTCACTCCTGGCCCCTTCCGGGACAACCTTGCAGGATGTCAAGCGCGTGCAGTCACATCCTCAGGCGCTGGCACAATGTGAGAAATACCTTCGCCGGCATAACCTCGAGGCTGTTCCCAAGTACGATACCGCCGGCTCAGCGCGTGACCTCGCCAGCACGCGAGAGTCTGGAACTGCAGCCATTGCCAGCAGGCTTGCGGGCGAACTGTACGGGTTGGACGTCCTAGACCACGAGATTGAGGATGTTCCGTTTAATTTCACACGGTTCTTCGTCTTGGGCCATGATGCACCGGAACGTGGCGACTACAACAAGACTTCGCTCGTATTCGCCACGCGGAACCGACCCAGCGCACTATATGACTGCCTCGGCGAGTTCGCCAGCCGTGGTATAAACTTGACCAAGATCGAGAGTCGCCCGCGGCGTAATCGCCCGTGGGAACCTGTGTTTTATCTCGATTTTGAGGGGTACTGGCAGGATGCCGCGTGTCAGGAAGTTCTCGCAAAGCTGCTCTTTCGTGCATCGTTCGTGAAAATGCTAGGCAGCTATCCGGCGGTGCGGGCAAACTCGGTTGGAATCTAGAGTCATCGGTACTCTGTGAGAGAGGAATCACGTGGAAAACGGCAAGCTCCCGGTGGCAATCCTCGGCGCGACGGGCGCCGTGGGCCAGCGTTTCATTCAACTTCTCGAGAACCATCCGTGGTTCGAGGTGCGCGAGCTGTTTGCCTCTGAACGCAGCGCAGGCAAGACCTACCGCGAGGCCGCCAACTGGGTACTGGATGGTGGTCCTCCCTTACGTGTCGGCGAGCTTCCCGTACAGCTTCTCGGCGGTGCCGTCTCTAGCCCACTGGTCTTCTCGGCACTCCCAAAGGAAGCAGCTGTCGAACTGGAGCCTATTCTCGCGGCGCAAGGCAAGATCGTGTGTACGAATGCCTCCTCGTACCGGATGGCGACGGACGTTCCGCTGCTGCTTGCCGAGGTCAATGGCGAGCACATTGCGCTTCTGGACCGCCAACGCGTCAACCGCGGTTGGAGCACAGGCGCTTTGATCGCTAACTCCAATTGCACAGCGATGCCCGTGGTGATGGCCTTGGCGCCGCTGCGCCAGTATGGTATCCGAAAAGTGCATGTGGTCAGCCAACAAGCGACGAGCGGCGCAGGCTATCCGGGCGTCCCTTCGATGGATGTCATTGATAACGTCATCCCGTACGTGAGCGGGGATGAAGACAAGCTGGAGACGGAAACGCTAAAGATGTTGGGCGATTTCGATGGCGAGCAAATTAGGCCACTTAAGACGCTTATCGGCGCATCGTGTACCCGAGTGCCAGTTCTCGACGGACACCTCGTGCATGTATCCGTTGAGCTTGACCAACGGCCGTCACACGCGCAGATTCGTGAGGCGTGGGCGTGCTTCCGGGGAAGCACTGAGGTCGCAAGTCTGCCCAGCTCCCCTGCCCTACCGGTGGTATACCTGGAACAGCACGATCGACCACAGCCTCGGCGAGACCGCATGATCGGCGCGGGAATGGCGACCTCCGTTGGACGTCTGCGCGATTGCCCGTTGTTAGGCTACAAGTTCTTCGCGCTATCCCACAATACGATTCGGGGCGCTGCCGGCTCAAGCATCCAGAACGCCGAGCTTCTTGCTCGACGCGGTTATATCGACTCATTTCGTCCCGACTAGGCCTGCAAAGCACGCGCAGACGACGCGATGAACGTACTCATTCTAGGTGTTGACGGCTACTTGGGGTGGCCGCTGGCTCAGTGGCTCGCTGCCGCTGGTCATTCCGTCTCCGGAATTGACAATTTCCTGCGTCGCAAGATGGTGCAGGAGATGGCATCGATCTCCGCGATCCCAATTGCACACTGGGTGGATCGCGCGGAGGCTTTTTCGGCGTGTTTCTCCCGACCGATCGACTTCTACGAGGCTTCGCTGTTGGACTACGACAGTCTTGTCGCGATCCTCAGTGAGGTCAAGCCGGATGCGATCGTCCATCTGGGCGAGATACCCTCGGCCGCGTACTCTATGCGCGATGCCGAACACGCGGCACTCACCCAACATAACAATGTCGTCGGCAGTTTGAACCTTTTGTGGGCGATGCGAGAGACGTGCCCCGACGCGCACCTGCTGAAACTTGGGACCATGGGTGAATATGGAACACCCAATGTGGCCATTCCTGAGGGATTCTTCGAGGTGGAGTATCGGGGGCGCAAAGATACCCTCCCCTTCCCACGGCAGGCGGGTAGTATCTACCATCTCAGCAAAGTCCACGACTCGCACAATGCGCACTTCGCATCAAAGACGTGGGGGCTGCGAATCACCGACGTTATGCAGGGCGTTGTCTACGGCACACGTACGGATCGCACGCCTCCAGACGAGCGCTTCGCCACTCGCCTCGACTTCGATGAGTGTTTCGGAACGGTCATCAATAGGTTCGTTTGCCAGGTGGTAATCGAACATCCCTTGACGGTGTTTGGTTCCGGCTCGCAAACACGCGGCTTCTTGCCGATCTCCGATTCGCTACAGTGCCTTGAGCTTGCCTTGCTGAACCCTCCCGATCGGGGCGAATATCGGGTCTTCAATCAATTCGAGTACACCTACTCGATCTCGACGCTTGCAGAGGTGGTGAAGCAGCAGGCAGTCGCCCTCGGCATGCCAGCAAAGATCGAACACGTCGAGAATCCGCGTTCAGAACGCGAGGAACACTACTATCAACCGGATCGGAATCATCTTGTCCAGCTTGGCTACGAGCCGCACGAGCATATCGATCAGGTTGTTCGGGACATGCTGCTGGATGTACAAGCACACCGGGCGAGAATCGAGCAATATGCCCCGAACATGCGTCCTTCCATTCGCTGGCGTTGACGGGTCTCCGCAATGTATTCAAGTCGAGGTATCAGGAACAAATGATCAAACTCTGGAAACTAAGCAGCATGACTCCGGCGGAGCGCACGCTTGTGATGAGGCGCTCGGAACAAGACATTGCTGAACTGCTACCTCTTGCTCAGGAGGTCATCACCGCCATCCGCGAGCGCGGAGACGCGGCGGTCGTGGAATATGCACGGAAGTTCGATGCACCTGAGTTCAGTGCTGCCGATCTTCGGGTAACCACAGATCAGTTCAAAGCTGCACGCGATTCCGTTCCAGCCGACGTCATCGCTGCAATTGAGCTCGCGCACGACAACATTCGCGAGTTCCACCGGCACCAGATGCCTGAACCGATGTGGTTCACAGAGGTTAGGCCCGGAATCATGGCGGGCGAGAAAGTGACGCCGGTGACAAGCGTCGGCCTGTATGTACCGCGTGGCAAAGGTGCCTTCCCGTCTGTCATGCTGATGCTGTGCGTTCCAGCAGTCGTGGCCCATGTAAAGCGAGTCGTTGTGGTAACGCCGCCTGCACCGGACGGCAGGCCCGATCCGGCCGCGCTTGTCGCCGCAGAGGTCGCTGGTGTTGGCGAGGTGTACGCGGTTGGCGGAATGCAGGCCATCGCAGCACTTGCGTTCGGAACAGGCACTATTCCCCGCGTGCAGAAGGTTATCGGACCCGGAAGCAGTTACGTATCGGCCGCAAAGCGCCTCCTTTACGGGACCTTTGACGTTGGGCTACCTGCGGGTCCGAGCGAGTCGATCATCCTTGCCGATGAACACGCCGATCCCCGCCTTGTCGCGCTGGACCTGCTCGTGGAGGCGGAGCACGGACCGGACTCGGCAGCGCTCGTCGTGACTCACAGCGAACGCGTTGCCAATGCAGTACTCGAACTTCTCCCCGGCTACATCGCGGAACTGCCGGAGTGGCGTCGCGCATTCGTCACGAAAGTACTGGGCAACTACGGCGGCGTGATGCTCACAAGGAGTCTCGCCGAGTCGATCGCGTTCACAAACGATTACGCGCCGGAGCACTTGGAACTACTGACCGCAGAGCCGTTCGTTACCCTCAACCGCATCGAAAATGCCGGCGAAATCTTGCTCGGGCCGATGACCCCGATTCCGACCGCGAATTACGCGCTCGGCCTGAATGCTATTCTCCCGACAGGCGGCTTTGCGCGAACGTACTCATCGGTGAGTGTATGGGATTTCCTCAAGCGGTCAGGAGTCGGCTACCTCTCGCGCGATGGATACGACAAGCTGCGCAGCGCGGTAGCGCGACTCGCAGACTACGAGGATTTCCCCGCGCACGCGATGGCGATCCGCAAGCGTGACGAGATTCTGGGTTTCTAGGCGTGAGTGGGTCGGGGGCACTTCTTCGGATCCAACACCTCCAGTTTAGGGACAAGCCGGCTGCCGAGGCGCTCTTGCTCGAGGTCATTGGGCGGCTTTTTCCAGATCTGGGCGTAATGGATCTGGAACTGCGCCCCCAGGCGACCTCATTGAATTCCTTCAATGGTTTCCTGACCACCGCTGACGGTCGTCGTCTGTTCTTCAAGACGCACGTCGAACAAGACAGCGCGATCAGCGAGTACTATAATGCCGCGCTTCTGGCGGATGCAGCGTACCCGATCGTTCAGCCGTTGTACTCCTCTACGCGAGATGGGCAGCAGCTTCTCGTGTACCCGATCATCAACGATTCCCCCGTATTCGACATCGCCCGCGACATCGAACGGCGGCGTGACTTCGGCGGAGAGATGGCGCGCGCACTGGGCGAAGCGCAGTCCCTTGAAGACCGAGCGCTGTACCAGCGCTACTGCGACACGCTCTCCTATTCGGATGCCGAAACGCACAGGAAAGCGCCCATCCACCAGCTCTTTTGGCACCGGCTAACGGGCGGTCGCTTCGATCGCTTCTACGGCGAAGGCGCTCAGTTTCGGGTTCCTGGCTTGACGACAGACTCGACAACAGTGATGACGCGTCGGTGGGTCGTAAACGGCCACGAGTTTACGGCCACGCTGCAAGAATTGGTGGCGACGGCTGTGGCCCTGCTTGACCCTGCACAAGATGGCCCATCCGTTGTCGGGCACGGCGACGCGCACAACGGCAACGTCTTCTATTCTGCAGAGGGGTTGACGTACTTCGACCCGGCGTTCGCTGGACGACACGATCCTCTACTCGATCTCGTCAAGCCGCTTTATCATAATGCGCATGCCATGTGGATGTACTTTCCTGACGAGGAAGCGGAAACACTCCAGATTCGCTTGGAAGTCTCCGGAGACAAATGGATCGTCACTCACAATTACGACCTGAATCCACTGCGCGAGATGTTCT
The DNA here is from genome assembly GCA_016716525.1 of Candidatus Flexicrinis affinis. NCBI lineage: Bacteria > Bacillati > Chloroflexota > Anaerolineae > Aggregatilineales > Candidatus Flexifilaceae > Candidatus Flexicrinis > Candidatus Flexicrinis affinis. Next base: position 1,497,120 of record JADJWE010000001.1, read on the forward strand.
GGCAAAGCAAAGTCGAGCACTGCTTGCGACCCATCATTGGGCGGCTGCGCGCACAGGGTGCGCTGTCCCGAAACTGGGCTGATCGGCTTAGATTGGCACTGATGTGCTGCCCGCTGCTGACCATGAACTTGACGACGTTTCGGCCCGAAATTGCGCTGCTCGGATTGACGCATTGTGTGGAGTTCGGCAGCGCGACCGGGGATCGAGGATCGCGGCTAGATCGGCTGCTCGCAGACCTTACTGCCGACCTACGTTAGGCCCAATTCGTAGAGCACACGCTGGAAGCTGTGACTCTGTTCGAGAAAAATCGCATTGACCGGGCTGATGACGATCTCCGAACTGCCGACCGACCGCAGGTGGTTGACGGCTTCCAGCACGTTGCGTGCTTCCACGTTCAGGGTCACCGTGTACCAGAATATATCGGACCTGTCCTGAGGCGCGCCGAAGATCGGCGCGATGGTCGGGCCGCGCAGTCCACGGGTTATCTCGGAACCACTGACCTTCGCCGCCACGTCTTCGGGGCTTTTGCCGCGGATGTTCACAGTCAGTTGACGATAACGCCGCCCGAGTAGTGCTGCGTCGATGAACTCAAGCAGGTGCTGCGCGACCTTCAGCGCGTCCGGCGAGGTCTTCAACGCGGTTCGGTTGCCAATGAGGCACGCTTGCGCTTCAACGATCGTACCGTCCGCGAGTGGACGAAGATGATTCTCGCGTAGGGTCGTTCCGGTCTGAACAAGGTCGACGACGATGTCCGCATATCCGATTGTGGGGGCGGCCTCAATCGCTCCTTCGGCCTTCACGAGAGCGAAATAATGCAGGCCGCGTGAGTGGAAAAAGTCCCGCGCCATGTGTGCGTATGTAGTCGCAACACGCATTGTACGCCCGTAAAGGCGACGAAAGTCGGACGCAACTTCGACGAGGTCGGTCATGGAGGTTACGTCTACCCAGTCCTCGGGCACCGCTACGACAAGCTGACAATGACCGTAGCCAAGCTCCGGATGCAGTACCACGATCTCATCGCTTGGGTTCTCGCGTACGACATCCAGCCCGGTGATGCCTAGCTGCACTGTGCCGTCCGCGACCTTATAGACGACATCCTTCACGCGCTGGAAGAGTACCGACAACCCTGGGATCGCCGGCACCGATCCGACATACTGCCGTTCGTTGGGTTTGTCGACACGCAGCCCGGCATCGCGTAAGAAACTCAGCGTCGGGTCGGCAATAGCCCCCTTGCTTGGAAGTGCCAACAAGACACGATCACTCATGCGTTTTGTATCCAAGAATAGTCGCGCACAGATTCTCAACATCGGCTCGCGTGAAGCTGAAATCCGCATAAACCGCGTCGCCAGTACCGGGGTCGATCGAGACCGTACGTTCGACCTCGATTGAGACGTCCGACGGATACTCATCGAGGATTGCGGTAATCCCGCGCGCCCTGAGCGCACACGCCCACCACACAACGCTTGGTGCTGCCGCACGAGGCCCTTGCACTCGAACCGAGGTGGCGTGTGGGGCTAACGCACCGAAACTGGCTGCAAGCGCATCCACATTGAGCTGGAACCCAACTGCAGGAGATGCTCTCCCGCCTAACAAACGCACAAGTCCGTCGTAGCGCCCGCCACCACCCAACGACACACCATCTGCTGTTTGAAACTCGAATACGATGCCGCTGTAGTACTCCCAAATGCGGTTTAAGTGCGGCTGAAGGAGAATCGCGTCAGACGGAACGCCGTAAACGTCGAGAAGGTCCAGCGTCGTCCGCAGATCGGCAGCGATCCCTGCCACAGCTGGATTGTCCTCGCCCAACTGATAAATCCGCGCAAGGGCAGCCGGAGCTTGCGAACGAATCGAGACCCAGTCAGCGAGAAACTCTAGTGCCTCCTTTACAGCGCCTGCACTTGCCGCCCGCCGCCGTTTCTCAGCCAGTCTGCCCTGGATGTCTCGCCGCCGCCGCCCGGCGATGAACGTATCGGTGGATCGCTCGTCGACATACTCAAGTGGCGAGTCCATGCCGTCGGCCTCGCGCGAACGCACGGCCAAGTACTCGTCAACCCTGCTTGCAGCCTCTCGGAGGCCGCCTTCAAGCCTCAGCGTGTCGCATTGGTCAAGCAAGAACTGCACAAGCTCCGGATCGGTTGTGTAGCGTTCAATGAGGACGCGCGATAAGCCCGCGTGCCCCACCACGATAGTGAAGTCTGAATTCCCTTGTACAAGCAGTCCCGACGCAGCCAAGCCAATGATCTCGCTGTCCGCACCCGGTCCCTCGAAGCCGATGAGCTCTGCGCCCACGCTCTCGCGCTGAAATGGGCGCTCTGCAGTCGCGAACAGGTCCGAGAACACGGGGCCACTGAACTGCCAACGCACCACAGCCTCGGGTGCAGCACCATAGCCTCGCACGGCCGACGCGGTGAACTCCGGGCGCAAGGCGTATTCTGCCCCGTGATGGTTGAGTGTTAGCAATCGGGAAATCACCCGATCCCCACCTTTTGTCGAGTACAAATCGGATCGTTCCAAAAGTGGAGTATCGCGCTGAACGTAGCCGGCAGCTGCTAGATGCGACTTGAAGCCATCGAGCGAAAACGACATGGTCTGACCTTGTGTCGGAGATTGGCAGCAATAATACGGGCAATCCCGTGGGATTCAATGCCACATCCGGCTACCTACCGGCGCCTGAAACTGACCACCAACCCCAACATACCAAACCCTACCAGCGCGACAATAGGAATTAGCGGAGGAACTCCGCCGCGCTCAAGGGCAATCGGCAAGATAGAAGGTTCCGTAGTTGCTGTAGGTTGAACCGACGCCGCCGCGATATCTTCCTCGATATTCGGTACCGGCGTGAACGTCGGAAGGCGTTCGCTCCCTTGAGCATCGACGAGGACATCCGCCGCGGTCGCATTTGCGTCTACACCGACCGGGCCGGTCAGCACCCGCGCACCTGCCGTCGCGGTCAGGTCGCCGCCGGGCTGTGACGCAACCGCCTCCGCCGTCTGGGTTGCTGCTGCCACAATCGGGTCGGCAGTGGGCTGCGTAACGGAAAGGTCCGGGATCAGACCCGGATCACCAATGATCTGAACGAGTTCGTCATAGACCCATCCGTAGCCCGTCGGCGAATTCGGATAACGAAACTGGATCCAGCGGAAGTAGCGACCCGTCGCCGCATATCGCTCGCCGGGGACAATCAACCCGAGCCGTGCCGCATCGGTCGATGCCTCCGCGCGCACATTGACGCTCGAAAGCGCCTCGATCTGCGTCGGTCCGATGTCGGTCGCGGTCGGATCAGGGACGACTGGTGTTGCCGACGGTGCGCCAAGTACCGGAAGTGGCGTGGACGTCGCAAGCTGTACAACGATAGGCGTTGGCTCGACCTGTGCTGTGGCCTGTCCAGCAAGCGGCAGAAGTGTCAAGGCAGCGGCGGCGATTACGACAATCCGCGCTGTCAGGGGTCTGTTATTCATGTGTAACCCTATTGATCGGATCGGTACGTGTCTGCTCTGCCACGCGCTCATCCGTACCACGGACAAGCCGGCCCTGATACTCCTGGCCAAATAGGCCCGTGCTTTCCCAGCCGCCCAGGACCAGGCTGAAGGCGGATCCGCCGGTACATGCGGAACAGTCGGCAGGGACCCACTCGCCGTTGAATCGGCGCGCGATGTGAAGATGCGTCGCCGTTGACACGCCACCCTCGCACGAGGGATAGCCGAGTGCATCTCCAGTCGCAACACGCATTCCGAGTGGCGGCATACTGTCCGTTGTTAAGTGTAGATAAAGCAAGTTCCATCCCGTACGTTCGTCTCCGTCGCCGTCGAGATCTAGTATCAGCGTTCCCGCATCGCGATACGCGATTACTCCGTCTGCCGCAGCGCGGGCCGGAAATTCGGAGATGAAGCACAGGCTGTCGCGCGATTCGTCAGGCGGCGCGAAGTCCAGCGCAGACCACGCGCTGCCTGATCCCCACCCGCCATGCGGGCCGCCGGTGAACAACCATGTCTCCCCGCGCGCAAACGGCAAAGCGAGCGGTCCGGGTTGTGCCCATACAACCTCACCTGCCGACTGCGGTTCACCGAAGAGCGTCGTGTACGTTGCTCGCCAACCCGACAGGCTGACGTCAGCCAACCAGTCGGCGGCGGGCCGGTCCAGCGACAGCGCGCGTAGGATTGCCACGGTCTCGGAATTCAGGCTTGGATCGATCAGGAGGCGGATGCCTCCCTCTAGCTCGAGAATCGACAGGTCGCCGTACTTGTGCTGGTAGTAGCCGCGGTTCAGCTCGTTGGCCAGCCAGGAGACCTGACGGTAGAGACCGGTGCGATTGACGGGAAGCGACTCTTCGATATCGACGAGAGGTTCACGCACGTTGGCCGGGTTCGATTGTGTAATCCAACCTGCCCGATACTCTAGGAATGCCAGCAGCACGCGCGGATCGACGCTGGTTTCGACAGCCACGCGGTCGACAATCTGCGCAGCCGTAAGCGAACGTGTCGTGCGGTCTCCGGTCGCCGTGCGCTCCTCGACCGGTTCCACGAGGCCAGCGAAGTAACCGGCAAACCGTGAGGTCAGCTCGACCGATTGACGTGGGCTGGTTGGTCCGCGCACCAGGCTGCCGGAAGGCAGCAGCAGGACCGATGGCGTTACGAGGGTCGGCCCGCCGGGAACGCGCAGCTCCTGTCCGACAAAGAGCAGATTGGGGTTCTCCAACTGGTTCAGCTCGACGAGAGTGTCCATTGTCGTTTCGTACTGTTGCGCGATGGCAAACAACGTTTCCCCTGCGACGACGGTGTGGATGCGTGTGTCCTGCGAACTCTCCGCGAATTCAAGCCCACCGCTCGTCAGGGTAGCCGCAGTGTCCACAGTATCGGCCGTATCGGCCGTCGCAATAGGAGATTGAACATCAGCCGTTGCGTCTTGCGGGGGAACAGTGCTCGGTGTCGCCGTGACAAAGACAACACGTGACTCCGGCGCACCTGTGCAGGCCGCAGCGAGAAGGACGATCAGTCCGAATACAACGCGTTTCAAGGGCTAATTGAAGCTCCAAGTCGAGAAGTCACCGTGCCCCGGGCTCCAAACTACTGGAGGGTCCGACTGCGTGTCAAGGACGGAGATCAGCGACGGTGCGTTTTCAACCCGCTCGGCATAAGTCAGATACCTTCCGTCAGGCGACCAAATTCTGTGGCTCTGCGAGTACTGATCGAAATAGGCGAGGAAGTACAACATATTGGAGGTCGGTACGAATGACACAAGGTCAGTCTTGCTGTCGCTCACAACGTCGAGGATCGACCACGTGAACGCGGGGGTTGGTTCGCCTTGAACACGCGTGACAACCCCACCGCCGGCGCTTGGTTCTCCGCGCGTTCCCGGTGTGATGTAGGCGATTCGCTCGCTGTCTGGTGCCCAGAAGAAGGCAAGGACGTTGAGATCTTCAGAACTGGCGACGAGTTCGGCCGCTTCCACATCCACTACGAGGACCGCACTGGCTCCGAGGCGGTTCACGGCCCGATAAGCGAGGTATCTCCCGTCAGGGGACCAACTCATCGCTACAGTGTTGGGAAACCCGCGGACGGCCTGAGGTATTCCCCGCACCAGAACGGTCCGGTCGCTTCCGTCGATTACGACCAAGGCATTCGTCTGTCCGGACCTTTCAGCGAGAACTAGGGCCGCCCTATCGCCGGTTGGCGCCCAGACCGGTGCCTGAAATCCGTTAGGCACGACGAGCAGATCGCTCGCCTCTGCTTCGGATGTGGTGTCAAATACGGATACCTGGCGATTGTTCCGATGCCACAACATGCGGTGGCCGTCGCCATTCCAACTGAAATAGAACGGCGCGCCGGTACCTGCCGTACGGGCAGATACGGTCCCATCAGACTGCCGGATCAGCTCGACCTTGAACGTGTCGCTGAAGCGCGTAATGAGGATAGCGAGATCACGGCAGTCGACTCCTTCGCTGCAAGCTCCGGGTGACCAGTAGGCGTAGGTGTAACCCTCATTGTCAGCTTCATACAAGAGCTTTGCGGCGGTCAGGTCAGACGACGCAACAAACGCCTGCAAAACGAAGTCATCTGAGAATGTGATGTCGCAGCAGAAGAACGCAAGGCGGTCGTCAGTGGACCACGTCGGGAAAACGTAGCGTCGAATGCTTGACGCGTCTGACGTCAGTGCGGTTGGCTGCTGCTCCCCGCCGGGCTGCAAGACGTAGATATTGTGATCCACGCCGACGTATGCGATCGTGCCCGTCTCGGGCCGCTCGGTCGTACTCTGTGCGCCAACCGAAGCACCGAGTGACAGCAAGCATGCAATGGTTAGAATGCGTAGGTATGCGCGCATCGAGTAAACCTCGCGACAGCCTTGGGTGGCGTGGACTTTGCGAGTATACTACCCGCATCGTCATATCAATCATTGGAACGACAGATTAGGAGCCGGTGAAGATGACTGACTTGTCATCCGTGTTTGAGGAGATGGTTGCGCGCTTCAAGCCTGATAAGGCAATGGGTGTGGACGCCGTCATCCAGTTTGATTTTAGTGGCGAGAACGGCGGCATGTACTGGGTTAAGGTGGCCGATGGAACGGTTGTCGCCGGTGAAGGCGCCGCCGAGAATCCCAAGATCACGATCAAGTCGTCGGCCGAGACATGGCTCGACGTCGCAACTGGCAAAAGCCCGGTCATCAATGCCTTTATGATGGGCAAGCTGAAGGTTCAAGGCGACATGGGCTTGGCCATCAAGATGCAGAGCATGTTCGCGCTCTAGTCGTGTGTTTCGGGCGGGCCAAGCGCCCGCCCCGTCTCCCCCTGTGAAGCGACCTGTCGCACGCCCTCCGACACTGTAAATAGCAGTGTAAAACAACTCCCCTGCCCTTCCACACTCTTCAGCGCGACTGTGCCGCCATGCAGTTCCATAATGGCTTTGACCAGCGCAAGCCCAAGGCCGCTGCCGCTGACGTGCTCGAATCCGCGCTGTCTGCCGCGAAAGAATCGGTCGAAGACGTGACTTTGGATGTCGGCCGGTATCCCGATTCCAGTGTCTATCACATGGATCGCAACCTGCCTGCCGGCCTCACGGACCTCGCTCGAAACAGTAACGCTGCTGCCTTTCTCCGAGAACTTGATCGCGTTTTCGATGAGATTGGAAAGTGCTCGCTCGAACTGCTCGCCGTCAACATCGAGGATCAACGTCCGATCAACCGCGTTCGTGATCGATACATCCCGGTCGAGCCGTGTCCGGTCAAGATCCTGAATGACCTTCGCTGCAATCGGATAGATCTCGTGTGGTAGCCGCTGCAGCCGGCCTGTGCGGATCCGTTCAAGATCCAGAACGCCGCGAATGATGCGATCCATTCGATCGAGTTGACGATCGAGTGCGTCCAGTGACTCGTTGAGCGCCGAGTCCTCGCGAGTCCGCAACAGGTCGACATTCAACATCGCGCCCATCAGCGGATTCTTCAGATCATGGCTGACCATCCGAATCATCTCGCCCTTCATCCGGTCGAGTTCCTTGAGGCGGCTCACGTCGTGCATTACAGCGACCCAGCCTTCATGCCGTGTCTTGCCGAGCCGCGCCACATGGCACTGAAAAGTAACCGAATCGAGGCCGATTTCGTACTCGTGAACCTTGAAGAGCTGCAAATCGCGCGCCATTGCCTCAAGCGATGGCGGAAAGTACTGCGCCGGAATTCGAATGTCACTCGCATCGGTGCCCTGTTCGACATCGAGCAGGCTGAGTGCCGCAGGGTTTGCAAACAGTACCTTCAACCGCCGATCGACTGCAATTACCGGATTCTCTGTGCTCAACAGGAGCGACTCGAGCTGGGCGCTGTTGGCTTCGATCTGGCGCAGCAATCGGCGCTGCTTGTCGAGAAGGGCGCTGTATGCGATTGCCACGGCGGCCTGCGGCGCGAGCAATTCGAGTCGAAATACGTCGTCCGAGCGAAACATGCGTCCCTGATGACCGGATACGACGAACAACACACCGGCAACCGAGCCCTGATACGTCAGCGGCACGGCCGCAAATGAACCGAAAGTCTGCTCAGCTAGCGGCAAATCGGGCTCAAAGCGCCAGTCTCGACCGTAGTTCTCGACAAGTTGCGCCTTCTCCGACCGAACGGCTTGCCCGCATACACCGTTGTCGATCGACATCTTCAAACCGTGATACGACGACGGCAAGTTGTGTGTTGCCGCAAGGTACAGATGGTCTTCATCGCGCAGGAAGACACCCGCAGCATCACCGCCTATCCAATTTGTCGCTTGGAGTGCGATTTGTCCGAGGACCTCGTCGAGCTGCGGCTGACCGGCGATCTCCTTGCTCAAGCTGTGAAGCGCCGCAATCTGCTGCTCGCGCTCGGCAAGAGGGCGAATGATCTCGCGCCGGATGACTCCGATCGTCATCAGGAGAAGGCCGCCAGAGCACAGATTCGTCGAGATCGCGACGATTCCAAGCGCCGGATTCGCGAATGCCAAGCCCTGACCGGCAACAAACAGCGCAGCGCCGCTCAATATGGTCGGCGAGGTCAGTTTGCGCCGGTTCGCGAACAGCTGATACACGCCTAAAACGCTGTAAGCGAAGAACAGCAGCATGGGCAGGGGCGAGAGCTGCGACGTGGCCTGGCCGGATTCGACCAGAACCAGCGGAGAGAACACCAGTCTTGAAACAACAACCGCGCCAATGCCGAGCAAAGCAGCGCGGAGCAGCGGCGCCGCGCGTGTACCGGTGAGCGACGCGGCGAAGGCGTAGAACGCCACACTTGACGCAGCAAACCCCGCATCATGTACCACTGCGGCGGCCGACACCATCGTGCTGTTTAAGGCGAACTGGCCGGCCAGCTTGGTGACGATGGAACCGAGATTCCATGCAACTACCAAGCCAAGCAGCGTCACCAGTAGTGCGATATGACGCTTGTTCAGGTTGTGCCAAATCAGGAGCAGTGCGAATGAAAAAGTGAGTGCAAGCACCACGCCGTCAAGGACAATTGTGACGATCGTGGAGTCAATCATCCGCTAAACAGCCGTGACGCTACTTGGGCAGATGCTTCTCGAACCGATAACCGATGCGGTGTTCGGTCAGGATATAACGCGGGTTTCCGGCGTCTGGTTCGATCTTGCGGCGCAGTTGGCTGATATAGACGCGCGGATAATACTTGTCGTCGATATATTCGTGCCCCCAAACCTGTTCAAGCAGATCGCGCTGGTGGACCACACGCCCGGCGTTTTCGAGCAGGACGATCAGCAGCTTAAATTCGGTGGGCGTCAAGTGGACGCGCCTTCCCTGAACACGCACGTGCCTCCGCTGCGGATCCACGCTGAGGTATCCGTCATCATAATCGGCAGATGCTGGCGATGCGCGCCTTAGGAGGGCTTGAACGCGGGCCGAAAACTCGTTCAATCGCACCGGTTTGACCAGATACTCGTCGGCACCAGCCTGCAAGCCTTCGACAATATCCTCTTCGGTAATCGCCTGCGCGGACATCAACATGATGGGTACGTCTGATGAATCGCGGATTCGGCGGCATACATCGAGGCCGCTAAGCTCTCCCGGCATGACTATATCCAGCACGACAAGGTCGGGTCCCCACAGTTCATAGGTTTTCAACGCATCCAGACCGTTGTACCGCGTCTGGACTTCGAAGTGATCGTTCCGCAGCCGAGTGGAAAGCGCTTCGCCAATCACCAACTCGTCGTCAACAATTAAGACCTTCATCGCCTCGCACCCGTTTGGCTTCGACCGACAAGAGTTATGACAACCATATCACTGTTCGGATACCGTCGTGCGTTGTTGTGCGGGCGCGGTCGGCAGCGTAAACGCAAAGATGCTGCCCCCACCCGGATTGTCCTCGATCCATACACGCCCGCCGTGAGCCTCGATGGTCAATTTGGCAAACGTTAGGCCGAGGCCAACGCCGCCTCGAGCGCTGCGCCGGCCTTCCACCTGCACAAAGCCGTCAAACAGGCGTGACTTGTAGTCCTCCGGGATGCCAAGCCCCTGATCGCGCACCTCAATGCGCACGAAGCCATTATCTGGCTCATGCGGGAAACAGTGGATCGAGACCAGCGAGTGTTTCGGGCTGTATTTGAGTGCATTGTCGATGAAGTTGAGCATCACACGCTCGATCTTGTCGGAATCGACATTGATATTGGGAATGTTCCCGTCCCCGATGAGTTCGACCTCGATGTCTAGCTCCTTCGCTAGAGGCGCGAGTTCCTCAATAACCGAGCGCGCAATCTCACCGAAATCGATACTGCTGCGCTCCACGAGCATGCCACCGCTTTGCATCTTTGCGATATCAAGCAGCGAGTCCACCCGGTTAAGGATTTTCTTCACCGCTCTCCGGCTAATCCCGGTCGCAGACTCCACGACCGACCAGTAAGGGCTATCCTTCGGGATCATCTCGTAGAGCAGGCGTTGGCTTGTGGTCACGGCCGTCAATGGGCTTCTCAGGTCGTGGATGATCATGTTGGTGAGTTCTTCCCGTGACCGCTCGAGTTCTTGCTGGGCCGTTCGGTCGTAAAACACCAACATTAGGCCGATTGATGCGCTGTCGGAGCTGCTTACAGGTACGATGCGACGCTCAACCGCACGCTGCGAGCCGCTGGGAAGGGAGACGTTGTACGTCGTGGCTTCATGCTGTTCCGAGTAGGTGTCCATGTGCAGCACAAACGCCACCGCTTCCTCGCGTGACGCGAAACCTACGCGCTCGGCAAACAGCAGTCCATCGACTTCAAGCAGCTCAAGGAAATTGGCGTGGAGCAGATCCTCGGAAGCCAGCCCAACGATCGACATTCGGGGATTCGCCAAGACGACATCCCCTTGCCGATCGATCATCATGATGCCCTCGACCATGGTATCCAGCAGGCGCGCGAGCCGTTCGCGATCGGCCTCACGCCGCTGGAACAAGCGACCGTTCTCAAGCGCAATTACGGCCTGGTTGCTGATCTGTTCGACAAACCGGATGTCCTCTGCACCGAACCCGCTGGGCGAGCTGTGTTCCAACCAGATGACGCCGAACAAGAAACTTGCCTGCACCATAGGCACAATCAGCAGCGAATTGGATTCTTGTGTGAGAAACGGCGGCATGCCAACCGTATGCATGTCCCGCCGGATCACAAACGCGCCGCTAGCCGGGTCGATCTGCCGCAGCGCTGCGATAACGCTGGCAAACTGCGTCTGGTCGTCTTCGATGCCACGTGTCGCACCGATTTGAGGGGTCGAGGCGATATCGTCCAGCAGCACGAGTAAACCGGTCTCTGCGCCTGTCGCCGACAGGACCTCGTCGAGCACCTGCTCGCACATGCTCCCAACATCTACCGATGACGAAAGCGAACGGCTCAGCACGGCCAGAGTCATGAGGCGTTCGGCGTTGCGCTGGAAGGCTTCATTGGCCTCTACGTACTGCCTCGCGTTGTACAACGACTGTGCCGCCTGTGTCGTAAACGCCCGGAGAATCTCGAGCCGCCGGTCATTTGGGTCGATCGTGTGCGTGAAGTACAGCGCGAGTACGCCGAGAACTGCGCCGCCTGCCACCAGCGGAAACTCGATCAGCGATCGCTGCTTGCGATGAACTCCAACACTCCGCAGCATCTCGGCCCGTGGATCTCTGGCGATGTCGGGGACGACCAGAGGGTGTGCGTCGAAGCGGTCGCTATCGTCCACTTGTAGAGACATCAACGGCACGGAGATGGCTTCGAACTCAACGTCGGAGAGGCCGACAGCCCGCGCCAGCAGATACTGGTCATTCCAGTTCAGATAGACGGCGTAGCCGGTTGCGCCAGTCAGCACGGAGGCGCACGAGATAATGTGGTCCACCAGCGTGTCCGGGGACAGCGTGCCGCTGAGCGTGGCCACGACTTCGTTGAGCAACGACATTTGGCTGATCTGAGAATCTTGATCGGCCATCAGCACCGTATTCTGCACGGCTAGCGACTGCTGGACTTCGAGGTCGTCGCGCAACTTCTGCTCTGCCCGCCCAAGCCCGCTAAGGGCAATCACGATGAGCATTGCGCCGTAAGCGAATACGAGTTCGGCCGTTGTCCCGAGTTTTGAAGCGATCTCACCCCCAAGCACGGCTAACGGAAGCGGAAGCGCCAAAACAACCACGATCGGCGGCAATTCGCGAATCAGAACCTCACCCGGCCGCAGCGTATCGAGCCTGAGTAGCAGATACGCGCCGGAGTAAACGGCCAGAAAGGCGAGCATCGACAGAACGAGTGCACCAAAGTTCTCGGCCGGGTAAGCGCTGACAGGCGCCGACGGCACGACGCCGGCGACCTGACGAAATACTGTGACAAAGGAGTATGCGCTCAGCACGACGCCAGCGAATGGGGCCACCAGCTTGGGCCAGTCTCGCAGGGCGTTAACGCCGCGCCGCTGCATGAGGGTCAGATGCAGAACCGTGCCAAGGAATGTGGACACGGCTGCGGCGACAATCATGGCGTCGACGCCGCTGGAACTTGCGCTCAGCAGTCCAACAAGCACGAACACGTGCCCGGCACTCAGCCGTAGTGACTTCAGCTGAACCGGTATCGCATACGCGAACAGTATGAGAACGCCGTACAGAATTGTGCGCTGAACGTCGCTAGGCTCATTCAGGCGTGCTGTACTCACTATGCCTGCAATGACGGCTGCGGCGAGAATTGTGAGTAGAACCAGCAGCCCGCGCGCTGCATTTCGAACTGTCGACACTGACATTCAGCCCAATTGTGATTTCCGGCGTGATGACTCCGCCTATCAATGATAATAGGCAGCGATCAAATGCGCCAAAGCCGCCCAATTGAAGATCAATCATAGGTCAAGCGTCGGACCACTGTCGTGTCGTTCGCTTGGCCTGCGTTATCATAATACTATGGGTAGTATACGAATCCGCCTTGAGAGGACACACTTATGGCCACTCGAAGAGTTCTAGTGTTGGTCGTCTTGGCCATGTTCGCGCTTCTAATGGCGGCATGCAACTTGACGGGTGGACCAGAGGAGACGGAACTCACACCCGTTCCAACCTCAACGCCTACCCTGTCGGCGCAGGTGACGGGCAGCGTGCCGACGTCAGTCAGCGTCACAACGCTGCCTGTCCTTACACAAGTCGGGCCACCCACGTCGATCGCCATCATTCCGCCGACCGCGATATCGGTGATCCCGACCGCTACCCCGTCCACGATCAGCATTGTGCTGCTGTCGCCGATTCCCGGAAACGTGGTGACTAGCAACGTTCAGGTGCTGGGCTCGGCGATCCATCCGAACTTCCTCCAGTATCAGCTCGAGTATGGCCCCGATCCAAACCCGGGCAACTTGTGGTACGCCATAGGCGGACCGCGCCAATTCCCGGTGCTCAACGGCGTTCTGGGTATTTGGTCGACGAACGCGATCCCGGACGGGAACTACCAGCTCCGCCTGCGCGTCTACTTGCGCGATGGCAGCAATCCCCAAACGGTTGTAAACAACATCCGCGTGCAAAACGCCATACCGACTCCGGTGCCAACCGCGACCCCGTCGATCCCGCGGCCAATTGCGGCCTTTACACAGGATCGCACCTCGGGCGAGGCGCCGCTGGTGGTCCGCTTCACGAATCGCTCAACGGGGCAAATCTCAGGCTACAACTGGTCGTTCGGAGACGGCAGCAGCAGCGCCGAGATCAGCCCGGTACATGTATTCCGTGCGGCTGGCGAGTATGAGGTCAAGTTGACGGTTGTTGGCCCGGGTGGGCAGTCCAACGTCTCGCAAATCATCACGGTCAATACCAACCCGCCGGTGGCGTTGTACGAACAGAGTGCGGTTAGCGGGCCTTCGCCGCTCACCGTTCAGTTCACGGACCGATCCACGGGCGTAATCGATAGTTGGCGCTGGGACTTCGGCGACGGTACAACCTCGACCGAGCGCAGCCCGCGCAAGGTGTTTACAGCAGAAGGCACCTACAATATCTCGCTGCGGGTGCGCGGGCCGGGTGGCACGGGCCGTGCCTTCAGCGTCGTAACAGTGTCGAACCCGCAGGTACCGCCCCCTCAGGCAAACTTCACGCCGACCAACACCGGGGGTATCGCACCGCTTTCGATCCAATACACGGACACTTCCCAAGGTCAAATTACGTCGCGGCTTTGGGAGTTCGGGGACGGCACGACCAGCACCGATCAGAACCCAATTCACCAGTTCGTCAATCCGGGCGTCTACACGGTTCGCTTGACGGTCAATGGTCCGGGCGGCACGGCGACTCAGAGTGGAACAGTCACGGTCACGCGTGCGCCGCAGGCCCCTGAGGCGCGCTTTACCGCCAATCCTACATCTGGCGATGCTCCGCTTATCGTGACGTTCCAGAATTTCACGACCGGTGACGTTACGGGTTATCGGTGGGACTTCGGCGACGGGACACCGATCGATCAGACTCAGGCGCCCACGCATACCTACACCAGCCCGGGAACTTACCGTGTTCGTTTGACTGCGCTCGGCCCTGACGGGTTATCCGATACGGCTGAAGCCGACATCAGCGTGACCCGCCCGCTGGCGCCGCCGAGTGCCGACTTCAACGTATCGCCGCAGGAAGGGTCTGCGCCGCTGGACGTGCAGTTCAACAACTTGTCTTCAGGCGACGACATCCAGTCCAACTGGGACTTTGGCGATGGCGAGTCGCTGGCGACCAACGAGCCGATCGTGTTCCACACGTACGAGGAAAACGGTACGTATACGGTCATCCTGACAGTCGTCGGGCCGGGTGGCCCTGCGAGCAGTGCAACGCGTACGATCACGGTCACGGACCGCGTGCAGGCGGCGTTTGAAGTCGTGAACCTCACCGATCCGCCGGGTCTAGGTGTCGCGTTCCAGGATCGTTCCACAGGCAATCTCACGTCTTGGAACTGGTCGTTTGGAGATGGTGGTTCCAGCACCGATCAGAATCCGTCGCACACCTTCGGTCAGGCGGGCACGTATCAGGTGCGGCTTGTCGTCACCTCGCAGGACGGGGTGCAAAGCGAAGCGACCCAGAGCGTGACCGTTTCGGCTCCGCTGCCGCCGGCGCCTGAGGCGAGCTTCGAGGTCACGGTCGATGACCTGACCGCGCAGTTCACGAACACATCGACGGGTCAAATAGATTCCACGTCGTGGAATTTCGGCGACGGGCAGACTTCTTCCAACTCGAACCCGTCTCACACGTTTGCCGCCGCAGGGACATATACTGTCGAACTGACTGTATCCAACGCTGGCGGTTCGGACAGCTTCAGTCTGCCCGTGACGGTCAACGCCCCACCACCTGCCCCGCCGACTTCGGCATTTAGCTTCTCGGTTGAAGACCTGAACGTTACGCTTACCGACGAGTCGACCGGCGAAGGCATATTCTCGTGGGCATGGGAATTCGGCGACGGTTCATCCTCTAACGAGCAGAACCCGACCCACACGTTCGCCGCCGCGGGCACCTACCGCGTACGCCTCACAGTGACCAATGCCGGCGGCAGCGATCGCAGCGGGCAGGACGTCACCGTAACGGCGCCGCTGCCGAGTGCGCCGCAGTCTGCCTTCACCTTCAGCCCGAGCGGTTTGGACGTTGACTTCACGGACGAATCGACGGGTCAGATCGACACTTGGCAGTGGGACTTTGGCGACGGGGCATCGTCTACCGACCAGAATCCGTCCCATTCCTACGCGGCCGACGGTACATACACCGTTCGATTGACGGTCGCCAACGCAGGTGGTTCGAACTTCAGCGAGCAGCAGGTAGAGGTTACCGCCCCGCTGCCGAATGCGCCGGTGAGCTCCTTCACGTTCTCTGTGCAGGACTTGACGGCGTCGTTTACCGATACGTCGACCGGCGAGAACATCACGTCGTGGTTCTGGGAGTTCGGCGATGGCAACACTTCGAACGAACAGAATCCGACTCATGCCTATGCGGCGCCGGGCACCTATCGCGCTCGCCTGACCGTTGAGAACGCAGGCGGCAGCGATCGAAGCGGGCAGGATGTCACTGTATCGGCCCCGGTGCCAGACGCGCCGACGTCAGCCTTCACGTTCAGCGTAAACAACCTCGATGTGCAGTTCACTGACCTCTCGACCGGCCAGATCGACACTTGGCAGTGGGATTTCGGCGACGGCAACACGTCTGATCAACAGAGTCCGGCACACAGCTATGAGAGTGACGGCACGTATACTGTGCGTCTGACGGTCGCCAATGCCGGCGGTTCGAACTCCAGCGAGCAGCAGGTGACGGTATCAGCTCCACTGCCGAACGCGCCGACATCGGTATTCACGTTCAGCGTGAACAACCTCGATGTGCAGTTCAACGACCAGTCGACCGGCCAGATCGACACGTGGCAGTGGGACTTCGGCGACGGCAACACGTCCAACCAGCAAAGCCCGTCGCACAGCTACGCCAACGGCGGGACGTACATCGTCCGCCTTACGGTGGCTAACGCGGGCGGCTCGAACTTCAGTGAACAGCAGGTGGCGGTGTCTGCCCCGCTGCCGAACGCGCCGACATCGGCATTCACGTTCAGCGTGAACAACCTCGATGTGCAGTTCAACGACCAGTCGACCGGCCAGATCGACACGTGGCAGTGGGACTTCGGCGACGGCAACTCGTCGAATCAGCAAAGCCCGTCGCACAGCTACGCCAACGGCGGGACGTACATCGTCCGCCTAGCGGTCGCCAATGCCGGCGGTTCGAACTTCAGCGAACAGCAGGTGGCAGTGTCTGCCCCGCTGCCGAACGCTCCAACATCCGCGTTCACGTTCAGCGTGAACAACCTCGATGTGCAGTTCAACGACCAGTCGACCGGCCAGATTGACACATGGCAGTGGGACTTTGGCGACGGCAACTCGTCGAATCAGCAAAGCCCGTCGCACAGCTATGCTAACGGCGGGACGTACCTCGTTCGCCTGACGGTGGCCAATGCGGGCGGTTCGAACTTCAGCGAGCAGCAGGTGGCGGTGTCTGCCCCGCTGCCGGATGCGCCGGTGAGCTCCTTCACGTTCACTGTGCAAGACCTGTCCGCGTCGTTCACCGATACCTCGACCGGCGAGGACATTACGTCCTGGTTCTGGGAGTTCGGCGATGGCAACACCTCGACGGAGCGGAATCCGAGCCACATGTATGGTGCGCCGGGCACCTATCGCGCCCGACTGACGGTTGAGAACGCTGGAGGCAGTGACCGGAGTGGTCAGGACGTAACCGTAACCGCTCCGCTGCCGCCCGCCCCACAATCGGCATTCACGTTCAGCGCCAACGGTCTGAACGTGCAGTTCACCGATCTCTCGACAGGTCAGGTCGACTCGTACTTCTGGGAGTTTGGCGATGGCACGCAGGCGTTCGACCGGAATCCGGCGCACAGCTACGCGACGGACGGCACGTATACGGTCCGCCTAACCGTCAGCAACGCCGGCGGCTCGACTGCGAGCGAGCAGCAGGTGTCGGTTTCGACGCCGCTGCCACAGGCGCCGCAGTCGGCATTCACGTTCAGCGCCAACGGTCTGAACGTACAGTTCACCGATCTCTCGACCGGTCAGGTTGACTCGTACTTCTGGGAATTTGGCGATGGCACGCAGGCGTTCGACCGGAATCCGGCGCACAGCTACGCGACCGACGGTACGTACACGGTCCGCCTGACGGTAAGCAACGCGGGCGGCTCGAATGCCAGCGAGCAGCAGGTATCGGTAAAGGCGCCGCTGCCGCAAGCGCCGCAGTCGGCGTTTACGTTCAGTGCCAACAATCTCGACGTCCAGTTCTCCGATCTTTCGACCGGGACGATCGACAGTTGGTTCTGGGAGTTCGGCGATGGCGCAACGGCCACCGATCAGAATCCGTTCCACACCTATCCGGGTCCGGGTACGTACCGCGTAACCTTAACCGTAGCGAATGCGGGCGGCTCGAATCAGTCCGCGCAGGACGTGACTGTCAGCACACCGGTGCCCAACGCACCTGTGCCTGACTTCACGTTCGATGTCAACGATCTCACGGTCACGTTTACCGACGCAACGTCGGGCGACGTAACGGACCGGCTGTGGGAGTTTGGCGACGGCGCGACGAGTACCGAGACGAATCCGACCTACACTTACGCCGGCTACGGGGAATTCACGGTGCGGCTGACGGCATCGAATGCTGGCGGTAGCAACGCTGTCGAGTATCCGGTGCTCCTACAAGCCCCTGAGCAGCCCCCGCAGGAGAGTATCGCCGATACCGCCCCCGTAGAGCCCAACGTCAACGACCTCGCGGGTCGCCTGTCGACCATCCTGAACGGCTCCGGCAACAATGCCGCGTCGTTCGCCGTCATCGGCGACCGGTCGATCGACCCGAGCATGTTCTTGAGTCCGTTTGGCGACGGCCAGTACGAACTGTCCGAGGCAGGTTCCAGCGTGGACGGAATCATCCAGTTCTATCTGGCGACGACGCTAGACGACGGATCGAACCCGTTCCAGCGTGTCGGCTCGGCGGTGGACAGCAACTTGCGTGCTGCCAACTTCGCCTACGACTTTGGTGATTGCGGCGATACGTTGGTCGCCTGCGAACTGGACGCAATCTCACCCGCCATCACGATCATCAGCCTCGGCTATCAGGACGGTCGTGACGGCACGAGCCCTGACGACTTCCGCTCATCGCTGAACGAGATCGTCACAACGACAATTGGCCGTGGCAGCATTCCTGTGCTGCTGACGCCGTACACGCGCCCCGGCGACGACGTGAACATCAAGGCCTTGGCCGAGGTGATCATCAACTACGGCCGCGATAACGATCTGCCGGTCGTCAACGTGTGGCGTATGTTCAACGAGTTGGTCGAGCCGCTGAACGGAAACAATCCGTCGGTTGCCAATCAGGGGGCCGATCGGCTTGGCGACAACCAGATCGCGCGCTTCGGTGAAAACGCTCGCAACTACTACGTGCTCAATACGCTGCGGCGAGTCCTTCAAGCTGTCGGTCAGTTCTAAGCTGCCGAAATCTGGGGCGGTCGAATGGCCGCCCCAGCGGTTTCCCCTTATGCGAAATGACGAATTCGAACTGGAAGTCCTGCCCGGCTTGGAGCACATATGCGCCCAAGAAGCAGTCGAGAAGTTGGGTGGCGGGCAGGTTGTCACGGGTCTGCGCAGCGGTGCCGTCTCGGTTGAGCCGACTGTCGACGTCGACGCGCTGCGCACACTGCGCACCGCAAACTCGGTGTACGCTGTCGTTACGGCGCCCGTGCCTCGCCCAAAGGCGCTGTTAGGCCATCAGTATTGGACCCGGATTGTGTCGGTTTGCCGTGAGATTGTCCGGGGCGATCCGTCTTTCCGAACGCTCGGTTTGGACGCGGCAGGCGCACAGAGTTCAGTGATGCAGCGAATCAAGACCGAACTGGCCGATTCGCTTGGTCTTGTCGTAGCCGACGAGAAAGGCGATCTCCACGTCCGGATTCGTCCCGTACGCGATGGCAATGGCTGGCAGGTTCTTGTCCGCGTTACGCCGCGCCCGCTTGCAACCCGTCCATGGCGTGTCCACAACTATGAAGGCGCGCTCAACGCCTGTGTCGCCGCTGCGATGATCCGTCTCGCCAAGCCGACTCCGGCGGACTGCGTGTTGAATGTGTGCTGCGGGTCCGGCACGCTGATGGTCGAGCTGAACCAAGCGGCTATTGTGCGCCAGTGCATCGGCGTCGACGTCAACACCGATGCGCTGTCTCTGGCATCCGCACATCTCGCAGTCGCGCAGGTCGATACGTGCGCGCTTCTTGCGGGCGATGCAACCGCCCTGCCGTTACACGACAACTCCGCTAGCCTCATCTTGGCCGACTTGCCGTTCGGTCAGCGCGTCGGCTCTCACGCCGAGAACCTTGTCCTCTACCCCGCCCTCATCGACGAAGCGGCGCGTGTCGGTGCAGCGGGTGCCCGCTTGGTCCTCATCACTCACGAGAAACGCCTGATCCGGCAGATCGTCCATGACCACGCGGCTTGGGAGGTTGTCAAGGAACTCGAAATCAACCAGAACGGGCTGCATCCCGTGATCGTCGTGTTGGAGCGCCGTTGAATTGGCTCTTCTGCTCGTGATAGGATTCCAGCCATGATGCGTATGACTCAAACACTGCTCGCTGTCCTTCTCCTGCTCTTCGCGGGTGGATGTCAGCCGCCTGCCGACGACACCCAAATGATCGTGTCGCTCGTTGTCGATGGACGTAGCCTGACCTACGATGTGCCAGAGCCGATCACGGTTGCCGAGTTCCTCGCCCAAGTCGACGTGACGCTGGGCGATCTGGATCGCGTCGTGCCTCCTCCGTTCACACAGATCTCCGATGGCCTACAGATTACCGTCCGGCGAGTGGCTGAAGAAACCGAATGCGAGGATCGCGACCTGCCATTTACCCGTCGCACGCTGATCAATGAACAGCTCGAACCGGGTGCAGAAGTGCTTTTTCAGGCGGGTCAGAACGGGCGAGAACGTCAATGTTTCCGGGTGCAGTTTGTCGATGGAATCCGCGCCGAATCCGTTCCGATCGGCGAGCCCACCGTGCTGGCAAGCGCGGTCGAAGAGATCGTGTATGTCGGGCCGACGACGCGCCTGTCGCCCGTCGACATCCGTGGGACGCTCGCATATGTCAGCGGCGGCAACGCATGGGTGATGCGCGGCAGCAGCGATTCGCGCAGGCCAGTGACGAACACAGGCGACGTTGACCCGAGCCGCGCTTACAGCTTGAGCGCAGACGGGCGGCAGCTGCTGTACACACGAACCACGGCGACCGGAAGCGAGTTCGGCAACCAGCTTAGCGTGGTTCTCGACGTTACTGCGTCCTCTCCGCAGTCGGTCGATTTGCGGCCGACCAACGTGCTTTGGGCCGAATGGGTCCCCGGGCGGGCCAACACCGTCAGCTACACGCGAGCGCAACCGCGATCGACAAGCCCGGGCTGGGGAGCCTACAACGACCTTTGGCTCATCACACTTGACGCCACGACCGGCGAGGAGATCGACATCGACCCCTTGATCGACGAGTCGCCGGGACGCGGCGGTCCGTTCTCGTGGTGGGGACGGGGCTACGCATGGTCGCCCGATGGCGGCGCGCTGGCGTGGGTCCATGCCGACAGTGTCGGCCTTGTGGACTTGGAGAGCGGGACGCTGGACACGCCGCTCGTCTCGTTTGTCCCGTTCACACCGCGCAGCGATTGGTCATGGCGCACGTCAGTGTCTTGGTCGCCTGACGCAGATCTGCTCCTGACGGTCGTTCACGGCGAGCCGGTCGGCAGCGAGGCGGCAGAGCGTTCTCCGATCTTCGACGTGGCCGTGCTTGCACGCGACGGTTCCTTTTCGGCGACCGTGTACGAGCAGTCCGGGATATGGGCGTTTCCGAAATTCGCGCCGCCAAATAGCGGCCCCGGCGCTGCAACAGGACGGCGGCCCGGGATGTCCTACTTGCTGGCGCGCCAGCCGCTTGTCAGCGTCGGTGACAGTGCCGAGTACGACCTGTACGTCGCCGACGTAGATGGCAGTAATGCCCGACGGATATTCCCGCCGGAGGATCAGCGGGGGATCACACAGCGCGATTACTCGTGGAGCCCTGACGGCAGCTACATTGCGATCGTGTATCAGGGCAACGTGTGGGTTGTGGATGTCGTCACTGCGGCGTCCTTTCAGGTTACGTTGGACGGTTCTGCGTCGCATCCCGTTTGGGCCCGGTGATGCGCTCGCCTCTGCGCAAGCTTGCCCTCGTTTTGATCGCCGTCTTGGTTGTGATACTGACAGGCACGGCCGCGATTGCTGTCGAGGTTTCGGTCAATACGCTTGCGCGCGGCACGGTTGACCCCGTAAGTGCCGATTCACTGCCCTATTGGCAGGAACGGTTCGGCGTAAACGCGGAGCTTCGCACAATTCCGGCCGACCAGCTTGACGATCAGCTCGCGTTGATGCGTGCTGCGGGAGTGCGGTGGGTCCGGCAGGAATTCGACTGGAATGCGCTTGTACCAGAGCGCGGCCGCTACGAATGGGTGGCATACGACCGGATCGTGTCGGCGGTAGACGCCGTCTCCGAAATCGAACTGCTTGCGGTGTTGGTCAACACGCCTGCGTGGGCGCGCGATCCACGCGCGCCGAACAACCTCACGTCCCCGCCGCAGAGTACGGCAGAATTTGCCGAGTTTGCAGGGTCCGTCGCCGCGCGCTATGCGGATTCGGTCGATTACTATCAAGTGTGGGACGAGCCGAACCTCCTAACCAACTGGGGCATGCTAGCACCCTCCGCCTCGCGTTATGCTGCGCTTCTGGCGGATGCGTCGCAATCGCTGCGGGGGGCCGACCCGACGGCATTCGTCATCGCTGCCGGCCTTGCCCCTACGCAAGAACGCGGTCCGGACAATATCCATGAGATCGCCTACCTCAATGACCTACTCACGTTTGGCGCGGCGCAGTCTGTCGATGCCTTCGCCGTGAAGCCTTACGGGTTGGATATCGGGCCGTACGATCGCACGATTGCGGATCACGTCTTGAACTTCTCCCGTGCCGTCACTACCTACGAAGCGCTCGCCCAGCACGGGACACCGGTACCGCCGATTTGGGCGACGCAATGGGGGTGGAACACGCTCCCCGATTCGTGGCGCGGCCTGCCATCCATCTGGGGCTCCGTAACCCCGCAGCAGCAGATCGAGTACACGCTCGGCGCGCTCGACCGCATCCGGGCCGAATGGCCGTGGATGGGCCCGGCGATCCTGCATCATTGGAATCCGCCCTACCCCCCCGACCATCCGCAGCAGGGCTTCGCACTCACTCGGCCCGACGGAACGGCGACCCCGTTGTTGACCACGCTGCTGGAACGCGCACAAACATCATCGGTGGGCGCGCCCACCGGGTGGCATGCGGTGCGTACCGCATACGCCGAGTACTCGGGCGTATGGACCTTTCGGGGTGATTCCGCCGACATCGGGTGGCTGCGTGATAGCCGTCTCACGTTTACGTTTGAGGGAACCTCCGTCGCCCTCCTCCTGCGCCAAGGCGATTACGTGGCAAACCTCTATGCGGAAGTGGATGGCGAGCCGGCCAATGCCCTCCCGCGCGATGCCGCCGGGCGGGCTTACGTCGCGCTGCAGAGCGCCGATCGGCTGCCCCGGCAGGGTCCTGTTCTAATCGCCTCGGGGCTGGCGCCCGGCGTGCACACGCTTACCATCGTGGCTGATCAAGGCTTTGACCAGTACGCCCTGATCGGGTATGCCGTTGGTCCGCCATCCCCCGTGCCGTCATGGACGCATTGGCGCGCCGCGTCTTGGATTGCCGTTGTGGTGGCGTTGGCGGGCTTCGCTGGCGTGCTATGGTACGTGGACGGCCTCTCAACCTTACTTCGTTCGGCGCGGCGTGCATTTGATCGCCTTAACACGCCGGTGCAGTTGGCGATCGCGGGGCTGAGCTCTGCGGCGCTCATGCTCACGATGGCGGTGTCCTTTGGCGCGACGGATGGCGCATGGGCCCGCCGCGATCCCCTGCTGGCGCTTATCGCTGTGGTCAGCGCAGGCACGGTATACGTCAATCTAACGCTTCCGGTCACGCTTATTGCGCTCGTTGTTCTACAGTGGTGCATCTTTCAACGCGTCGTGCTCGGCCTCGCGTTGACAGCATTCTTCGCGCCATTTTTCTTGTTTCCGGTAGAACTGTTCACGTTCGCGTTCCCGATGGTCGAGATCGTTCTCCTGATGACGCTTGCCTCGTGGGTCGTTCAGTCTGCCGCGGGTGAAGCACGCCGACGCCAAGCTGGGACTACCCGTAGTTCGATACGTCTGTCCGGCCTTGACGTGCTCGTCATCGCATATGTGGTTCTGGGGATCGCCGCCGCCTCATGGTCGGCACTCAAGGGGCCAGCTCTCACCGAACTGCGCACGCTCTTCTTGGAACCGGCGGCTTTCTACCTCGTTGCGCGGACGACCCTGCGTTCGCGGTCCGATTTGCTCGTCGTCATCGGCGCGTTCCTCGCGGCGGGGGTTGCGGCAGCGGGAATCGGACTGGCCCAGTACTTTACCGGAGCGGCGATCATCACCGCAGAAGACGGCAGCAGACGGCTTGCCGGCGTGTACGGATCGCCAAATAACCTCGCGCTGTACCTCGGCCGTGTCATCCCGTTCCTTGCCGCGGCGGCGCTGTCGTTCACCAATCGCTGGCGGTGGATGGCGATCGGTTCGCTGGTTGTGACGGTCTTGGCGGCGATTCTCACACAAAGCGTCGGCGGGCTGTTCATCGGAATCCCGGCAGGCGTGACTATCGCCGTGTTGGCGCTCTACGGTCGTCGCGCCGTGCCGTGGCTGATCGGCGCCGCCATTCTCGCGGCTGTCGTATTTGTCGTGCTGGCCGGGCAGTCGGATCGGTTCGGCCGCGCGCTCGACTTCACGCAGGGCACGAACTTCTACCGTATCCGCGTGATGCAAAGCGCGGTCAACGTGATCGCGGATCACCCGCTAACCGGCCTCGGGCTGGACCAATTTTTGTACGCGTTCCGCGATCGA